>JAFWFL010000022.1 GCA_017515595.1 Coriobacteriales bacterium
CAGGCAATTGCAAGCTTCGAGCCTTTTGATGACGGTAGCCATATAATGGGAAAAAAGGCCGTGCATTCTAGCAAAGTGCCGCAAACAGAGTATCGAAGCAGCGAACCCCCCTCTAGACTGTCCAAAAACCACTGGGAGCTTCATACCATGCTTACTTTAATAGTATGCTAAACTATTATCTCGTTTGGGCAAACAAAAGAGAAGCTCAAACATGTCTTACATGGGAGGTTATTATGAGTTGCACCAGAAGAGATTTCCTACGTAATACCGCATGTGGAACTGTTGCACTCGGTGCAGTGGCTCCGGTTTCGTTTGCTGCAGAAGCAGCACCTATCCAACAAGAAGCAGACGCTACAGAAAGCTGCGACCTCTTGGTCATTGGCGCCGGTGGTTGCGCCGGTATGATCGCTGTTGCGCACGCGCATGAACTGGGACTCAATGTTATTGGCGTTGAGGCAGCACCAAGCTTTGCCGCATGCAATTGCTGTACTATTGCAGGCTGCATGGGCGTCGAGACTGAGCAGCAAAAGGCTGAAGCTCGCTGCGTAACCGTAGAAGAGCTGTTTAATCATCTATATGCCGCGTCTCACTACCAAATGAACCCGCCGCTTTTGAGCAACATTCTTTACAGCATGAGCAAATCATGCCAGCTCATCTTAGATACCGGTATGCCTACTATGGGTAACTTTGTTGGTGCTCCTGCTGACGCACCTATTGATGCCAACCTCACCATGTATATGTTCTTGGCACAAGGTCTTGACCGCGCCGAGTACTTCGACAAGCTTGTTGAAGGTGCTGATGTCCGCTGGATGTGCGCCGCTCAAAACCTCCTAACTAATGATTCCGGAGCTGTTATTGGAGCTCGTGTACAAGAGAGAGACGGCCGCATTGTTGATATCAATGCCCCTATAACCTTTGTGGCTACAGGCGGCTTCCTTCAGAATAAAGAAATGACATCACAATACTACGGTGGCTGCCATCTTTACTGCCCGCCAGGAAACCCCTTCAATAACGGCTGGGGTGTCAAAGAGGCTTTACGCGTAGGCGCACAAATGGGCAAGAACTTCTCGACATCAGGCTCCGCTCTTGGTGGTGGAAACGCCAAGTCACCTCATGAATTCGCAAAATATGACCCAACCGAGTGCTCGGCATTTACTCTCTGCTTCTTGGGCGGACTTTATGTCAATAAACACGGAGACCGTATTATGAAGGAGTCCTCGGTAACCGAAGGCATGATGTGGGCAGCAGAACCCATGATCCGTAACGATAAGTGGTATGTTGTTGTTGACCAAGCACAAATTGACATGCTTATGCAGACAGAGATTGTAAACCTCATGGGCAACGCTAAAGAGCACATGGCAAAAGGTGACATGGATCTTTGGAGTGTAGTGCTTACTGATATGCAGGATTCTGTCAACGAAGCAATCGAAGAAGGATGGGCCTGGAAGGGCGAAACCATTGAGGAACTTGCAGAAGCAGCGGGCATGCCACACTTGGCAGCTACTATTGAGCGTTATAACGGATACTGCAGAGATGGTTACGACGCTCAGATGTTCAAGGATCCCAGCTACTTGGTAGAGCTTAAGAATGGTCCGTTCTATCTTCTCGAGAACGAAGCTATTGGTTGGCTTACCATGGGTGGCATCAAGACCACCCAAACATGCCAGGCAATTGATGCTGACGAGAATCCCATCGAAGGTCTTTATATGGGCGGCGGAGACGCTGACCTTTGGGGCGTACCTTATATTTGGGGCAGCTCAACCTCGGGCTTCTCGAACGCAAGCGGCTATATTGTTGCAGAAGTCGCTGCGGGTAACGGTCCGGTGTTTGGTGCATAATTAGAAACTAGCTCTCTGGCAGACATAGTAATCGGAAGTCCTGAAAGGTAGGTAATGGGCATGGAAATGAGAATGAACAGGCGTCAATTCATCGCGGGTGCAGCTGCTGTTACCACAACAACCGTATCTGCACTATCCGCATCCCATGTTAAAGGAGCCTTCGCAGATGAAGCAGGCGCTCCGGGTCAATCCAGCAGCATACCTGATTGGAAGATCCCACCTGCTGATATCGATCCATCTGAAATCATTAGCGTCGAAGATTTTGATCTTGTCATCGTCGGTGCAGGAATTACCGGTGTTCCCGCAGCACTTACGGCTGTCCAGGAAGGTGCAAAAACGGTTCTTCTCGAGAGAAATGATACGTATTTTGCAACTCCAATGGGCCCCAACTGGTTTGGCGGTATCAACAGCAAGGCGCAGCAGGCTCTCGGACTTGAATTCAACCGTGCTGACATCACAAACGACCTCTTCTACTACTCGTGCGGTTTCGCAGATCAGCGTCTTATTAATCTGTGGTATGATCGCAGCGGCGAGGCAATGGACTGGTTTACAAGCGTTGTTACCGCTGACGGCACACTCGGCATCGCAATCGAAACAGACAATAAAGACACTCAGGGCAAGCACATGAGTCCGCCCATCTCGCATGTGCCCTATATTGAGCCCTATAATGAACTGGGACCAAATACCGTAGGATCAGGAGTATGCTGGCAATCTCTCGTTGATCAAGCTGTCGAACTTGGACTCGATATCCGTTACCTAACTCCTGCAGTTAGATTGGTATTGGAAGACGGCGCAGTAACCGGTGTCATAGCAAAGAATCCGGATGGCGAATATGTGCAGTTCAACGCATCAAAAGGCGTCATCCTTTGCACCGGCGGATATCTCGCCAACGAGGCAATGAAGAACGACATGTGCCGTGGTATCCTCAATATGGTTGAGGGAATAGGTATGTTTGGCTCCGGTGACGGCATTAGCATGGCAGTTTGGGCAGGCGCAGATTATGACCGTTTAGGCTGCACTATGACCATGGACCGCGCCACTCAGACCGGGAACGGCTGGAACCCGGGCTCGCAGCCTTTCCTGCGTGTTAACTGCTTTGGTGAGCGCTTTGTCAACGAAGACGGACCATATGACTTTATATCAAATGCCGCTTATAAGTGCCCCGGCTCGCATTGGTGGACAATCTTTGACGCCAATTACTGGGAGGATATGACGCGCTTCCATACCACAATCTGCTCGCGCACCGTTCCGGTCAAAGGTGCGGTTGTAAACAGCTTCTACGTTCCTCAAGATGCTGAGGAGTTCGAGGCTATGTGGATTACACCTTTCCTGGAAACTGGAGAGATGGTTACAGCCGACTCAATCGACGGGCTTTTTGCAGTAATGAAGGAGCAGGATCCTCAGATGGATAGCGATACCCTTAAAGCTACCATCGACAGATACAACGAGCTGACCGATCTTGGCGTCGACGAGGATTTTGGGAAATACGCGATACGTCTGTCGCACATAGGTACACCTCCCTTCTATGCCATCAAGATGTATCCCTTCCCGCTTATCACCATAAACGGTTTAAGGGTCAACACAAATATCCAAGTTTTGAGACCTGACGGAAGCGTCATCAAAGGGCTTTATGCCGCTGGTACAGACCAGGGTGGTTTCTACGGCATGACATACCCCTGGTATTACGGTGGTATCCATTGCGGAAAGGCAGTAACATTTGGACGCTTGGCTGTATTAAATGCACTGGGCATAGAGAAGTAGCAATTGATTTAAAAGACAGAACTATTATCTGATTATCCGAGAAGGGCGGTTGCAATACTTCCGCCCTTCTCGGATTAAGGTATTGCCAGAAATCCTAATATACCAAGATAACCATACATAATAAGGCATCTCGCCGCTTATAGCGCATCTAATTCTTTCGATACAGCTCCACATACTTCATTGTGCAGGTATCATTTGGCATAAGGCGCTTGATTTTCAGGTTCAATTCAAACCATATGTTTTGAAGTCCTGCATTATAACCAACTAAGATGATCAGGTTGTTATCTGAAGGTTCCGGACGCTTATTCATGAAGTGGGTTGATTCTTCATCTTGGTAAATACTTCCGCGTAATGAGATTAACTTCTTTCTAAACTTCAACAAGGTGCCTGCATTGTCAGTATGTTGAATAACGTATATCGCAGTAAAGCCATCGAGAGGATTCATAAAAAGCAAAGGATCCAATAACTCCGGTGTTTTAATAAGCGGCAATACCGTGCGTACCAAATCACGGAAGCTACTATAAATATCAGATGGCCTACATTGCAAGAGACGTTCTGCTAAAAAACGCTCATTCTGAATCGTAGGCAAAAGGTACTTCTCGGCATCATAGCTGTATCTTGAGTCTCTTAATACCGCAATAATCTCATCATCGGTCAGCATACTTCTTAGCAGCTGAGCTCTCTTTAATTCCGGGAACTCTTTATAACGGCTAATAACCCAGTCTTTTGTAACATCCAAACCCAATTCATGCTTAAGCTCATCGTTTGTTATTTTTTGAGCCAGCCAGCTATCCGGGGAAATTGCTTCACCGTTATCACGTAGTCTTCTGATGATATATGCAGCTTCTGTTTCTCCGATTCTGCTTTCTAATGCTTCTCTGCGTTTTTTCCCATACTGATTGCCGTACGATCCCGAATAAAAAGAATTGACTCCGGGCTGCCGGTACAAGAGATACAATTCCGCAATTGCCTCAGAAGAATGAAGACTCTGAACCGCGAGTACTTCTCCTTGTTCTTTGCGTTTTTCTTCCTCAGTAATATACCCGTTGGTTTCGATAGCCGGTTTGCGGCATGCGTACTGTATGAGATGCTCATCGTCCATATACTTCAGCGCAACCGGAATAAACCAGCATCGGTCAACAAACGCATATTCCAGCAATTGGTCCTGCGAAGAGTGCTGGCAGCATTTCTCAAATACAGCTTCGGCTTTCTGGCGTGATTTTGCGGTTGCAAAAGTAGTAATTTTATTCTTACGATGCCAGTCCATTACATTATCATGACGAAACAGCCCCATATCTCAACTCCTTTCTTCTGAGAATAATCAGATATTCTAGTAAACATCTATATTTCAATATACAGAAGTGATTTTAACAGAGATGCAAAAACAATCAACAAGAGCTCAAATATAAGAGCAAGTTTCAAACCTTTTGATGACGGTAATCATATAATGGGGAGCAAAGAAGGCCGCTCATTCTAAATGAGTCCGCACATCTGCATGACCACAACCACAGCGAAGTCCAAAATGATAAAGAATGGCAGACCCCAAACAAAGTACCACTTCTTGGTTTTGTGGCGGACAGTGTACATGGCGAGCATTCCTCCCACAGAACCACCAATAAGGCAAAGCCCGAGCAAATATGCTTCAGGAACACGCTTTTTAACGTCATTACCGTTTGCGGCTACATGCTTATCCCAGACAAATATCATAAAAGTAATAACATTAATTACAATCAGATAAAGAAAAAGCAGATGCAAAGTGACCTCTTTTTGTCAATGGCTTCTAACCTACTCCAGCTTACTGTTTCCATTCATGGCGAAGGATGCGCATCATGATAAAATCGCTGTATTCGTTATTGTAATAGTATCCTTGTTCCTGAATACCTTCCTGCTTGAACCCGATTTTTCTGTAGAATGCTAAAGCGTTGGTATTCAGTCCTACCACGCCAATGGCTACACGGTTCATGTCGTATTGCTTAAAAGCGAGATCAAGCATCATGCTGATTGCTTCGGTTCCATATCCTTTGTGCTGCATCTTTGAATCAGGGATAATAATTGAGAGATCGGTACAATGCCATGCGGGCCACATGCGCAGTAATCCTGTCTCACCTATGATATTGCCGTCTAAATCTGTGATGGTATACCAAACCGAGTCTTCTGTTTTATGGTTGACGGTGATGCTGGTTATCTCTTTTTCTTCATTGGTAGACTCAGTAAAGCCGCATTGAAACATAACCTGCGGCTGGTTAAACCAATAGGCAAAAAATTTTGCATCTTCGACTCTTTGCTCACGCAATACAATGTTGGTTCCTCTAATCTCAGTATTCATACGGTTTTATTAGCCTCCTTAGCTTTCTTTTCTTCTGCCAGCATTTTAGCTCATCGCCTTCGCAAACCCCATCGAGCCCTCATAACACGGGTGCTATATCATAGTCTCTTCTCCAGCTCATAGGCATCATACCCTTTGGGGTAATCTGCCAGCTTACCTCTTACGCTGTATCCATTCTTAAAGAAGAAATTTATACTCCAGTCGCATACACCCAGCAGTATGACGTAAGCATCGCTTTCTTTCGCTTCGCGTCCAAACTCGCTGAGAAATAAGAGCCCAGACCCTGATTACGATACGGTTCTTCCGCCCATATGCCTTCTACATCGCTGTTGTCATCGCTATCGACGCCAGCGATTATTCCTGCGTAGTATAATCTCTCAAACATGCTCAGGCAATTGCCGGAATAATGTGTAATAAACTCGATTTCACCAGATTTGGTTGATGCTTTGCGTAAGGAATAATCCTATGATTACCACGCCACGGCATACTTCATATGCTGGGTAACGTAGGTGTACTTTTGGTAACGAAATCGGAGGTACGAATTATGGCTAATCTTACTACTATGACAAGGCGGGATGTTCTTGAAGGCGCTGCTATTGGAGCTTTGGGTGTATGCGCACTCTCTGCTTCTTCCGCTCTTGCTGAAGAAGCAGCTTCGCTTGAGCCAACCGCTTTGGAAGAGGCAGACGTTGTAGTTGTGGGATCGGGTATCGGCGGCTTTTCGAGCGCTATCCGCTCGGCACAAAACGGCGCTAAGGTCATTATGGTCGAAAAGCTTGGTTATGTGGGTGGCGCCACCAATTTTGCCGAGGTTTGCTTTGGCGTGGGCAGCCGCATGCAAAAAGAAGCCGGTATTGACTACACCTACCTTGAGGTTCTTCATGACGAATGTGAATTCCATAACTACCGTGTCAACCGCATTCTGTGGGAGAAACTCGCAAAGACATCAGGTCAGGCAATTGACTGGTTCTCTGATTTGGTCGAGCCCCGCGGAGGCGGATTCATGGCAGTATTGGGCGAAAACCTCCTGGTAGCACACGCCTATAAGCCAACCGTCATCGAGAAGACCGGCCAAATCAGCACTAAAGGCGCCGGACAAATCGCTATTCTCGAAACTATTGCCGAAGAGCTTGGCATCACCATCTATACCGACTGCCCTGCCAAGAAGCTTGTAACTACTGACGGTGCGGTAACCGGTGTTATTTGCGACCATGATGGCGAAATTTTACAAATCAATGCCAAAGCAGTTATCTTAGCTGCGAGCGGTTTTGCCAATGACCCGGAGTATGTTGCCACCTTTGGTAGCGACATGAAGCAAATGGCATTCTCGGGCTGCCCGGGTGCAACGGGTGATGCCATTCATATGGCAAAAGAGGTTGGTGCTGCACACAAGGGAAGCCTCTGCCTTCAGATGATGGGTGGTTCACTTCCGCTTCCCAGCAGCATGGGTGACCATATTAACCAGGTTTTCCGCAATGAGCCTTACCAGCTTTGGGTTAACCAAGACGGCCGCCGTTTTGTTACCGAGAAGCTCGCGGTATTCACACAAGCAGCGAATGCAATCGATATGCAAGATGCAACCTGGTCTTTGATGGATGATGCTCTGGTTGATTTCTATCAGACCTACGCAACACTCATTGGTGCCGGTAGCTACATTATGGCTGGCACAGTTCTTGACCAAACACGCGCCGGTCTCGAAGAATTCCTTGAAAGCAAACCCGAGTACGTTCTGAAGGCAGACAGCCTTGAAGAGCTTGCCCAAAAGATGGGTGTCCCTGCTGAGAATCTCATTGCTACTGTTGAGCGTTATAACGAGCTTTGCGCACAAGGTGAAGATACTGACTTTGGCAAACCGGGCGAGTTCTTGAAGCCGCTTACCACTCCTCCATTCTATGCAGGACGCCTGTTCACGCTGCTCCTGACAACTGTGGGCGGCATCCGCATTAACGAAAACGCTCAGGTACTCAATGAAGACGCAAAGCCAATCCCAGGTCTTTACCTGGTAGGATCAGATGCAGATGGTTTCTCGGGCGAAACCTATGGCGTTAACCTCCCCGGCTCAACCCAAAGCCTTGGCCTTACCTTTGGTATGATCGCCGCAGACCACGCCTGTGGTGCATAAACTATAACCTTTGAATTAAAGCAACCCCTCTGCTACCAAGATACAGAGGGGTTGCTTTAATTATTCCATTTTCAAATATGCATTGAGAGTTACCGTTCACAGGGGGATGAAGACAGAATAACATTTTGATAAATAAGTTTTGATGAATAAATTATCTAAATAAGGGGTATAAGATTATTTAAGCTAATGAAGATCCTACCAAGGACACTTCAAGGCCTTTTGTTTGTTCAGAAAATGCCAAATCCAAGCATTTGCTTATGTTGGCAGGTAACAAAGAAAGGAAGTTCATTATGCTTACCAGGAAAGATTTTTTGAAGGGTTCCGCAACTGCTGCTTTGGCAGCAACTACCGTCACGGGTGTCGCTCTTGCCGATGAAGCTCCTGCAGAGCAACCGGATTACGCAGCTCAGGTTTCTGAGACCAAAGATGTAGATCTGCTTATAATCGGAGCAGGCCTTTCTGGTCTTGCTGCCGGCGTACAGGCAATTGATGATGGTTTTAAGGTCACAATCATCGATACCATTAAAACACTTGAGCGTCGTGGACCTGAAGGTCTTGCCGGTGTAGGCAGCTTCCTTCAGAAGGAGCAGGGTATTGATCTCGACGTCAACGAGATTATGAACCGTGATGCAAAGTTCTTTAACTATCGTCTTGACCCATTGACCTGGAAGGATATGCTCGAGGCTTCAGGTGCAAACATTGACTGGCTGGCTGAGAAGGGCGTTGTTTTCACAGGTCAGGTTGACAACTACCGTGATATGGGCGAATTCGATACATTCCACTGGTTCCCGGGCGACCATGTAGCTTGGCAGTATTATTCAACCCCTATGGCAGATTACTTTACCGGCCATGGCGGAGAAATCTTGTTTGAAACCACCGGTGTTGATTTGATCACTGACGGTGATGCTGTAGTAGGCGCCTATGCTGTTAACGCTGAGGGCAAGGTCATTCAGTTCAATGCCAAGGCTGTTGTTCTCGCAACCGGCGGCTGTGGCGGTAGCCAGGAAGAGATCGCAAAGCGTTTCCGCACACTTCCTGTTGGACGTTATTTCTGCGACGGTTACTTCACCGATGACGGCAGCGGCCTTAATATGGCACTTAAGGTAGGCGGCGTTGACGTATGCATCCAGCGCTGCTTCCTCGGCGGTGTTTCTTGCGTATGTGATGATGGCGATTTGCGTGCCTTTGGCGCCACCAGGGGTGGCAGCAAGGGTCTTAATTGCTGCTGGGTTAACCAAAACGGCGAGCGTTATTGCAACGAAGCCAGCGCTTTGGAATTCTCCGGTGCACCGCTTAATGCCTTCATGGCACAGGAAGAGTGCTACTCAATCTTTGATGCTGCATTCGCCGGCGACCTTCTCGATAAGGCCATTGCCCAGGGTGCTGATCCAGAGGACGTAAACTTCTTCTCAGGCGAGACACTTGAAGAACTTGCAGCTGCCATTGGTGCAGATCCTGAGAAACTCGCTGCTACCATCGCTCAGTACAACGAGTATGTTGAAGCCGGCGAAGACAAGATGTTCAACAAGCCTGCCGAGTATCTGTCAGCTAAGTTCGAGACCGGCCCGTTCTTCGCAGCACGTCTCGTTGCCGTATGCCATGGCATGGTTGGTGGCCTGCTCGTTAACCGTGACTTCCAGGTAGTTCGTTGGGACTTTAGCCCCATCGCCGGTCTCTATGCTACCGGTACCGAGTCGAACATGAATTATCGTGAGACCTACACCATCGAGGTTCCCGGCACCGACGCCTGCAACACTGTTTACTCCGGCCGTCGTGCTGCTCAGCACTTTGCTGCAAACGCATAGTATTCTTAGCAGTAAACGCTGAGTCCCAATAAATGAAAAACCCCGCTATTACAGCAGCAAAAAGTAATAGCGGGGTTTTGTTTACCGGCACTCTTTTGTTAATCACTATTGAAAACATGGGAGAAGAGTGTCTTCTATGAAATCGACTCTGTCGAATACGGTGGGTTTGAAATAGGAAGATACTGCAACAACTGTATTCTCCGGAGGATTGACATAGATAACGTTTCCGCTGTTTCCAATTGCGGCGTATATATTCTTTTCAGGATGGATTATCCACCATAGATAACCATACTGCATATTTCGATAAAAGTCGCCTTCTACCGCTCTCGGACTTGTCATCTGGGAAATCCACTCTTGAGAGACAATTTGATTCCCCTTCCACATACCGTTGTTCAAGCACAACTGGCCAATTTTAGCCATATCAGTCGCACTCATACACAGACCATAACCCGGTGTTCCAAGCCCCTGAGGATCCGCAAACCATACATTTTCTTTGGGCTGTTTTTCAATGGTAAACTGCTTATGTTCCTCGGCATTTTTTGCGTAGAAGTTCTTATGCTCTGCTATGCCAAGTGGCATAAAAAGATACTCATTTGCAAAATCGACCGTTAGCATCCCTGTTGCTCGATAGAGAATCCCAGAAAGAATATGCAGACAAAC
Source organism: Coriobacteriales bacterium (assembly GCA_017515595.1). Classification (GTDB taxonomy): domain Bacteria; phylum Actinomycetota; class Coriobacteriia; order Coriobacteriales; family UMGS124; genus RGIG5691. The sequence continues at coordinate 10,513 of JAFWFL010000022.1, forward strand.
GGTTCTGTAATCAAACTCATCAGTAATACCTTTTCTGCCGCCGAGAAAATCGAGCGATGTCTTTGTCCAATCTTCACTTGAGCACACCTTTGACCATGGGTCTCCTTTCCCCTTGTACGGCGCGCGCATTGTCAACAAATGTTTAATAGTTACCTCAAATATGGTCTTTTCTCCGCGCTTGACCACATAATCAGGGAAGTATGAAATAACCTTCTCTCCGGTATCTTTTATCATTCCTTTATCAATTGCAATGCCAAAAAGCAGGCTCATTATGCTCTTTGTAACGGACATGACGTGTGTGCAATCCGACTTTTTATATCCGTTCCACTCCTTGGCAAAAAGCTCTTCTCCATCTTTTAATACAACGATCTGACAGATATTTGGTTCTTTTTCTCTTACGTAAGAAATAAGATCGTCCCTGTTCATAATCTGCCTCTCTTTAAACCAGCACTGGCTCTCCGAATTCAATTTTGACTAATGCCCACAACATCATTTGATACATACGCTACAGCTCTATGGCTACTGGATTGAATTTCGAAGGCTCAAATATTGTTCCTCACAGGGACAGCCATAGAAAGCTTCTTTATCCCAATTCGCTATGCGGGACAGATCCCCTTCAATTACCAGTTTTTTGAGATTTGTACAGCACATAAAAGCACCAAAATCAACGTATTGAATCGAGGCTGGTATGGTCACTGTTTCAAGGTTGGGATTTGAGGAGAGAATCTCTCCCTCCAATCTTTCGAGTCCCGGTTCAAAACAGACGCGTCTCACGCCACATCCCATAAACTCAGCCCACGCATCTTCTTTGCGAACCATTAAAATGAATGAATCCGGGAAGGAACAAAAACGGTCTTTTTTCTGAGGCATCCCGTTCTTCCATGGAAAAAGCTCTGAGTGCTCTCTTTCATCGGCCGGAATCCAGCCATCTTCCCAAGGGGCAAGAACAATATTTTCGTCGCAGAGATAATGAAGGATTTCCCCGTCTTCGCATAAGAGTTCCAAAATACCGTCAGCATACATTTTGGCATCCTTAACCAGCTTATCGCCAAGACGATTTTCAGAATCGCTGTCATAGCGCATGAAGCGTTCTTCTTTTGGATCCGGATGCCATGCCCGCAATTCTTTTTCTATGATCCAGACAAGGCTCTTCCCGCTGGGAGAAGATACAATGGTAAGCGGCCAGTGATTAGGCAAATCCCAGCTTTCATATTCTGCGGGAGTACAGGTCTCAAGTTCCCCCGTTTCTTTCATGATCAATATATCTGTTGAGGAAGGCCATGGGTCACTGCACGGGAAAATAAAAGCGCCATATCGTCGCCCATCCGGAAAATCGCCGTAATGACGGCAGATATCATTATGCCTTTGATTTTGATGCATCGAGAAGTCATAGAAGAATTCTCTGTTTTCCCAGTTATCCTTTAGTTCAGAAAACCAGATGCCAATGGGATCTTGCAATGGCATGTTGATGCCCCTTCTTTCAACAATACATGCATACCACATTTAATGAAACGGTAGTATGGCTTACAATCCGATGATTGTATTCTCAAAAAGTAAATAAACAATACTACGCTTCCTATGAATACAGTTTACCTAATTTGACTTTTATGCATTTTTTGTGTATAGTAAACTCAGTTTGTATTATAAAACATAAAGTTTCTGATACGAGCTAAGGAGAACATCCACTATGTCTGAAACAAATCCCCTCACCGGATATCCATCAGTAGATAAACCTTGGCTGAAATATTACTCTGAAGACGCAATCAATGCACCTTTACCGGAATATAGTATTTATGAGTATCTGGTAGAAAACAATAAAGATGCCTTGGATAGTATTGCAATTAACTATTTTGGGAGAAGATTCTCTTATCGCGAGCTGTTTCTCCTTATTGATCGTGCTGCTGTTGCATTTATGGAGATAGGCATCCAACCAGGTGATACCGTAACGCTCGTAATGCTATCTTGTGTCTCTTCTGTTGTTTCCTTATACGCACTCAATAAGATCGGCGCTGTTTGCAACTTTATCGATGTTCAGGCTTCTCAAGCATATATGGAAGAACTGATGCGCGATGCTGAGTCAAAGTATGTTGTCACAATGGATACATTCTGTAATAGGGTTATCAATGCTACCAAAGCCTGTGGTGGATTAAAGATAGTTGTTTGCTCATTTGCTGATTATATGCCACTCGCGAGTAAGCTGAGATTGATCAAACAAATGTTCAACTCTGATCATAGTTACAGATCTGAGAGTATCTGCATAACCTGGAAGGACTTCCTGGCCAATTCCCAGCGTGACGTATCCTATGAGTTCAGCAAAAATCCCCATACTACGTGTCTTCTGGCCCACACCAGCGGCACAACAGGCAAGCCTAAAACCGTACTTCTCTCGGACGAAGCTCTCAACTGCGTCACTCAGAATTATCTCTACTCTATGCCGCATAAGCGCGGTGAAGTCTTTCTGAGCGTTATGATTCCCTATGTGGTATACGGGACACTCATCAACGTCCACATGCCGCTGTGCCTAGGCTTAGAGACAGTTCTCATTCCACATTTCGATGCTTCAAAATGGCCTTATTACATTAAAAAGTATAAACCTCACCATAGCTGTTCAATACCGGCTTATGTCTCATCAATGCTTGAGGACAAAACCCTTGCTCAAATGGACCTCTCCGGCCTACTTACTGTGGGTATCGGAGGCGACGGAATGACGGTTGCTTTGGAAAAAAAGCTTAATGCTTTCCTTGAGTCACACGGATCAACTGCAAAAATCCAAAAGGGCTATGGACTGAGTGAAACCTGTGCAACTGCAATATTAGAGTTTAAAAACGCGAGTAAAGTTGGCAGTGTTGGCATTCCGCTTGTTAAAAATGTTGCTGCTGCGTTCGACTCTGATAACAAAGAAGAATGCCAATATGGAGAATCGGGAGAAATTTGTTTACAGTGTGCATCATTTATGCTTGGCTACAAAGGAGCCGAGAATAAAGATGATTCTCTCATGCAAACCCATCCTGATGGCACATGCTGGTTGCATACCGGCGATATTGGATATGTTGATGAGGACGGCTTTGTTTTTCTACAGGGCAGAATGAAGCGTATGATTATTACCATTGAGAATGGGGTGGCATCTAAGGTCTCGCCTTCAAATATCGAAGAAGTGCTGAACGGTTATCCAAATGTCCGAGAGTCCTGTGTAGTTGGGATTACCTGCGGCAATAATCGACGACTCAAAGCATACATAGCAATGAGCCAGGCTTGCAATATGGAAGAATCAGAACGTAGCCTTCGCGACCTTTGCAGCAAAGAGCTGTCAGAACATATGCAACCATACATGTATGAATTCGTGAGTAAGCTGCCACACACCGGATCAGGCAAAATTAACTACCGCGAATTGGAAGAAAACACCACAGAAGATTCTCCCCGTACGTAATATACAAGGGGAATATCCAGGAAATGCATGCTATATTAAACCGGACAAAAGGTCTGTCCTTTTGTCCGGTTTCATGATGTAGCGCCAGATTTTGCCGAGAAACGCTCGCTTTAGCCTTCGAGCTTGGTAAAGCCTTGGTCTTCGACGGTTTTGTCGAGGTCTACACGGTCGCGTTTGTCGGCACGGGCACGGAGAATTCTCAGCACCATATAGCCAATCAAGAGGACTGAGTAAACGATGAGGTTTGTCATAGCGGTCGCTCCGCCCTTAACCGCACTCGGACCAAGCATGCAGATTACATGCACAAAGATCAATGCATAGAATATATATGCGCCTGATTGCAGCCTGCGCCACGTGCGAATGTTCATATAACGCTTAATTGCGCGGAATGATGTTACGCCCAGCACAATAATAAATGCAAGCATAACTACGCCCACAATAATGGCCCAAAGGATATTGGCGATAACCGTCTTTCCTTCAAAGAACCTCGGACAATAGAGCAGGAGGTAATAAACCATATGCCCCGCTATAAGCAGGCATGCAATAATAGAAAGCTCGGCTCGGATTCCCCTCAGCCAACGCGATACAGAGGTTTTGCGCGGCAAAACACCAATATACATGACAACTATAAAGAGCGCCGCTCCTAAACCTCCGCGTGTCATAAGCTTTACGATCAGCTGCGTAATCTCGGGAGGCAGCTTCATTGATGAGCATGCAAACAAAAGTATATCGAGTGCAATTGCAAGCGCATAAAACACATAAGGCCAGCGGCGAATCGGTTCACGCAGTATAAACACTGCGGCTACCGTACATGCAAGAATAAGAATAAAATTCATTACCGTTCCCTTCTAAAGAAACGTTTAACCGTTTACCGGTCACAGTTCTGTTGACCGCACATAACCCCGCAAAACACGCTGGCGCTTACCATAGCAGTACGAACACGCTTAACAAGCGCAATACGGTCAATTTTCAGATTCAAACGCTCGGCGTCTGCCTGTGGTAAGGCAGAAAACGCCGTAAATTCAAGATTATTTTTTGCTTTACCAACAGCCGCGCACAAACGGCGTGCATCGGTTGCATGAACTGCCCCAACCTTGCCGGGCGGCGTTACAACCGGGTCAAAAAACCCACGGCTCGGGAAGAATCCGTTCACAAAACCTGCGAACACGAGGCAGTTGGGAGAAAGCCCGCAAAGCCGCTCCATGGAGCCAATGCGCACTGCTCCGTTGGGACATTCTCCACCGGTCCATCCCGGGAAAGCCGCTCTTTTTAAAACATAGGCTCGTAAGACTTCCGCATCAGCATCTTGCGGAGCGCCTTCGCAAAGCGCTGCAAACTGCGGCGGTACCGGAGCTTCTTCTCCACAGACAGCGCTCGTAAGAGCATGTGCAAGAGCTTCTCCGCGTAAACCGCGCGCTGCTTCAATTACTTCACATCCTGCCTGATATGCGTCAAGTACCCGCGCCAAATCATATAACGGAGTTCCCTCGGGCAGTTTAATATGTGAATACAAACAGGCTTCGAGTACCTTATGCAAGCTCAAACCCTCAGCGTCTGCAATATATCCCAGTTTCTCAAACACATTGCTCGAAGCCAGATAGTCTCCAAACGCGCACCAGCTTCGCCATGCAACATCATCGTTCTTGTTGCCTGCTAAAAGCAGTGCGGCCAGCACTCTCAAATGGGTGTTGTAGCCGTTATCGCGCACATCACCCATTGCGTAAATGCTCGGTTCGCAAGCAGCTTTACACGCAATACCCCGCTCAGCCAGTGCATGTAAAATATCGGTATTCCACTGCGGCGCGGGCGAAACAATATAAATACTCTCTGGCGATTCGCCCTGTTTGAGCGCGTCTGACACAATACCGGCTACATGCGAAATCTCTGCCTGCGGATTCTCCAGAACAGTTACACAGGGCCAGTCCGGAATTGATTGATCACCAGGCTTGTCAGACATGGGTAATATGTCATTTTCACCGGCTTCTTGACGCAACGCATTAACAGCGTGCCATGGTTTTGAACCGTTTTTGAATTCGTTCAACTCATATTGGCGGGCTTCCGGGTTGGCCTCTAAAAACTCCGCAACACCCCGAGCATAGGGATATGCTTCAAATACCCGCTCCAGTGCATCAGGGTTAGTTGCAATACAAATTGATTTTGAAGCCAAAAGATTTGCCATTACCTGCGAAGCACGGCTCAGTAGCTGATAATCATCAACAAGCACATGATCACAGCGTACGGCGCTCCCCTTGCCAGCCAAAAAACGCGATGCATCAGCCGAGACCTGCTCGGTGATTCGTGCACCATAGCGCGACAGCCACCCGGTAAGGCGATGGTAAACATCTGCTTCATCATCATCCATAAGAAAATCCGGATGATCATCAGAGATTTCTGTCATACTGCGCTTAAAAAATGAAAGCATGCCCCAGAGCCTCTCGGGCTCCTGGCCGCTTACCTTGAGATCTTCAAATAAAACGTCCTCTTCATAGGGCAAAAGGACACGCGGGCTATCCAAACTTCCGAGCCCGGCATTGTCAGCCACTGAGAGCAGCTCTAAAGCGAGCTCGTATGCGCTGCAAACACATACTCCGGCAGCAGCTTCCTGACCTAACGCTCCATCCTGTTTTCCAAAACCCCGGCTCTTACAAGTTTCAATACCTGCTGTTTGAAGCCGCTCAGAAAACGCCCCGGCTGCATCAGGAGTTGCGCAAAGAACGGTAATAGATGACAGTGTACACCCTTGAGCACAAAGCTCCTGTACACGCTCAACCAGCATCTGAGTCTTCCCACAACCAACAGCTCCGCGCACAAGCAGAGCCTCAGGCGTTGGTTCAACCGCAATGGTTGGGATTCCGTCAACGCGCACACGCTTACTCATGCGTACCGCCATCGGTTGCAGCCAAGGGTTTCTCGGCATCTTCCTCAGTTTCGTCCGAAACAAGCTCTTCCAAAAGCTCTTGTTCCATCTCGAGATAACCCTCGGTAAGCGAAGCTAGACCCTTGTAGAGACCGGTCTTTGCGAGCTTGCGCATATCATCATTCATGAGCGGAACCCAGTTGCACAGATGTGCGTTCAGAAATCCGTTTTGGGTTGCCAAAAGCTCAAACGCCCGAGCTTCATCATTTGCCTCTACCGCATCGGCCATTTTGTCGCAAAGGAACTGCATAAACTCAAGCTCAAGCGCTAAATGGTCTTCATCATCATGCCAGTCTTCGCACTTGTTGAGACCTTCGCTGCGATAGATTGCGAGAACTTCGTCACGGGCATCCTGCATACGCAGGTGCTTCTCGCTTGTATATACAGACTCAAAAGGATAAGCGGCAGAGGTTCCGTCGGTACCGTCGCCAATAAAAGCGCGCACGTAGTCAATACGCAGCTCAAGCTCCATACCGGCCAGCGGCTTGCCCAAATAAGCGCTTATCGCACGGTAACCTTCATCCATGAGGTCATTGCCGGTCTTCGCGGGGAAGCGCATCTCTTTGAGCTCATGCAAAAATTCCTCGTCTACCTCAACTCTGTACAAACGGGCGAGAAACCCGTACGTCGCGGACCTGCGACGGCCCGCTTTAACAACAAGCTGCCAGCCCTCGTCATCAAGAAGGTTGGTGGCTTTAACTTCTTCCATTGCCTTATCCCTCCTCAACGGCAGAGCTGCCACTTGCCAAAAGCTCAATACCCTTAAGGCCAATATCTGTTATATGCCATCCCGGCTCCCAGCTTACCGCACCAACCGTTTCGAGATTGCTTATAAAACGCGTTGCATAGTAGCGGGGCTCCTGAACAAGCGGGTCATTAATAATAGCTGCGTCCAGCTGCGGCATGGTTGAGCCTTCTTCTGCAGCGCACATCTCTAAAAGCTTCAGGTAAATAGGCCGGTAATTAAACTCTTTATCAAAGAGCTCCTCCATGGGAGAAGTGCTCTCGTTGTCTTTAAGAGCATTTGCGCCATCTGGGGTTGCAATGTAATACAACTCGGGAAGCTCTACCGGTTCCAAATACTCTACACCGTCAATAACCACGGTACGAGGCTCGGGGTCGCCCTCCGGGTAATCCTCGCCTTCCTCCGTTACCTTCTTAAGTGCGCCTGACTTTGCGAGAAGGTCACAGAAGTTCTCGGGACTGTAAACCGAGCGATGCTTTGCAGAGAGCTCTTCAATATGTGCAAAAACATCATCATGTGAGTGAGGAGTGCTGAGGCACTGCTCAAGGATGCCGCGCAAAACGCGCTTGTGGGGCTGCATGTGAACAAAGAGTTCCGCGATGCGAATAGGAGCCGGACGGTCGTCGTCATGGTGTTTTGTGCGAATAACATGACGAGCGGGAGCACCGGCATCGGCAGGCTCGCCCATATAAATTACATCGTATCCATCATTTTGCACATTCACTTCTGCATTCTCGGGAAGCGTCTGTCCATCTACCTGCATAGTTCCTCCTTGTCACAGATACTGCCAACCGGTTTTAAGGTTGTGCGGCGCAGTATACCCAAATTGCAAAACCGGTTTCAGTACAATGTGGGCCGCACACATATATGTCTGCGGCCCACCAATCACGCTATACAGAGCAGAATAAACAAGCGCTGCGTCCCCTTGTTTATTCTTGTGTTACAAGACTACTTTACAAACTGGTAGTCAATGCCTTCCCATGTGAGCTTGTCGCAGCCCTGCCACTCCGACTTGCGGAGAATATAGAGATGCGAGGGGCCGTTGCCTGCATCAGGAAGCCTGTAGATCTGAGAGTCATCGAATTCCTCGAGATACTCACCAAGGGTAAGGCCACGCGGACCCTTAAAGGACTCAATGCCCTCATCAAGGTCGCCGTACCACTTGGCCATACCGGCGCACTGAGAAACGCAGCGCGGCAGATCAAACTCGCCGGCGTCAATGTGCTCTTTGCAGAGGTTGCACTTCTGGACAACGCCCTTATCCTCGTCAAGATAACGAACATCATAGGGGCATGCGGTCATGCATAGCTCGCAGCCAATGCAGACGTCTGCATTGATCTGAACGGTACCGTCTTCTTCCTTGGTGGTTGCACCGGTGGGGCAAATCTCCACGCAAGGAGCGTTTTGGCAGTGCTGGCAAGAAAGGCTGAGGAAGTACATATCAACGTCAGGATAATTGCCTGAACCGTCAGCCAGAGGCCATGGTCCCACGCGGCATGCACGGGTCCAATACTTGCCAATAGGCACATCGTTGACAACCTTGCAGGCAACCGTACAAGTATGGCAGCCGGAGCAACGGTCGATGTCGGTAACGATAGCCATCTGAGTCATCGTTTTTCTCCTTCCTTACTCGAACTTATCGGCGCAAACACCCGGGCCGCCAATTACCCACATCTTAAGACGCGGGTCGTCAGCAGAGGTAATGATCTCTCTGCCGTCATGGCCGCACGGTACCGGGTTGCCAAACGGGCTGTTCTCGGCCGTTGCCTTGTAAATCTTAACCGGGTAGGTACGCACGTTGGAAGAACCGTTGTAACGGTCCTGGCACTTACGGTCAGTGAGGCAGTTAACGCATGAAAGCTCGAAGCCGCCGCCTGCCTGGTCTGCAAGCTCAGGATACCACCACTGGTGCTCGCAGTTAATGGTGCCGGGTTTAATGCCGTAATACAGGTCAACAGTCTCGCGGATCTTGCCCCATGGGCTCTCAATCCAAACCCACTCGCCCTGTTTGAGATCAAGGGCTTCTGCGTCAACAGGGTTGATCTCCATGCGAGGTACCGGCCAGAGTTCGCGGCACCACGGGAGCTGCCTGTGCTCGGAGTGGAAGTAAACCGGAATACGACGGCCGGTAATGCACTGGAACGGATACTCCTTGTAGGTCTCAGCGTCAGCAACGGGGCCGTGCTCGGGCTCATGGTAATACGGAAGTGCTTCGCTGTGAATGCCGGGAGCGATCTCGGGGCCGGCTTCACCTTCAGGATAGAAGGACTCGATGGTGGTGTTCCAGAACTCATGCTTGAGCGTAGGAGTTACAAAGCCGGGGATGTTGATCTGGCCGGTGTAAGCCTGCTGGTGCATGCCGGGACGGTATGCCTGACCGGTCTCGAAACGACGGAAGGTACCCCAGTCGGTGGGAACTTCCTTCTTCATGTTCCACCAGCCATGCTCCTGGAATGCAGCGTAAAGCTCGTCCCAGTTGCTGAACGGAACGGTGCAAGCACCAAACAGCCAGGTGTTGAGATAATCGATCTCTTTGTCGGTGCCGGCAATATCATGCCACGGGTCGTCCTCTTCATAGAAGGCAGGAACGTCGAAGTACTTGGAGAGCTCCATGAAGTACAGCGGGTCGCTCTTGCACTCTCCCGGAGGCTCTACCGCACGGCAGCCAAGGCCAAAGCCGCCCTGTGAACCCTGGGATACACGCCAGGTGTTCATCTCGAGCCAGTGGCAAACAGGAAGCAGGATGTCGGAGCAGCCTGAGGTTGCGGAATGCCAGAGGTTTGCCTCGAAGCAGAAGTCGAGCATGTTCAGGGCTTCCCAGTTATAGGTTGCGTTGCCCATGTTCATATGGTCGCCGGAGCCAATCATGCCGCCGTGGATCTCATACGGAGCCTCAGGATCGCGATGTGCGCATTCCATAACGGCGTTGGCGTCTGCCCATACCTGATACCAGTTAAGAAGCGGCATCTTGGAGTTGCCGGCCATACGTGAGAACAGATCAGGGCTCGGGAGGTTCTTGAATGAACCGGGACCGGGAAGAAGAACGGCGCACATGTCGCCTGCGTCGGTCCAACCAATGGTAGCGCCGCGCTGGCCACCGGGGGTGTCGATGGCGCCAACCATGGCGCAAGCTGCCATGATGGCACGGCAGTTCTCGGTTGAGTTAGCTGCATGCTCAACACCAAGGCCGTAGTTAATACCGGCGTTGGGGATGTCTTCTTCAACACGGGTTGCCCATGCGAGGCAAGCGTCAACAATCTTCTGAGCGTCAATACCGGTAACCTCAGCGGTGTACTCAGGTGTCCACTGCTCAAGATAATCGCACCAATAATCCCAAACCGGGCGGCCGGTATGGACGGTGCCGTCCTTAAGCTTAATCTCAAACTCACCATGAAGAGCCGGGTCAATTGCCGGGTTAAAGTCAGAGAGATCTGCGATCCAGCCGGCTACCGCGTCAAACGGAGCGTTGGAAATGTCTTCCATACGACCCTCGGTCTGCGGCTTCCAGTCTTCGCCCTCCCAGTGTGCATCATTGGGATCAGCTTGCCAGTAGGTCCAGCGCTCGTTGATGGAATCCCAAACGATGTAACGCATGGGGTTACCGTCGCCCTCAATCTCCCAGTCAACCATTGACGGGTCGATGTCGGCTTCGCTGATGAGGCGGGTCTGGAACTGCCACGGAGAACCGTAACGCTGGGTAACGCGGCCATAGCCTGCGGGCTCTTTATCAGGAACTGCAATAAACGGGGCGTTACTCCACCTCTTGATGAACTTCCAGTCTACGAGGTCGTTATCAAGAACGATCTTGCACCAGCCGAGTGCGAGCGCGGCGTCGGTGCCGGGACGCAGGTTCAGCCAGTAATCAGCCTTGCTGCCAAGGTTGCTCTTGCGCGGGTCAACCGAGATGTAGGTCTTGGCCTTGCGTGCAACAGAGGTAATCATACGGGCAGAGTCGTCATAGTTTGACTGGGTCTGCTCAGTTGCCCACTGTACCAATACGGGACGGTGAGCGTCAACGTCGCTCCATGACCAAGCCTCAACGTTGTCGAGAGCCGCGGCAAAGTGACGCGGGCCCTTGCAGACCTGGTAAGCAGCGATAATGTTGGGTGAACCAAAGAGCTGAAGGCTCATACCTGCGTCAGACTGCATGCACCATTCACGGCCGGTACCGCACCAGCTGAACAATGCCTCAGGACCATACTTTTCCTTGATCTGCATGCAGTTGTCAGCGATGGTCTGATATGCCTCTTCCCAAGAAATACGAACCCAGCCCGGGTCGTCCTCGCCCTTAGGATTGGTACGCTTCATTGGATACTTAATACGATCCGGATGATAGCATGCCTGGATTGATGCCTGGCCCTTTGAGCAGTGGCTGCCCAAGGTGCTGAAGCAGGTGTCGTCACCCTCGGTACGGATGACTTTTCCGTCCTTTACGTAGACCCATACGCCGCATTCGGACTTACCGCAGGCGCGGCAGCACGAACGGATTTTCTTAATGCCTTCCTCGGCAGCTGCGGCTTGCTCCGCGGTCTCCTGACCCAGCGCATGTCCGGTCGTGAGACCGGTGGTAGCAACTGCGGCGGCTGCGGTGGCCATCAACTTCGAGAAAGTCCGACGTGAAATGGTCATGTTTTTCATGTTCCTCCTCCACTGATACTCCTTGAAACTCTCTCCTGCCCCTCGCCTTGTAAACCAAGGCGCCGGGCGCTTGCATGCTCCGCCGCAGACTCTCTCTCAGAAAAAGAATGCCTTTTTGTAGCGGCAGTCAAGCGTCCTGCCTCAGATTCCCGGCGAACCAAGAACCAGAAGAGTGGCATGTTAATTATGTGCTATTTATGCCGGAATAAGGAAATAATAAGTTGGCTCTTTGCGTTTTAGTTATTCTAATATCGCATATCGTTATTCTTTACTTTTGTGTAAGGAGGACATATGAACATAGAGGCCTGCAGGGAGTTTTTGGAGCTCGCACGCAGTCTCAATTTTACCGAGGCTGCCAATACGCTCCATATTACGCAGCCGGCTTTGAGCAAACATATAGCTGCGTTAGAAGCCGAACTCAATACCAAACTCTTTGTCCGCGACCGGCATGACTGCCGCCTGAGCGAAACCGGCCGTATTTTCTTTGGTGCAGCCTCACAGATTGTCTCGGCGTATGATTATGCGATAGAAAAAATGACTGAGCTCATGCGCGAATCACCAATTCGCGTAGACGGTGTCATTTACGACCCCACTATCTCAAGCATAATATCTCTTACTACCATTCTTTTGGCCGAGACACCGCACCAGCCGCTTTTGCTTGACCATCATGAAGACACTTCAATGCTCTCGCTTATCAAAAATAAAGAAATAGACCTTTTGATTGGTTATGAATTCGAAAAAGACCTGGAGCGCTATGACCTTGTGGCCACACCGTTTCTTACCACACGTTTTTGTGCCATTGTGGATGCCGAGAACCCCCTGGCCGAGCTCCCAGAACTTCATGCAAAAGACCTTGAAGACCAAATGCTGCTCAAATTTATAGATCCCTATGCCATGCACGGCTGGCGAAGCATAGAGGCCTACCTCCTGAGGCATGGTATAGAAGTCCGCAGCCGGTCAGTTATGGGGCGCATTGAATCATACCAGTCAACACCGCTTGAAGGCGCCGTATCTATTCAGCCCAGCAATCTTCGCAATCTCAAATTCTTAAGCAGCATAGGAAGTTATATTATCATTCCGTTTGCTGATGAAGACGCCCTCTTCCATATTGATTGCATCTACCGGCGTGCTGATACCGAGCGATTGCGCTTCTTGGTTGATATGCTCCTTGAATCACGCGACATAGTTTCTAAGCACCGCGCTTCATAACCACAGAACTCTGTTGTATAAAGACATGGCTTATCTGGCGCCAAAGCCTCCGCCGCCAAAGCTGCCTCCGCCAAAGCTGCCGCCAAAACCTCCGCCGCCAAAACCGCCGGAGCCTCCTCCTACAGAGGAATCAGCAGTAGCAGCGAGTGCCTGCGAGCTCAGCATATTTGCCTCGCTTGTTGTCTCGGCCAAAGCCGTACTTGCCATGTTCATGTTGCCCCACGGGTAATACCACATATAAATAGGAGCAACCTCGGGACTCTCCAAAATATAAGGCGCAGAAACTCTCAGCTGGTCTACAACCTCTTGAGAAACACCGAGCACGGTTGCCATAACCAATAGCTTATCCCATAAAACAACATCCTGAGGAATTGCCTCTTTGAGGTTGGTAAAGTCGAGAAGCCACCGGCGCAAGGCTTCGGTCTTTGCATGAATTTCATTTGCCTCACGCGACCGTCTGCGCATATTGATTCCAAGCACAAAAACCGTAATACTGGCCACAAAAAGAATGATGCTTACCCAAATGGGGAACACATCAAAGGTGAAAACAAGGACGAGGATGGCGAGAACAAACATCACAATACCCACGCCAATAAAGCGGTTATGCCAAGCCTCGCCCTCCGGTTCATAGAAATTCTTTGATTCCGCTGCATCCGCAATAGATTTCTTCCACTTATCAAAGCGTTTTTTATACTGTTCCGCATCCTCTTTGGCACAAGAAGCAACTTCAGAGAAACAAATATGGTTCTTGTCAAGCGCAAGCACGCCCCGGGAATCTGCATAGGAGGCCTCGGTCAACCCGCCTTTTGCCTGGCGTCCGGCGCTTACTGTTTTAAAGAGAAGCTTCACGGCAGCAATATCAATTTTATTGGTAAGATTCTCAAATTTCTCCTGGTCAAGCGTGAGCATGTAGTCTTCTTTGGTACCCTCTCTGCCCAAGAGCCCCGTCTTGGTCACATATACGCGGTCAAGCTTAACCACACCTTCATGCGTAAGCTTCATAAGTGTAGCTGCCAGATCTTCATCTGCGAGAGCGCCCCAGCGGTAAAGTGACCCAATAACAGCAGGATGATCATCGCTTGGCATATCACGCCAATACTCGTCCGAGAAAACCGCTTTGTGCTCTTTGCCGTACTTACGGAACTTCAAAGCAGCAAATAAAATACTTCCCAAAGAAAGTACGCCCGCAACTCCTGTTGAACCGTAATTAATGAGCCTTGCCGTGGCACGGGCTTCGTTTGCGGTATTTGCAACCTCAGCACCCATGTCCATAATAGTATCGAGCCGTTCTTCTGTCTGAGGCGTTACATCGCTCAGCCATTCAACCGGGAATGAAGCTAAAACCGAGAGATACTGCCCAGCTGCTACCCGGGGACAGGTAAGAACAATGGTATCGTCCTCTTGATCTATATAA
>JAFWFL010000023.1 GCA_017515595.1 Coriobacteriales bacterium
CGACATTAACGGAACCGAGCCCATTACTTACAGCTGGTATACAGATAACGGCGTCCCCGTACCCGAGATGAGCGGAAAGACAACCAAGGTTCCTCACCCGGGCAGCTATTACTGCGTCGCAGAAGATGCGTATGGAGATACCGCTCAGACAAAAACAATCCTTGTATACGAGGCGGATGAGTTCAGAATTGTAGGACAATCTGAACCGAATGCTATCAGGGATGGCGAGCAGGCGACAGTGGCTTTTTATTTGGACGGAGGAGTTAAGCCTTATACCGTAAGCTGTTGGCTTGTGGATGCGGACGGAAATCAGGAAGACCTCGGAGACTGTTGGGGCATTCCAGAAAATGGAGATGATTCCCCCTATCCGGGAACAACCTTCTATAAACTAGACACAGATACCCCGGGAACCTACTGGTTCTACATTAATGATGCTGTTGGGAACGAACTGGAGACACAAATTGAAGTTAAGTACCGGCAGCTGATTATTAGCGAACAGCCAAAAGGCGGTACTCTTTCCATTAATGATACCTATGATCTGAGTATAAAAATAGGTGAGGGCATGTCTCCGTTTACCTATGAGCTTTATCAGCTTCCGCTCGGTTGGGAAAACGATGGTTTTATAAACGGAGACCTCTATGATTCAGGGAACCAGAATACCTTCACCGTTCATGATGAGGGTTCTTATTACTTCATTATTTACGATGCAAACGGCAGATGGGCGAGGTCAGAGTTCGCCCAAGTGAAACCTTATGAGTTGGAGGTTTCATTAGTAGGAAGTGCGCAAATAAAAAATCCGGATGACTTTGCAAAAGTTCATGTAACTGTACAGGGAGGAACAGAGCCTTATTCCTATGAATGGGAGAGATACGATACTTCTAAATACGAGTATGTGAGTATCTCTGGTGCGGGTCTATATGCGACTGCTGAGGGGGATCTATATGCTACTGCTGAGGGCGATACTCTTGAAGCGTTTAGTCCCGGCTGGTATTGCTGTACGGTAACGGATAATAATCACGTATCTTCCGACATCGGTTTCCAGGTAACCTATACCGGTTCGTACCCAAAAATCATTGTACAGCCACACGATAAGCATATTCCCTATGTCAAAGGGGATGTCTCTACTACCTTGCTCTGCGAAGCTGTCAACAACTCTGAAGATGGCAGCGGCCTTACCTATGAATGGCAGAAGAAAGGTGATTATGGCTGGGAAACAATCGCATACGGGAAAGAATTGCCTCTGCAAGACGATGGCACGGTAGAAGGAGAAATCAGCGGAACTTATCGTTGCGTGGTTGCTGACACAAAGGCCGGAACAGAAGTCAAAAGCGATGAGGCAGAAATACGGGTAGATTTAGTGGTTATTCGGGCTGAGCAAACAGATGCTTCTACCATAACATTCGAATTCGATGGCGGTAAAGCACCGTATACTATAAGCGCAGCTCTATACGCCATAAGGTGGGAAGAAGATAATGGTGATCCACACGGGCTATACGCACGTGACAAGATGGTTTTTGAAGCTTGGGATGAACCGTTCAATGACACAGTCAAGCAATATAAAATCGAAAATATCGGATCAAAAATAAAGTTGAAAAAAGGCGAGGAATACTACGCATTCTTTGTTGTCAGAGATTCGCTAAATCAGAGTGATTCGGTTGATCTGATTCCTTTTGTCTGGGAACCGTAACTAAAACGTATTCGCACGCAGGGACATCAAACTCGTTACGGAGGATGTACAATGAACATGAAAAGAATTAAAGTTTTGTCACTGGCATGTATCTTACTCTTTGGCCTGGCAGCCTTCGCTGCGGCAGAAGAACCGGCACCGGATGCTGCGTCACCGGTTGCGGCAGAAAGTGTGGCTACACAGGACGCTCATCTGTCTGATCCTGACCTTCAGCCTCCGGTCCAGCCCGCTCCTGAAGAAGCGCTTTATGGCGACTGGTATGGCATCCTGCGTGGTCTGAATTTTGTGCTTACTTTGCAGGAAGACGGCACATATACCTTAGTCTACCCGGAAGTATCAAAAGAACCTACGCAAGGTACCTGGACATTGGATGACGGGTTCGTTTACCTGGATAACGAGAAGATCCCTTCCATCTCTGTCATGCGCGAAGTTTTGTCCTGGACCGCGCCGGGCGTACTTCTCGAGAGGGAGGCAAGGCAGACCTACGCCCCTGCCAAAGTCTATGCAGAAGCAGTCCCTGAGGACTTCTCCGGCTACTGGGAGAGCACCTACATAAACATAGACGGAGCTCTGCTTCGCGCCTCTGATTTACTGGATGACACCTTTATTTACATTGAAGGCACCAATGCAGCCCTGGGCGGCTCCATCTTTGGCGACGTGATTGCAGAGTTTACCTTTGAAGACGGAGCGATGATATACCAAAAAACCGAAGGCAATATAAGCGCAGAGGTTAAGATGCAGCTCCTGGAAGACGGCATCCTGTTGGTAACCCTCACCTCTGACGCAGGCTCAACAAACGAAGCATCAGCTCTAAAGCTCCTTCTCGCCCCAGCCTACAATGAATACGCCGCATCAAGACAACCACAAGAAGAACCCGCCAAAAAGGACACCCGTTGGCGATAGAAGCCAAACAGAAGTTATAAGGCTTCTCCTTGAGGGAAAGCTGTCGCCGAAGGCGACCGATGAGATGTAAAAGCTGCTGGGAGGTAACAGGGGGACAAATCCCTGTTACCTCCTTCCTCTTTTGTTAAATGTGGTATATCTGTGATATGACTTAAATATTTACCTGACTTTGTGTTATCTTTTTAAATTCATGGGTAAACAGATAGCTGCTTTACTAGCTCACACGCATGGACGTGTGAGCTTTACGTATTTCTCGCCGGAAGAAAGGATTTGTTTTGCCTACCGATACGCAGCAGATCTCACTTTCAACAGAACTTGCGGGAGTTGCAACCAAGCTTATCGACAAAGGAAAAGCCTTAGGTTTTGTCACAGAAGATGACATTCAGCTCGCGCTTGTTGACATTGATATTGATGCAGATGATCTTGGTGTTCTTTATGATGTCATCCGCGGGGGAGGAATTGAGGTTCGTTCCTCTGACGGCGATATTTCGACAGAAGAAGATAACGAATTCGCCGAGGAACAAATAGAAGAAGAAATTGACACTTCTGAAGCTGCGGTGGTAGATGAGGAGCTTGCGCCTCTTCCCACAACGCCTTCAAAGCGCAAGCGCAGGCATACCGCGAGACGTGACCAGCTTCCGGCTCCGGTTATGCTTACAGGCGATCCCGTTCGTATGTATCTTAAAGAGATTGGTAAAGTAGACCTCTTAAGCGCAGAAGACGAGATTGACCTTGCGATGAAAATTGAAGCCGGTTTAGAAGCTTCAAAGCGCCTTGATGATGCCGAGGATAACAATGAGGACCTGCCTCGTTCTGAGCTCAGGCGTCTGACCCGCATAGAGCAGGTTGGTCTTGAGGCAAAACAGCGTCTTATCAGTGCAAACCTGCGATTGGTTGTATCTATTGCAAAGCGCTATGTAGGCCGCGGCATGCTGTTCCTGGACCTTATCCAGGAGGGTAACCTTGGCCTTATTCGCGCGGTCGAGAAGTTCGATTATACCAAGGGCTTTAAGTTCTCAACCTATGCCACATGGTGGATTCGCCAGGCTATTACGCGCGCCATTGCAGACCAGGCTCGCACCATTCGTATTCCGGTGCATATGGTAGAGACCATTAATAAACTCGTTCGTGTACAGCGCAAGCTTTTGCAGGAGCTCGGCCGTGAACCTACGCCCGAGGAGATCGCAGAAGAAATGGATATGACGCCAGAGCGTGTTCGCGAAATTCAAAAGATTTCGCAGGAGCCTGTTTCTTTGGAGACGCCTATTGGCGAAGAAGAAGATTCTCAGCTCGGCGATTTTATTGAGGACTCTCAGGCAGTGGTCCCGCCTGATGCTGCGAGTTTCTCGATGCTCCAGGAGCAGATTTCAAGCGTGCTCGATACGCTGGCAGAGCGTGAGCGTAAAGTTATTGAGCTTCGCTTTGGTTTGAAGGACGGGCATCCCCGTACGCTCGAAGAAGTGGGCCGTGAATTTAGCGTAACCCGCGAGCGCATTCGCCAGATAGAAGGCAAGACCCTCGCCAAGCTTCGTCATCCGTCGAGAAGCAGCAAGCTTAAGGACTTCCTCGAGAATTAGCGATTTGTTCAGAGAAAACCGGTAATACCAGGATACAGATATTTCCATATCAGGCGGCGACAGATATACATTCCGTTCGAAGCGTTTTTATGAGGCGAAAGCGGAGGATGGTATGTATATCTGTCGCCGCCTGATAAGGAAATATCTGTATCCTGGTATTACCGGACCTCTTTGAATTACAGAATGTGTTGCAAGTGTGAGTATTTGTGCATCTCAAAAATTGTTCTTGCAATGGGTGTTTATATAGCGTAATGTATCTCCTCGCGTTTTGAGCGATCGCATTCCCCGATAGCTCAATGGTAGAGCACTCGGCTGTTAACCGAGGTGTTGCAGGTTCGAGCCCTGCTCGGGGAGCCATTGAATTTTAGCCAGCCGGCCGCAAGGTCGGCTGTTTATGTATTCTGTGGCATTGATCATTCATAACGTGTCAACGTTGCGTGTTCTACGAGCCCGCCTCCTTAGCTCAGCGGATAGAGCGTTCGCCTCCGGAGCGAAAGGCCGACGGTTCGAGCCCGTCAGGAGGCACCACGTAATATACCGTGCTGCTCAGTATTGGACTGTAGGCCGTTTCCCTCCTATGGTTTAGTACATTCTCGGTGTGTTTCGTGTGCGCTTCGTGAAATGATGGAATTATTCGCAATGTTACGTTGACTCAGTTCATTTGGCATGGTATTGTGCCCATTTGCATGTAACGCATAACGGAAGGTACACACTAACATGTACGCTATAGTTTTTACAGGTGGTAAGCAGTATAAGGTTGCCGAGGGTGACGTTATTGACGTCGAGAAGCTCGAGGGAGAGCCCGGCACCAAGGTCAAGTTTGACGTTCTCTTTGTAAACGATGGCAAGAAGGTCATCTCAGAAGAGGCAGCTCTTGCAAAGGCAACTGTTGAGGGCGAAATCCTCGAGCAGTTCCGTGGCGAGAAGGCTCTTGTTTACAAGTTCCGTCGTCGTAAGCGCTATGAGCGCACCCGCGGTCATCGCCAGTATTTGACCAAGGTAAAGATTACAAAGGTTGCAGCAACTTCTCGTCGTAGCAGCAAGGCTGCTGAGGAAGCCGCACCTGAGGCTGAAGTAGCAGCCGAGTAACGGCTCGTACATTCTACTACGTAAGAGGAGCACTCCCATGGCACACAAAAAAGGTACGGGTACTTCCCGTAACGGTCGTGATTCAATTGGTCAGCGTCTTGGCTGCAAGCGTTTTGACGGTCAGTTAGTAACTGCCGGCACCATTCTTGTTCGTCAGCATGGTACTCATTTCCATCCCGGCAACAACGTTGGCCGCGGCAAGGACGACACCCTGTTTGCATTGTGCGACGGCAAGGTAAAGTATATTACCAGCAGCAAGCGCTATGTAAGCATTATCCCAGAGGCCATTGAGGTGGCCGAGTAAAGCGTTATTACGCTTTGGTACAAGTTATTTGCGGCCCCTGTAGCATGTTTGTGCTGCAGGGGTCTTTTGGGTATTTGGAGGACATGTGTTTATAGATCAGGTTCGTATCAATGTTAAAGGCGGGGACGGCGGTGCAGGTTGTATGTCGTTCAGGCGTGAAGCCCATGTGCCAAAGGGAGGCCCTGACGGAGGTGACGGCGGACACGGAGGAAATGTTGTGCTTATAGCTGATGCACAAAAAGCAACACTCATAGATTATCGTTTTAAACATCATTTTAAGGCGCAGCGCGGTACGCACGGACAGGGTGCAAAGCGTCATGGCGCTGACGGTCAGGACCTTGTTTTACCGGTTCCCCTTGGCACTGTTGTTTATGAGCTTGATATAGACACTCATGAGCGTCTGTACCAGATTGCAGACCTTACCCATGCGGGAGAGACGGTTATTGTGGGAGAGGGCGGTCACGGCGGCCGCGGAAACACCCACTTTGTGACCTCAGTGCGCAGAGCACCTGCTTTTGCCGAGAAGGGCGAACCGTCAGAAGAACATCTTGTTGAGCTCGAGCTCAAGCTCATGGCAGATGTTGGACTTGTTGGTATGCCAAGCGTTGGCAAGTCTTCGCTTGTTGCATACATGAGCGCTGCCAAGCCAAAAATTGCCGATTATCCGTTTACAACGCTTCAGCCCAACCTTGGTATGGTTCGCATTGAGGACTATGATTACGTGGTGGCAGACATTCCGGGTCTTATAGAAGGCGCAAGCGAAGGCAAGGGGCTGGGCCACGAGTTTTTGCGCCATGTTGAGCGCACGGCTCTTATTGTACATATGGTAGACCTGAGCGGCTCGTATGAGGGCAGAGACCCGGTAGAAGATTACCGTGTTATCGCGAACGAGCTTGCAAAGTATGCAGACGAGCTTGCACAGCGCGACTGCATAATTGTTGGTAATAAATGCGATCTTCCCGGTGTAGAAGAGAACGATGCCCGCATGGCCGAGCTTGCACATGAGCTTGGCATTGAGTATTTTGCCGTTTCTGCCGCGACCGGTGAGGGTATGCACGAGCTTATGCTGCGCATGGGCGAACTTGTTAAGGGTATTCGTGCCGAGGCGGCCAAGCGTCTCCAAGAAGAGCAAGACAGCCTTGCCGCATATGAGAAGACCTGGATCCACAAGCGTAACCACAGGCAGCAAACCTTCCATATTGAACTCGAGGAATCCGGTGCATGGCGTGTAAGCGGCCAGAACATTGAGCGCATGGTTATTCAGACCGACTGGGATAATGACGAAGCCGTGGTATATTTGCAGCATAGGTTTGAGCGTGCAGGTTTGTTTGCCGCTCTTATTAAGGCCGGCGCACAGAACGGCGATGAAGTGCGCATCCTGGGCTATGCGCTTGAGTTTACCGGATTGGATGATGAAGACTTTGGCGATGTAAGCACTGAGGATCAAAGCGAGCATTTTGAGTGGGACCAGCAGTATGACGCAGGTTTTGATGGCTTTGACACGGAATTTGATGAAGAAGGTCTTCTCGACGAGCACCTCGTAGAAGACGATTATAATTTTGATGATGATATAAACGATTCTGACCTTGATCTTGAACTTGATGAAGAAGCTCTTGAGGAGTTTGAAGATGACATCGTTGAATAGCAACATAAAACGTGTTGTTTTAAAGGTTGGTTCCTCGTCTTTGGTAGATTCCCACGGTGTGCTTGACCCCGAGCGCATTTATGATTTGGCAACCCAAATAACTGAGCTCATCAGAGCCAAATATGAGGTTGTTCTTGTGACCTCCGGCGCAATTGCCGCGGCAATTAAGCCGCTGGGACTCTCCTCAAGGCCAAGCGATGTTCCTACGCTTCAGGCTTGTGCTTCAGTGGGACAGGTATCGCTCATTAACCAATATGCCCAGGCATTTGGTGTGCACCACCTCAATGTAGGCCAGGTATTGCTCACGCGCAATGAAACCGGTTCGCGCACTGCGTACTTACATGCCCGCGATACCATAGAGCGCCTGCTTGAGCTTGGCGTTGTGCCCATTGTGAACGAGAATGACACGGTAGCTGTAGAAGAAATCCGCTTTGGCGACAATGACTCTCTCGCTGCAATTGTGGGCGTGCTTGTCTCGGCAGATCTCGTGGTTATTCTCAGCGATATTGAGGGCTTGTATACGGCTGATCCGCATAAAGACCCAAATGCAAAGCTTATCGAGAAGGTCGAGTCAATTGATGACGAACTGATTGCTTTGGCAGGAGGTTCTGCAAGTAAGGTTGGCACCGGTGGCATGATTACCAAACTGTGGGCTGCCAGGGCGTTGCAAATGGCCGGCATAGATATGATTATTTGCCAAGGCCGTACACCTCACATTGCGGTAGATGCGGTAAAAGGAACGGCAAAGTGCACGCATTTTGTTGCGAATAAAGCGCAAAAGCACGAATCTGCCCGTAAGATGTGGATTGGTTTTGCCGGTCACGACGCCGGAAGCGTAATCATTGACGACGGCGCACGCGAAGCGCTGTATACTAAGGGCGGATCGCTTTTGCCTGTTGGCGTGGTAGAGGTGGAGGGCACATTTGCCCGCGGCGACATCATTGCGGTACGCGATACCTCGGGGCAGCTTATTGCCCGTGGCATTACGCGGTATTCTTCGCAGGAAGCTATGCTCACAAGAGGCATGAAGCTTGACATGGTTGCCCGCGTTGTTCCCGAGCTTGCGGGCGAGGTTGTTTTGCACCGTGATGAATTGGTAGTATTCTAAAAAATGAGGAGGCAGTTGCGTTATGGGAGAAGCACGTAATCAAGCCATTGCGGCTAAGGAGGCTCAAAAAGCTCTTGCGAGATTATCTTCGAGCGAGCGCAACGGTCTTTTACTTGATATGGCACAGGGTCTGCGCAGCAATATGGCGCGTCTTTTGGAAGCCAATGCTCAAGACGTTGATGCCGCGCGCAAAAACGGCACGCGCGAGCAGCTGATAGACCGTCTTTTATTGAGCGAAGCCCGTATAGAAGATATGGCTCAGGGTCTCGAAGGTGTAGCCGGCCAGGCAGAACCTCTGGGTCGTATTCTTACCGGCCAAAAGCTTGCAAACGGTATGACTATCGAGAAGATCACCGTCCCTCTGGGTGTTGTGGCCATGGTGTTCGAAGCACGTCCCAATGTTACAAGCGATGCCGCCGGTCTCTGCATCAAAACCGGAAACGCCTGTTTGCTTAAGGGTGGTTCTCTGGCTGCAAACTCCATAGAAGCCATTGGCGCCGTGCTTCAGGAATCTCTCGAAAAAGCCGGCATCAGCAAAGCCGCCATTGGTATTCTCGACCCGCGCAACAGGGGAGAAGTAGAAGAACTCTTTAACCTGACCGGTTTGGTTGACGTTCTTATTCCTCGTGGAGGAGCAGGGCTTATAAAGAACTGCGTTGAGAATTCCAAGGTTCCCGTTATAGAAACCGGCACCGGTAATTGCCATACCTATATTGAGAGCACCGCAGATCTTGATATGGCTCTCAACATTTTGCGCAATGCCAAGTGCTCTAGACCCAGCGTTTGTAATGCCTGTGAGTCTGTTCTCATTGACCGTGTGCTTGTCCAAAAAGACCCGTTGGTTGTTGAGAAAGTTATTACGATGCTCAACGAGAACGGCGTCAAAATGCATGGTGATGAGACAGTTTGTGCGGCAGGCCAGGTATGCTGTATATCTGTTGAGCCTGCAACCGAGGCAGACTGGGGTACCGAGTATCTTGATCTCGAGATCAGCATTAAGATTATTGACGGAGTAGACAAGGCGATTGAGCATATCAATACCTATGGAACCAAGCACTCCGAGTGCATTGTGACGCAGGATTACGCGGCGGCTCAAAAGTTCCTTGAGCAGGTAGACGCTTCTGCGGTGTATGTCAACGCCTCTACGCGCTTTACCGACGGCGGTATGTTTGGACTGGGGGCCGAGATTGGCATAAGCACCCAGCGTCTCCATGCGCGCGGACCCATGGGAGCAGATGCTCTTGTCACCGCAAAATACATTTGCCGCGGGTCGGGACAGGTGCGCTAGCATATGCTTGAGCAGGATATATTGCAATACCATAACGAGGTAACGCAGCGTTATGGGTACTGCACAATCTGTGTTTTGGGCGGTACGTTTGATCCCATTCATGTGGGCCATACAGCGCTTGCCCAAGCGGCTTCAGATGCCGTACAGGCTCACATGACCTTATATATTCCTGCTGGTATACCTTCTTTTAAACGAGATAAGCACATAGTTGAAGCTGCTCACAGACTTGCCATGGTAAAGCTTGCAACAGAGGATCTGGAACACAGCTTTGTTAGCGCATGCGAGATCGAGCGTGATGGCATTACTTATACCTATGATACCTTTCGCATGCTCAGCCAATTCATGCCAAACGCAAAATTCATGATGGCTCTCGGGTCAGATGCTTATGCGACGCTTCCTATTTGGTATAAAGCAAAAGAGCTTGCGAAATTAACCGGTTTTGTGTGGGTAGCAAGAGCTTATGATGATGCCGAGTATGCCCGCAGGAATGTTGCGGAATCAGGCATTAATGCCCGTTCAATTGAAGTGCACACGTCTTTACCTGATGTATCTTCAACAGTAATCAGAGAGTGTCTGGCATCAGACCATTCTGTTTCTAAGATGCTGGATCCTAAGGTAGAAAGCTATATCAAACAGCATAAACTTTATACTTCTCTGTAATATTGTCTATTCAGAAGCTGAGGAGCCAAAACCCATGGGTGAAAAAACGCTTAAAAAGCTTGCGAAACAGGTTGATTGTTATGATTATTCCTGGGTGGATTCTTTGGTGGATTCAAAGCGGCCGCGCTATTCTGATTCTCAGTCTGAGTATCTGACGTATCTAGAAAATAAAGTTTGCGAGCGTCTTCATGGAAGGCGTTTGCTTCACAGCCTGCGTGTCGCACGTACAAGTGAGCTTTTGGCTATGCGCTACGGCGTTGATCCGTATTTAGCTAAAGCTGCAGGATATCTGCATGATTGGGATAAACAGATTACCAAAGAGGAGTTATGGGAAAAAGCTTTTGCGTTCAACGTTGTGCCCAAAGATGTTGATCCCCGTATAGAACCTCTGCTCCACGCCTGGACTGCAGCAGCCAGTCTCCCCGAGGAGTTCCCCGAGCTTCCCCAAGAGGTGTTTTGCGCTATAGGCCGTCATACCATAGGTGCGGTAGATATGGCCCCGCTCGATATCGTGGTTAACGTGGGCGATCTCTTAGAACCGGGAAGAGAATATAAAGAACTTGAGGTAATTCGTAAATATATAGCCACGCAACCGCTCGAAACCGTCTTTGCCGAGAGCCTGCGTGACAGCCTCATTTCTCCAATCCAACGCGGCAAATATTTATATCCCGGTGCGGTAGATATTTGGAATGTTTGGTGCAAAAAACTCATAGATGCCGAGTAATACAAATAACAGGTGACATATCCCTGTTACCGATGGGCTTTCTAAGGAGTTTGCGCTCATCTCAATATAAAGACCGTATGCCCAATAGTATATACCTCATGTTTATAATCCTATTTTGTACAGGAGGTACTCTTTGGACGCGCGTGAGCTTGCTTTGGAGATTGCGAAAATTGCAGACGAGAAAAACGGCACTGACATTGTAATTCTCGATTTGCGGGGAATAAGCGATGTTGCCGACTTTTTTGTAATTGCAACAGGAGCCAATAACCGTTTAGTAGATGCTCTGGTAGACGAGGTAGAAAATCAGCTTCGCCCCAAGGGTGTCTCGGCATTTGCCATAGAGGGACGGCAGGACAACACCTGGGCTCTCATGGATTTTGGTGCGGTTATTGCTCATTTCTTCCAGCCCGATACCCGCGCGCTTTACCGCCTCGAACGCCTGTGGGGCGATGCCGGCCGCATAGAACTCACCGCAGAAGGCGAGTTCATTGAGACACCCCGCTCAGACTCGGACCGCGTTCGCAACATTGATCTCATAAAAGAAGACTTTGACGAGATAACCCAAGCCGCCAACGAACTGATTGTTGACGAAGAATAGCGATCCCCGTGTCACCTATTTTACGAGTGTGTTGAAGTCTACTTTGAAAGTGGTGCCTTCTTGCTCGGTGCTGGTGACGCTGATTGTGGCGTTGTGCGAATCGCAAATGCTTTTTGCGATGGCGAGACCCAGGCCATAGCTTGAGCCGTTTGATGTGCGCGTATGGGATTCATCGCTGCGCCAGAAGCGGTCGAATACATGTTCAAGCTGGTCTTGAGGTATGGGATTACCGGTGTTGTGAACCGTAAGAGTTGCTTTGCTTTTTGATGTTTTATGCAGGCCCACATCTACTGTTCCGTTGACACCGGCATATTTAATTGCGTTGTCTATGAGAATCTTCACAAGGCGTGTGATCTGAGTATTGTCACCGTTGATGGCAAGATTTTGTTCTATATCATCATTCATCATGACACCGGCTTCAAATGCGACGGCGTCAAAGGTGAGACATGCCTGTGTGGTAATATCAGAGAGATTAAGCTCTTTCATCTGAGCCTGCGAAGCGGCCGAGGTATTCTCGCTCTGGGCAAGCATAAGCATCTCGTCTATAAGGCCTTTCATATGCTTTGCCTCGGTTTTTGTGCTCTGAATCCACTTTTGTTGCTCTGTTGCATCAAGATTTGGGTCTGAGCTTAAAATGTCGGTATTGGCAAGAATGACAGTAAGCGGGGTTTTGAGTTCATGCGACGCGTCGGCCACAAAACGCTGCTGGTCTTCCCAGGCGCGCTCTACGGGACGTGTAGCGTATCTTGCAAAAGCTATGCTTGCAAAGAATAACAGGATAAGGATTGCGCCTCCCACAAGCGCCATATTAATCGCCAATGTAATGAGTTCCTGCTGCAAAGAAAGGCCATCGGCAAAAGCAATAACGGTATTGTTGTCATATGAGGTTGAACGCAGATAATACACACCGGCATCGTTTATGTAACCTTCATCTTCTGATGCACTGAGCGCTCCGTCAATTGCGGTAAGAATAGCCGTCTCTTCCATGGTAACCTGAGAGCGGTTGTCAAGAATGATCTCGCCCGTGCTGCTTACCATAAATATTGCTACGGGAATCTGTCCGGTTTTGAGCGGTGTTTGTTCACCGTTGCGATTGTTTTCCAAACCGTCTTTGCCTTCTAAATCATCTTCAAATCCATAGCGTCGGTTTTCGGTCCCTGTATCAAAACGTCCGACTCTGATAGTTATTTCACCAAAAGGACCACGGTCTATGGCATTATGAAGGGCATCGTCAATTTGCCCGTAAAGGTTGGCATATTGCATAACAAGCATAGCCGTGAAGGCAATAACAAGCACCACAAACGAGATGAGCATGACCACGCCCACAATCTTAAGCCTGAGGCGTTTGAGCATGTGACCTCCTTGTGTAAGACATTGTTTGAATTCTTCTATGGGCATTAGGCAGGGGAGACCTGCGAATATTCAAGACGGTAACCAAGCATTCTGATGGTATTAATAGATACCCGAGAGTCTAAGAACGCGAGCTTTTTGCGCAAGAACGAGATATAAGCCTCGGCATTGTTCATGCTCGATTCTCCCTCGGTACCCCAGACGCGTGTCAATAGTGCATTCTTGCTGAGGGTGGTCTGAGTTGAGCGCATAAGAAGCTCCATGACTTCGCATTCGCGCCATGAGAGGTGTACGCTTTTATCTCCGCAGGAGAGGTCCATATCAACCAGGTTGAGCGTAAGATCTCCAAAGGTAATTGAGTCAAGTACAACCTCGCCGGTTCTTCTCGTCAAAGCACGAAGACGTGCGAGGAGTTCCTCGGCAACAAAAGGCTTTGTCATATAGTCATCAGCGCCTGAATCAAGGCCACCAACCTTGTCCTTTGTGGTTGAACGTGCAGTGAGCATTAGAATAGGTGTCGAGATACCCTTGGAGCGCAGCTCGCGGGATACCGCAAAACCATCTTTGCCGGGGAGCATGACATCGAGCACAATCGCATCATAGAGCCCGCTTTCGCCATATACAACAGCGCTGTTCCCGTCATGCACAACATCAACGCCCCAATGCTGGTCAGCAAGTATGTGAGCTAAAGCGTTCGCGAGGTTAACCTCATCCTCAACCACAAGAATATTCATAGGAGCCTCCCCCAATTTATACGCAAATACGTATACAAGTAATAGTACTACCTCTCATAAGAAATGCATAGTATCCAATTAACCTGAAAGCATCCTGAAGACCTGCAGTAGTGTAGAAATCATAATGATTCAACTTTTGCTCAAAAATTGTAGGATTAGCGGTATTATTTAGCCTTGTGGTTCACAGAACCATGTTTTAACGTGCAATATTCAGTAATTGCACATGATGGTATGCCCCTCGCGGGGTAAGAAAGAAAGGCAAGAAATGGCTCAGGGTACTGTTAAGTGGTTCAATCCGGACAAGGGCTACGGCTTCATCTCACGTGAGGGTGGCGACGACCTTTTTGTTCACTTCTCCGAGATTCAGATGGACGGCTTTAAGACACTCGACGAGGGTCAGGCTGTTGAATTCGAAATTACGACCGGCCAGAACGGCAAGTCGCAAGCCAGTAATGTTCGTAAGCTTGGCTAGTATCTAAACTCACGGACGCTTCTGGGGCGGCATTTGCCTCAACATCCATAAGCTTCACACGCAATCACAAAAATCCCTGTATTCTCAATGAATACGGGGATTTTGTTTTATGCCCGAGAAGTATCTGCAATTGATATGCCATGATTTATGAGCCGGCAAAAGGAAATAACCAAAGGTATTCGCGGGTGTGCTTACATTGACACGCATAAGATTTGATCATATAATGAATTCAAATGATTCATTGTTGGGTTCACGGCATTGTTCTATTTGAGTATTATGAAAGAGAAATACCGCTTTGCGTTGAGCTTTTCGGCCGGCAAGGACAGCTTTCTTGCGATGAAAAAAATGATTGAGGACGGCCACGTTCCGGCTTGTCTGATCACTTCTGTTCTGCCTATTGGCAGATCTCACATGCATGGGCTGAGAATCTCTTTACTGGAACAGTATTCGGAATCGCTTGGCATTCCGATTCTTTTTGATACGACAAGAGAAAAATTCGACCGCTCCATGGCATTAGAGACAGCCAGGAAAGCAAAAACACTATACCGGGCTGACGCCAGTTGTACCGGAGATATCTCTTTATCTGAACCCAGAGACTTTAACAGCAGTATCGCCCGGGAGCTGGGGATGGCAGGTTTTTATCCGCTGTTTGGGATGGATGAAGAAACCTATACAAGGGAGCTTATTGACAGCGGCTTTACGGTGATGATCAAGAGTCTTTCCACCGCTCTTGAGTTGGATGAGCTGGTAGGTACGGAGCTCGATGAAAAAGCGATCAGGCTTTTGGCTCAAAAGGGAGTACGGTTAACAGACGACACCACTGATATTCATACGGTAGTAGTGGACGGACCATTTTTTATACACCCAATTTCGTATCGATTCAGCGACAGCTTTCATAAAGGGAAGTTTACGATGACGGATATGCTGCCGGTATCATAAGGGGTGGTTCAGCCAGCATGTATTACATTCTCAATCCAAAGCTCAGATTAAAACACTGGAAGGGCTCACGTCCCTGCTATTGTTATGAAGGTGAAATCAGACGGCATTCTCTTTCTGATACGGACTATGCCCTGCTCAAATCCTGCGACGGCAAAACAGAGCTACAGCCCGGTGACAGTCTTTTTGCATTTGAGGCTATGAGTCTGATCCGGAGATGCGGCAAAGGGGAGTTTTCCTTAATAGACGGTCAGATTCGGGAATACGAGAATTATTATTTTCGCAGCATTGACTGGACCATCACTGAAAGATGCAATTACAACTGTCTGCACTGTTTTCATGCAGCAGATAATAACCGGAACCAGGCGGAGTTCTCCCGTGACGAAGCGTATACGCTTTTGCGTGAAGCAAAAGATTGCGGCATTCCGGGTATACGTCTTACCGGCGGGGAACCAACACTGTATCCTCATTTTCGAGAAGTTCTCGCACAAATCAAAACTGAGGGCCTGGTTCTGAATACTTTGATCACCAACGGCGCTTTTCTGAATGAAGATTTACTTCAGTTTATTAAAGAGCTGCACCCGTGTGTTCAGATTATGCTCTCCTTTGACGGGATTGGAACTCACGACTGGATGAGGCAGCAGGTTGGGAGCGAGCAGCAGGTCAAACAGGCTATCAGGTTGAGCAAGGCTGCCGGTTTTTACGTGAAGATCAATATGAATGTGAACTGCCGCAACAGAGAGGTCATGTTCGATTCTGTAAAAATGCTGATTGATATGGGTGCGGACGAGATACGTATCATCAGAACTACAGAAGCACCACGCTGGAAGTTGAACGCGACGGACAATTCTCTGACGCCGGAGGAATACTACGATTTTTCTGCCGAATTCGCCGAGCAGTATAAACGGGAGGGTCTGCTGGCGCCCGTCATTATCTGGCAAAGCCTTGCCCTGCACGGGGAGAGAAAGTTGTTCGCGGTTCTCCCGGTGAAAGACTGTGAAGAACACTATCGGGATGATGCGCTCTTATGTTCCGGCTGGATCAACAAAGTTTCTGTTCAGGCAAACGGAGAGGTTGTACCCTGCGCCCCATTTGCAGGATATAACACTTTACATGGGATTTCTCTTGGAAATATGAAGCGGGATGGGCTGAAGAAGGTTTTATCGGAAGGCCCGTTTGTTGACCTTGTCAGTCAGACAACGGGCATGAAGAAAGAGCAAAATCCCCAATGCGCGGCCTGTCCATACTTCAAATGCTGTCAGGGCGGCTGCCCGGCGCTGTCCATCCTCACCGGAGGCAGCGCTCTTGCGCCGGACCTGTTTAAGTGCATCTTTTTTCAGAAAGGTTATTACGATACATTCCGCCGGATCCTGTGGGACTGGAACATCAAGCAGTCCCTGCTCCCGGAGCTGCAGAAAGGATAAAACATGGAGAGCATAGGCGTATCCCCGGTTGACTCCGCCGTGTTTCTGGAACACTCTCTTCGCGCGTTGAGAAAGAAAAACGTATTTGGCATTCTGCCGTCTGACGCTTTTTGCCGGGAAGCGGAGAAGTTAAAAGCTCTTTTGCCTGATCGGGTTTTCCCGGATGTTTATTTTGACCTTCCGCTTATGGGCGGAGAACCCGAGGGTATGGCCTGTGTGCTGGACTGCTATGAGCGCTGCTATCTGGAGCGGGCATCTGGGGGAGCCTTTTTTACATCACTGGGTATTCCGGCTATGAGCGCGCCAGAAAACCGTGATGATCTGCTGGTGTACAAAATCAGCGGCCAAGCGACTTCATTTTTTACTGTCAGCAGAAAAACGGAGAGCTTCCAAAATAAGGAGACCTGTCTTGTTTCTCCGCTTGATCAACTGGAGGGCTTGCCCCTGCGCTATCAAATGCAGCCTTGTGAAAACGGGTTTAAGCTGGTTGTTGTTATTGATCGGTTGAACACAAAGGATCGCTTCCTAAACAAGCCGTATAAGGATAAACTGCTGGAGATACTGCGGTCAGCAGGCTGCGGCGCAGAGGAGCTGAGCGCGCTGGAGCGGGCCTCTTTTAACTGGGGAATACCGTTTTATCACGCCGAATATGGCTACAAAGAGTGGGCTTCCTGCGTCGACGTGGCCGCTTTTGTTCTCACCGTGCGGGATCAGAAGCTCTGCGACTGCCGGGGAATCATTAGGATTTCTGAGAAGAGCCAGGTTTACGCAGGCGAACGAATGCGTCCGTATCACGCCTACCAATGGCATATTACTGATCTGTGTGACCAGCGCTGCCGGCACTGTTATTTGTTTGCAGAGGACGCCAGGCTCAAATGTATATCAACTCCGTGGGATCAGCTGATGCTGACACTGGATGAGATCGTTAAAGACGCCGCTGCAAGAGTGGCTGTGCCGCATATCGCAATCAGTGGAGGCGATCCGATCCTGCACCCCCAATTCTGGCGTTTTGCAGAAGAACTGCACAACAGAGGCATCTGCTGGACTATTTTGGGCAATCCGTTCCATCTCAACGCCGAGGTCTGTCAAAGGCTCTATCAGCTGGGCTGTTCTCTGTATCAACAGTCCATGGACGGGCTTCAAGCGTTTCATGACTATATGCGAAAGCCGGGCAGCTTTGCCGCAACGCTCCAGGGAATAAAGCTCCTGAACGAAGCCGGGATCAAGACAGATCTCATGGCTACCGCCAGCCGGCAAAATCTGGAGGATATTCTCGCTTGTATGGATATCGCCGCGGAGCACCATGCCTATGGATTTACCTTTGCACGCTATTGCGCGACATCGCCGGAAAAAGCAAAGGAGAGCTATCCTTCCCCTGATGAATACCGGGATTTTTTGCTGAGGTATTATCGAAAGGCAAAAGAATACCGGGAGAAGGGCTGTAAGACCGAGTTTATGTTCAAGGAGCATCTGTTTACCCTCCTTCGCTTTGAGCTGGGTGAGTTCCGGCCAAGCGAGGCTTCCAAAGCCCACCCGGAGCTTACCTTTGACGGGTGCCATCTGGGACAAAGTTGCACGATCCTGCCCAACGGAAACGTGATGGCATGCAGAAGGATGGAAAGCGTGATTGGCGATGTCAAAACAGAAAGCCTGCATAACATACTGACCGGGGAACTTTGCAAGAGTTATTCGGAGATCAGGGACATAAAGAAGTGTAAGGATTGCGAATTGATTCAGTGGTGCAGGGGGTGCCGGGCGGTGGGTTATAATATGACCGGCGATCTGAAAGGAGAGGATCCCTGCTGCTGGAAGGATGTTTGAGTCCATGGCTTTCTGCCATAAGGAGTACATGATTGCATAAGCGTTGTTGATTAAAAGTGAAATTTAAAGGAGGCATACGCATATGACAAGAAAAGAGAAAATGGAATTGTTGCTTTCCAAGGTGGCTGAGGACAAGAAGGAGGAGTTCATCGCCGCTCTCCGCGAAACGACCACCAAGGAGGAGCGCACAGAGATCCTGAAAAACTTTGGTGTGGAGCTGACTAAGGAAGAATTTGAAGCCATCACAGCAGAAGAGGAAGGCGAGCTCTCTGATGATGATCTGGAAAATGTAGCCGGCGGATGCGTATGTATTTGCTGCGCGCATAACTGCGCACGTATTTGTGCTCGTTAATGCATTTGTGCTGAGGCGGGAAATCACGCAAAGCCCGTTCCCCTGAGAGTCAGAACTTGCTGGGGCGGCCTTTATGGCTGCCCTTTTTGTTGGTAATAAAATTATCGCGTTGATTTTTCGTGTAAAATGAGGGTTATACGTGAAGTATACCTATGAAATTAATAATGTTGGTTCCATTCTATGCGATTTGTTGTATATTATCAGATTGCATGTTTGGAATGGGGCTTAATAGCCCGCCTAATACTATTCAAGGAGTTTTAAGTGGCAGTTAAGATTCGTCTCGCACGTTATGGTTCTAAAAAGCGTCCTTATTACCGCGTTGTTGTCGCAGATGCCCGTACTGCTCGCGACGGTCGCGCAGTAGAAGAAGTAGGTCGTTACAACCCCATGGTTGACCCTGCTTTTATTTCTTTGGACATGGAGAAGGTTGACGCTTGGCTGGCTAAGGGTGCTCAGCCTACCGATACCGTTAAGCATCTCATCGAGGTTACCCGTAATCCCGTTGAGCCCAAGGCTCCCAAGCAAAAGATGAGCAAGAAGGCAGCCGCAAAAGCAGCCAAGGCCGCTGAGTAATAGGTTGTGTAAATAATGGCCGTTGATAGGGATCTTGATCCAACACAGGCTGAAGCAGTATACAGCGAGTCTGATATGGCAGAGGGCGACGCCCAGGAGCTTACCAGTGATCGCGTTGCTGATTTGGTAGAATACATGGTTGCGTCTTTGGTTGATAACCCTGACGGCATCATTATTGATGTAACCGACAATGACGATAACTCTTCGCTCATTGAGGTAAGGGTAGACCCTGACGACATTGGTAAGGTTATTGGACGCCACGGACGTGTTATCAAGTCAATCCGTTCTTTAGCACGTGCCTGTGCTGCCCGTGATAATGCATACGCCGAAGTCGAGATTATTGGGTAATTATGTCTGTTTGGACTGCAACAGGCTACATTAATGTTGCACGTATTACCAAGACACATGGCAGATTTGGGGAGGTTGCCGCAGTACCTGTTGGCAATCTTCCCTTTTGTTTGCAGCCCAATATGGAGGTTTGTCTCACGCCGCCTGATGTACAAGGTCCGCGGTTTTATACTATTGACCGGGTAAACCAAGATACCAATCTTGTTCATTTTAAAGATTGTAATTCTCTTGATAAAGCAGAGACTCTGGTTGGCAAAACCGTGCTTGCAAAGCGCGAAGATGTGCCGGAGGTTGTAGAAGAGCAGGAGCTCTTTGACTGTGTGGGACACCACATGGTTGATATGGCCAAAGGGGACATTGGCATTATTTGCGAGCTTATGGTCTTGCCTGCCAATGATGTATGGCGTGTTAAGAGCGAAACATACGGAGAAGTCCTGGTTCCTGTGATAGAAGATGTCCTGATAAGCCTTCCTAAATGTGCCGGTGACCCTGTTGTAGTTGAATTGATGCCGGGAATCCTGCCTGAGTGCAGAGACACCTTGGCGGAGTCATAAACTCATGCGTATAGAAGCTTTGACTGTTTTCCCTCAAATGATAGATTCTTATGTTCATTCGTCTGTTTTGGGCCGCGCGCTCGAGGCGGGCGTTTTCTCGTTTGAGGCCCATGATCTGCGCGACTGGACGCACGACAGGCACAAAACCGTTGATGATGCTCCTTATGGCGGAGGCCAGGGTATGCTTATGAAGTGCACCCCGTTTTTTGAAGCGCTTGATGAGCTATGTAACAGCGAGAATCCGGCATATACCATATTCTTTACCCCCACAGGCAAACCGTTTACGCAAAGTTGTGCACAGGAGCTGGCCGCAAAAGAGCGGCTTTTGCTTGTATGCGGTCATTACGAGGGCATAGATGAGCGCGTGTATACACGCGCAGATGCATGCTTTTCTCTGGGCGATTATGTACTTACCGGAGGAGAACTCGCCGCTATGGTGGTTATTGATGCTACGGTGCGCCTGCTACCCGGTGCGCTTGGCGATGATCAAAGCGCTCAGGATGAATCTTTTAGCGACGGGCTTTTGGAATATGAACAATATACCAGGCCTCCGGTTGCAAACGGCTTAAAAGTGCCCGACATCCTCTTAAGCGGAAACCATGCGCGCATTGCTGCATGGCGTCGCGCAAACGCTCTGGTCAGAACCTGCGACAAGCGCCCTGATCTCTTGGAAACGGCAAATCTGACTCCGGCCGAGAAAAACGCCGTAGCACACTATTTTGCACTCATAGCACAGGGAATAAGCGGTGCTGATGCCGCAAAAGAAGCGTTTCCTATTTTACGTGAGTAGTTGCGCGTTTGTTATTCATTCCAACATCGTGTATATATCATTGTTTCATAAAGTTGAGACAGGCAATCAGAGCTATTTAACCGTAAAATAGCAGGTTCATGAGAACTTTGTAGGTTGAGAGGTTTCTCTCACGTATGTAATAACCGGAAGGAGCACAGGGTGGCTGAGGATCCTCAGAATCAAATGAATGACAGTGCGTTTGAAAACAACGTATCGCAAACACCACCGGACTACGATGCCTATTACCCGGCAGATGCCAATGCTCAAGACTATGACAACCGGCAGCCGGACAATGCGGGTTATGCTCCGCAGTCTGACCAGTATCAGCAGATGCCGTATACGCAGATACCGTCAGCCGTAGATTTAGGTATCGCCCCTGAACCTCAACACATGGGAGAAGCTCCTCAAAAGGGCGGGTTCTTTCGCGGCGTGGGTGAGTTTCTTATCGCATTCGCCGTTATGGTTGGCATCATTATGCTTTTGCGGACGTTCGTTATTGAGCCTTTTGAAATCCCTTCAGGTTCAATGCTTGATACCATAGAGATAGGCGACCGTATTTTTGCCGAGAAGATCTCGGTAGCAATAAACCACATGCCCACACAGGGTGAGATTGTAACGTTTACAAACCCCCGCGACCCTTCGCAAACACTTATTAAGCGCGTTATCGCGACTGAGGGCCAGACCATAGAC
Source organism: Coriobacteriales bacterium (assembly GCA_017515595.1). Taxonomy (GTDB): domain Bacteria; phylum Actinomycetota; class Coriobacteriia; order Coriobacteriales; family UMGS124; genus RGIG5691. The sequence goes on from JAFWFL010000023.1 coordinate 21,628, forward strand.
TTTAAAGACGGTATTGTGTATGTTGACGGAGTGGCTCTTGATGAGCCCTATACACTGGGCAAACCTACCAAGCAGATGCGTTGCGACGGCAAGATTCAAAAGACCGATATCCAATATCCTTATACAATTCCTGAAGGATATTTCTTTGCAATGGGCGATAACCGCACAAATTCGTCTGACTCGCGGGTATTTGGTGCGGTAAGCGCCGAGAGTGTAACCGGTCATGCAATCTTTAGGTACTGGCCGCTCTTCAGGGTCGAAGATTCCAATAAGATTGAAGTATTTGGTATGACTTTTGAAATTCCCGCATCTATAGAGTGGTGTGCGGGACCCATGCTTTAAATGGTTTTGAAGAGTTATGTTATTGAGGTAAACACGGGTTTTAATAGTCAAGGGCAAAAGCCGTTGCGTAAGATATAAGAAAGGAACAGCGAAATGAATGCAGAGGCATTAACATTTCAAGAGATAATCCTTGCATTGCAGCAGTTTTGGGCAGAGCAAGGCTGCGTTGTTTTGCAACCGTATGACTCAGAAGTAGGTGCAGGCACGTTCCACTGGGCCACAGCGCTCAGGGCGCTGGGCGATAAACCATGGAGGACCTGCTATGCACAACCTTGCCGTCGTCCTGCAGACGGACGTTACGGCGAGAACCCCAACCGCCTGCAGCATTATTATCAGTTCCAGGTTCTTATTAAGCCATGCCCTGATAACCCTCAGGAGCTCTATCTTGATTCACTGCGCCGCATTGGTATTGAGCCGGGCGAGCATGACGTACGCTTTGTAGAGGATGACTGGGAGTCGCCCACACTCGGTGCCTGGGGACTTGGATGGGAAGTTTGGCTTAACGGTATGGAAGTAACTCAGTTCACCTACTTCCAGCAGGTGGGCGGTATTGAGGTAGGACCGGTTCCGGTTGAAATTACCTACGGTCTTGAGCGTCTTGCCATGTACATTCAGGGTGTAAACTCGGTATACGATCTCGTATGGTCACGCGCAGCCGACGGCAGCGTATTTACCTACGGCGACGTTTATCTTGAGAACGAACGCGAATTCTCAACTTACAACTTTGAACTTGCAGATATTGATCTGATGCGCCGCAAGTTTGACGAATATGAAGCCGAGTGCCACGCCTGCTTAAAGGCAAACCAACCGCTCCCGGCGTACGACTGTGTACTTAAGTGCTCGCACTCATTTAACCTGCTTGACTCACGCGGTGCGCTGAGCGCAACGGAGCGTGCGGCATATATCCTGCGTGTGCGCGCAGTTGCAAAAGCCTGCTGCGAAGCTTGGCAGGCTCATGAAGATGCGGTAAAGGCAGCAAAAGCCGGGGAGGTAGCATAACAATGGCAGACCGTAAAAACCTTGTATTCGAAATTGGTACAGAAGAACTGCCTGCGCTTCCTCTGTATAAAGCAACCGCACAAATGCAGCAGCTTGTAGAAGAAGGCCTTAAAAAGACCGGCCTTGGGTTTAAAGCTGTACGCACAGAGTCTACCCCGCGTCGTATTACTACCTATATTGATGAACTTGAGGTCACAACCACTCCGGTTGAAGAATCTCTGAGAGGTCCTGCCGCTGCTATGGCGTTTGACGCAAACGGTAATCCCACACCTGCTGCTTTGGGTTTTGCGCGCGGCAAAGGTGTAGATGCTTCTCAGCTTAAGGTGCGCGAGCAGGATGGCAAAGAGTATGTATTTGTAGATATCTCAATACCGGCTCGCCCGGCAACCGAGATTATTCCCGAGGTTTTATCTGACGCTGCCGGCAAGCTTGCCTGGCCCCGTTCGCAGTGCTGGGGCACACATACCTGCCGTTTTTCTCGGCCTGTTCGCTGGCTTTTATGCCTCTTTGGCGATGAAGTTGTTCCGGTTGAGTTCTGCGATTTGGTAGCCGGCAATACTACCCGCGGTAATCGCCTTATGAACCCCAATACCTATGAAGTTCCCAGTGCAGACGCCTATAACAGCGTTCTTGAGTCTGTTCATGTTATGGTTGCGGCAAAAGACCGTGAGCGCGTAATTCGCGAGGGGATTGCCAAAATCGAGCAGGAGCAGGGTCTTAAGGCTTCGACCCCCAAGAAGACTTTTGATGAGGTTATTAACCTAGTTGAGTGGCCTACCGTGATTGTTGCCCACTTTGACGAGGAGTTCCTGCATGTTCCTCATGAGATTATTTGCGAATCCATGCTCTCGAACCAGCGTTATTTCCCGCTCAATGACGCAAACGGTGAGCTAACCAACAGCTTTGTTCTGGTTTCGAACGGTGACCCCTCACGCAACAGCGTTATTGCCGACGGTAACGAGCGCGTAGTTCGCGCCCGCCTGGCTGATGCCAAATTCTTCTACGAGGAGGACTTGAAGCAGCCGCTTGAGGCATATGTCGAGAAGCTCGCAACCGTAGGCTTCCAGGAGAAGCTCGGAACCATGCTACAAAAGACCAAGCGTGTAGAAAAGCTCGCTACCGCGATTGCCCGCAGCGCCGCGACCAGAGAAGTAGTTCAAAATGTCAGACGCGCCGCTTATCTCGCGAAGGCTGACCTTGTAACCGGTGCGGTTGTTGAGTTTACCAGCCAGCAGGGTGTTATGGGCGGTTATTATGCAACCGCATCGGGCGAAGATCCTGATGTCGCTCTTGCTATTTCGCAGCAGTACAGGCCCCGCTTTGCCGGAGATGAGCTCCCAAGCGGTTTGGTGGGCAAGCTGGTTGCCATGGCCGACAAGCTTGATACCGTGTGCGGCATCTTTGCGATTGACGAAGCTCCTACCGGCTCGAGCGATCCTTTTGCCGTGCGCAGGAGTGCAATTGGTATTATCAACATTCTTTTGGCCGAGCCTGACTTTAGCCTCGAGTATGCTATTCAGTGTGCTATCGAGGGTCTGGAGCAGCAGGGTCTTGAGTTTAACAAAGCTAAAATTACCCAGCAGGTACGCAACTTCTTTGTGGGCCGTCTCACTGCAATTGCCCGCGATGAGGGTGTTGAGGCCGACACAGTAGAAGCAGTCAAGGCTGTAGATGTAATTGAGCCGAGTATATTCCTCGCAAGGGCTCATGCGCTCGAAGACGCGCGCACTCAGTCTCCAGAGGTGTTTGATGACCTCGCAAGCGCCTACACCCGTGCTAACAACCTGCGCGATGCAAGCCTTGGCTCCGAACCCAAACAGGCTCTTATGGGTGAGTGCGAGCTCGACCTTCTCAACGCTGTCGACACCGCTTCGAACCAGGTTACGCAAGCTTTGGCAAGCGAAGGCGGCTACAGCAAAGCAATTGAGGCTCTTGCTTCTCTGCGCGGCCCCATTGACTCATTCTTTGACAGCGTTATGGTTATGGATGAGAACCTCGAGCTTCGCAACATGAGACTCGAACTTCTCAACCGCTTTGTTGCGGTATTCCGCGATGTTGCCGACATCGGGAAGATGGAAAAACGTCCTTAAAATGAACAAAAAAGGCTAAGGTGCGACGGTGCCTTAGCCTTTTTTCTTATGCAGGAAGGTGCACAATGATCCAGGAAGCATCATTTGCTCCTTTGGAGGCAGAAGCTGGGTTAAATGTTCCGACCATTCATGTAATCTCCGATTCTTTGGGAGACACCGCAGCCGATGTTGCGTTGGCAGCTACGGCCCAGTTTGAAAGCGCTGCCATTCATATAGAGCGTTTGCCCAAAGTAACCTCGATTGCTCAGGTATCAAGATATCTCGACATTCATTCGAGCTCAGATAAAAAAGCTCCTATGGCAGTGTTTCATACCATTGTTCAAAAGACGCTCCGTGACGAGATTATAAATGAGCTCGAGAAACGTGGCATTTACCAGGTAGATTTGCTGGGTCCCGCTTTAAAGACGATCGAGAAAATAACAGGACAGGCACCCATCGAGCGAGCCGGTGTTATTCACCGCACAGATGAACGTTACTTCAGGCGTATTGATGCAATGGAATTCTTTGTGAATCATGATGACGGCCGCAACCCACAAGACCTGACCGAGGCAGAGATTGTTCTTATAGGGGTGTCGAGAACATCTAAAACGCCGCTCTCAATGTATATGGCATACCACGGGTATCGTATTGCAAACATACCTTTGGCCAAGGGAGTGGAGCCGCCACAGGAGCTTTTTGATGTAGATCCATGGCGTATTTACGGCTTGATTTCGACCGCAGAGGTACTGCAAACCATCAGAAAAGTGCGCTTAGGCAGTGAAGAAGTGCGCGCTGTGGCAGGTTCGTATTGTGATCTTCTCTGTATTCAGGACGAGCTTGACGAAGCTCGCAAGCTTATGCGTCGTCTTGGTTGCATTGTGATCCAGACCAATGGGCGTGCTGTTGAGGAAACAGCCCAGATTATTCTCGATTATTTCTCCCGGGCAGAAACACTCTACTTACAAAAAGAAACCTAAAATTCCTGTGTGTGGGTGCATTTTGCCCGTATGCGGCTTCGAAATGCTAAATTACCGCTATAAAGCGTGTTTTGCATGCATTAGTGAAAATAAAATGGCATAATATAGCGTACTCAAAAAGAGCGAGTTAGTTAGTGCACAACTCCTATACAGCAACGGGTTTATATGCCCGGATGTCGAGTAAACAAAGGAGAAGGAAGTGTACGGGGTAAAGCGTATTTACAAATTTGGCCGTGACGCAGCGGGTAATAATGTGACCGAGGGTTGCTCGTCCGAGAATTACATCCTCGGCGGCAAGGGTGCAAACCTAGCTGAGATGGCGAGAATTGGCCTTCCGGTTCCTCCGGGATTCACCATTACCTGCCAAACCTGCATGGAATATGCAAATGCCGGTAATGTCTGGCCCGAAGGCATGCTCGACCTTATAGAAGAAGCCCGCCGCGACCTTGAGGAGCGCGCAGGCAAAAAACTGGGCGATCCGGAGGATCCGCTGCTTGTATCGGTGCGTTCAGGCGCTCCGTTCTCAATGCCTGGTATGATGGATACCGTTCTGAACCTTGGTATGAATGACCAGTCAATAAACGGTCTTATTAAGCAGACCCAGAATCCGCGTTTTGCCTGGGACTCATACCGTCGTTTTATTCAGATGTTCTCGAATGTTGTTATGGGTGTTGACGGCGATCTCTTTGAAAACGCCATTACCTTTCGTAAAATGCTCAAGGGTGTAAAGGACGATACAGATCTTGACGCCAAGGATCTCGAAGCTTTGGTTGACGACTTCAAAGCCATTTTTGCCCAGAACGTGAATCCGGCCGAGCATCCTGAAATTATTGGTGAAGATGGTAAGTGCTTCTTCCCGCAAGACCCCGGTACGCAGCTCATCCTTGCTATCCAGGCTGTATTTGGCAGCTGGAACAACGAGCGCGCCATTATTTACCGCAAGCAGAACAAGATTCCAGATGACCTTGGTACAGCTGTAAACGTTATGAGCATGGTCTTTGGTAACAAGGGAGACACAAGCGCTACCGGCGTTGCCTTTACCCGTAACCCCGCAGACGGTACCAAAGAGTTCTATGGCGACTACCTCGTAAACGCCCAGGGCGAAGACGTTGTTGCCGGTATCCGCAACACCGAGCCCATTGAGACCTTAAAGCATACGCCAGGTCTTGAGGTAGCAGGCAAGGAGCTCGAGAAGGTCTTCGTTATTCTCGAGAATCACTATCGCGATATGATGGACATTGAGTTCACCATTGAGCAGGGCAAGCTTTACATGCTTCAAACTCGTGCCGGCAAGCGTACCGCCGCTGCTGCGCTTAAGGTTGCCATTGATATGGTTAACGAGGGTCTTATCACCAAAGAAGAAGCAATTCTCCGCGTGAACCCCTCGCAGCTTGACCAGTTGCTGCATCCGCAGTTTGACAAGAGCGCCAAGTATGAAGTTATGTGCAAGGGTCTTAATGCTTCACCGGGCGCTGCCGTGGGCGGCGTGGTCTTCTCGTCCGATGCTGCCGTTGCGGCTGCCGAGCGCGGCGAAGACGTTATTTTGGTCCGTTGGGAAACCAACCCTGACGACCTCAAGGGTATGATTGCTGCCAAGGGTATTCTTACCAGCCACGGCGGCAAGACAAGCCATGCTGCCGTTATTGCCCGTGGTATGGGCGCTCCGTGCGTATGCGGCGCAGAGGCTCTCCGCATTGACGCAACCAAGAAGGAAGTTGCGGTTTCGGGCACTGACATTGTGCTCCATGAAGGCGACGTTATCTCAATCGATGGTTCTACCGGCAATGTAGTTCTCGGCGCGGTCGAGCTTGTCAATGCTACGCTTACCGGTGACCTTGAGACAATTCTCACCTGGGCTGACGAAGTCCGTAAGATTGGCGTTCAGGCCAATGCAGATAACCCCGAGGACGCAAAGCTTTCGCGTGAATTTGGCGCTGAGGGTATTGGTCTTGACCGTACCGAGCATATGTTCCTGGGCGACCGCAAACAGATTATTCAGAGCTACATCCTCACAGATGATCCTGCTGTCCGTCAAAAGGCCTGCGATGATCTCTCGGAGGCTCAGACGAGCGACTTCTACGGTATGTTCAAGGCTATGGATGGCCTGCCCGTTACCGTGCGTTTGCTCGACCCGCCGCTCCATGAGTTCCTTGATGACCCGCGTGCACTCGAGGTAGAAATTGCCCGCCTTGAAGAGCGCGGCGCCGGTGAAGATGTTCTTGAACCCAAGCGCAAGCTTCTCCGCCAAATTGACGGCATGATTGAGGCTAACCCCATGCTCGGTCTGCGTGGTTGCCGTCTCGGCTTTGTATATCCCGAGCTTCCGGTGCTCCAGGCCCGTGCTATTGCACATGCAACCGCTCAGCTTAAGAGCGAGGGCTTTGACCCGCAGCCGCACATCATGGTTCCGCTTGTATCGCTGGCTTCTGAGCTCAAGGGTATGCGCGAAGTTATTGAAGCCGCAATTAAGGATGTTTCAAAGGAGACCAGCGTTGATCTGAGCGGTATCCCCATTGGCACCATGATTGAGCTTCCGCGTGCCGCCGTTATGTCAGCCGAGATTGCTCAGTACGCTGACTTCTACAGCTTTGGCACCAATGACCTTACACAGACAACCTTTGGCTTCTCACGTGACGACGTTGAGGGTAAGTTCATCCCCATTTATCTCCAGAATAAGATGGTTACCCGTAACCCGTTCGAGACACTCGACGACGGTGTTGCGAAGCTCATTAAGATGGCCTGTGAAGCCGGCCGCCAGACCAATCCCAACATTTCGCTTGGTATCTGCGGCGAGCATGGCGGCGATCCAGAGTCTATTCAGAAGGTATATGACATTGGCCTCGACTATGTAAGCTGCTCGCCTTACCGCGTACCTGTCGCACGTCTTGCAGCCGCACAGGCTACCCTTAAGAGCAAGGTAAGGTAAGTTTTAAAGCGTTAACGTTTAATGATGTGACTGAACGGACTCCATGAATTGGAGTCCGTTTTTTATTGACACAAAAAAGTAAGATACAAAAAGCCCGCCAGTAAAGGCGGGCTTTTTATTGGCAAAGGATCAGATGTCAGACCATGGTTTATTCGCCAATAACACGGTCACAGGTAATGGTGGGAACAAGCATGATTTCACCGTTCGAATTCTGGTACTGGGTAGAACCGCTGATGCTGCCAAAGTATGAGATAGGACCGCCTTCATAGAGCGAACCGGCTATTGAATTCTTAAGATAGGTAATCTCAACAACAGCGCTCGAATCACTGTAAACAGAAACATACGCAGTGTACGAAGTTTCGTTATCGATAATAGACAAAATGGTACCAAACGCGGTTGTAAGAGTTCCCACGTAAGATTCAGTATCATTGACAATGACGCCATATTGCATAGGAACATAGCCATTGTCACCGGGTCGAGAAACCAAAGAATCATTAACGAGTGTCAATTGAGAAGTTGCGGTATTGAGAGCCTCGGCCGAGGAGTTCGCATTGGCAAGAACTACCGTTGAGGATACAACTGCTGACCTCAGGCGTTCAAGGCTGTATACCGTATAATTGGTCTTGGTAATCTCGCGGGTATAGGTAGCGTCAGCATTAAGTATTGCCTGGGCGAGAGCTTTTTGATCATCGTTGAAGGCAGCGGTGTTCATGCCGGCGAGAGGGCCAGTTGCAGGTGTTGTGTCAGAATCTGTTGAGCAGGAATTAAGCGCGATGGTGAGAAGAATTACAAGAATAAGAAGACCGGCGCAAACACCAATAAAGAGAGGATTGGTAAAAATAGACTTTTTAAACGCACCGCAATGCGGGCAGCGTATCTGAGTTCTGTCAACGGGGTTTCCGCATATGCGGCATGCGTCGCCGGTGCCCATGTAATCATCAGGATTGGGTTTAACGCTGGCAGCTTTGGAACCGGAGAACTTCTCGACAATGCCTGAGAAGAAAGAAGAAACACTGCCGGCTACACTCGATGCAACGGCAGCGACTTTATTTTCTCCGGCCTGCTTTTTCTCACCCTTGTCAGAAACTAAACTGCGTGGTTTACGCACTGTGCCGTATGCAGATTCAGAAGAAGCGCCAGCGTAAGGGTCATCAAAAGTTGGCTGTATAGGATCGCCGGCCTGTTGTTGAACAGCATAGTTCCTCTGCGTTTGCTGCTCAAAAGAATTGGTCTGTCCGGCATATAGATTTGAAGAAGTACGGTCATCCCGCATGGGAGCCTCCTGCATAACACAAATACAAGGATATAATCGTGACAAATTATCCTAACACATTTGGCGGGATATCTTGTGTACGAATAAAGGGAACTATAAAAGAATAAATCGAACATACACTCATCATGTAGTAAACGTGTGCTCATGATCAGAATCTTATAAGAAAGGCGCTGCTTCAAAATCTTTGATATGCGTGTAAATTGTGAGAAAAACAAGAAGAATATGTTGATGGTCTTGAAGATACGTTGGTTTAAAAGAAAATACTTGCGAAAGATGCCTCTCTAGATTTATACTTCTTCGGCTAAATTACAAACAGGCACATGTGTGTCTGGCTCGATGAGAAAGAATAGGTAGTAGAGATTATGGATTACATTCGTGCACTTGAGCGTCAGCAGATTCGCGAGGATATCCCGCAGACTCGTGTTGGTGACAACGTGAAGGTTCATTATCGCATTAAGGAAGGCGATCGTGAGCGTATCCAGGTTTTCCAGGGCGACATTATTCGTAAGTCAGGCGAGGGTGCTCGTGAGACCTTTACCGTTCGTAAGATCAGCTTTGGCGTAGGTGTAGAGCGTACCTTCCCGGTACATTCACCAAAGATCGCCAAGCTTGAGGTTGTACGTCACGGCCGCGTACGTCGCGCAAAGCTTTACTTCCTCCGCGACCGTATGGGCAAGGCTGCACGTCTTCGCGAAGAGCGCTAATTTTTGTTTTTGATTGTCTCAAACAAAAAACCCGTACCGTTTGGTGCGGGTTTTTTGTTAGGAATAACACAGAGGGACGCTATGGCACAAGAGCGGTCACAAAAAACGGTTGGAGAGATTAAGCTTCTCTTGAAAGAGGCCACATTTGAAGATCTGCCCGGGTTGATTGCTCCTTTAGAACAGGACTCACGCGAACAGATAAAGAAGCTTGTTGCGTCTACGCAAAAGCGCTATATAAAAGAAGCGCAGGAACGCGTGAGGGTCGAGAAAATGTACGATCTCATGCATACGTACGGCGGTAACGGCGTTATTCTGGGTGTGGATGAAGTAGGACGCGGACCTTTGGCGGGCCCTCTTGTAGTGTGTGCGGTGGCGCTCCCTGATTCTCCTCTTATTTGGGGGATCAATGATTCAAAGCAACTTACGCCGCAACGGCGCGAAGAACTTGCGCAAATCATATGTGAACGGGCACTGGCTGTAGGTATTGCTCAGATTGAACCGGCGCAAATAGATGAAGACGGCATGGCGCATTGCCTTCATACTGCGATGCGTATGGCAGTAGAAGATGCACATATTGCGTATGATGCGGTTTTAATTGACGGTGTACCAATGCATTTGGGTTTGAACGAGATTGCCATTCCGCAGGGCGATGCAAAAATTGCGGCTATTGCTGCAGCAAGTATTGTGGCAAAAGTTAACAGGGATGCCCAGCTGGTAGCGGCGCAATCGCGTTATCCCGGTTACGGATTTGCCAATAACAAAGGCTATGGCTCGGCAGAACACATAGCGGCAATCAAACAGCTTGGTATTACCGACTACCACAGAAAAACGTTTTGCCACGCGTTTATCTAATAGTATATGAACATACTGTGTGTCTCCACAGACTGTTCAATATGGATTTTTATGTTTAATAACTGAAATAACAATATATATCTGCCTGGATAGCAGACCAAAAACGTTGTCATCTTTCTGAAAGGTTTTTGTAAGCTTTCTGTAAGGCGATTTGTGACATGGTAATCCTGCTCAAGTTTAACGGAGGTGGGACATGTCACAAGAAGCAGAGCGCCTTGCCTGGCAATCAATAGAGATACAAGAAGAAGACCTACAGGGCATTGATTTAAAAGATCCCAAGGATGTAGGGAGACTCGGAGAGTTACTGGCTGCACGTTATCTCAATGAAAACGGGTACGAAAATATTGTAACCAATTACCGCTGTATTTACGGAGAAGCAGATATTGTATGCTCGTACGGACAAACTATTGTTATGGTTGAGGTGAAGACACGCACCAACAAGTATGTTTATCCGGAAGAAAAAGTAAATGCAAAGAAGATACAAAAGTACCGCTCAATCTGTCTTAATTATCTGATGCACCACAGCGAAATCGAAAATATCGAGTTTGATGTTATTGCCATTAATGTCATTGACAGTAAACACGGCAAGATTTGTCACATTGCAGGCATCAGCGAATGGGATTACTTATGAGCGGCATAGCGGTAGTGCAAACTGCTATGGTGCGCGGTATGGAGGCATTGCCTATTCGGGTGGAGGTCAGCATGTCAGCAGGATTGCCGGGCATTGTTATAGTGGGCAGGCCTGACCCGGCAATTGCCGAGTCGCGTTCACGCGTGCGATGTGCCCTCAAATCAGCCGGTTTTAAAATGCCGCGCGAGAGCGTAACAGTAAACCTTTCTCCGGCAGAAATACCAAAAATGGGCACGTCGTTTGACTTGCCCATTGCGCTGGCTATCTTAGCGGCAAGCGGACAAATTCCTACAGACGGTTTTGAGAATGCACTCATAGTGGGAGAACTGTCACTCGATGGCCGGCTCAGAACTCCGCGTGGTCTTGTGGCTTGTGCTGCTCTTGCCGTGCAAACCAATAAAACGCTCATATGTCCCAAGAGCACACTTTTTGATGCCATTGGGAACATTCACGGGAGATTCGTGAGCTCGCTTGATGAGTTTAGGAATCCCTTGAGCTTTGTGGGAGAAGATATTGAGTGTGTTTGTATAGACAACAGTTTGCCGCCGAGTGTGCATGGTTTCTCGGACGTCGCGGGACAATCATTGGCAAAGCGCGCGCTGGCGATTGGCGCCTCTGCACGGCTTGGCGTGCTCATGATAGGCCCTCCGGGAATTGGCAAAACACTGCTTGCGAGCTGTATACCGTCACTTTTACCACCTCTGAACGACAAAGAGCTTTATGAAACTGCTCTTTTGCATTCACTTGTGGGAGATGATGTTGACAGCATTGTATCAAGAATCAGGCCATTTAGAGCGCCTCATCACAGCACAAGTATGGCTGGTCTTATTGGGGGGGGTAAACCGGTACGTCCCGGAGAGATTTCTCTTGCACATAACGGAGTTCTCTTTTTAGACGAGATGGGCGAATTTGCTTCTAAGACACTCCAGGCATTAAGGCAGCCGCTCGAAGAAAAAGCCGTAAGGATTACGAGAATAGAAGGAACTTATGAGTTTCCTTGCAACTTTGAGCTTGTTGCGGCGAGTAACCCCTGCCCCTGCGGGAAACTCGGCGATCCAAACGGAACCTGCACCTGCACTGAAGCCGCTATTGCATCGTACAGGACCAGGCTTGTGGGCCCTCTTATAGACCGGGTTCATATGGTAATCAGGTTGGAGAGACCCTCGGTTGCCGAGATTATGGCAGGCGCCAAACCTAACGAGACATTTGAGTGGCGCCAAAAAGTATGTGATGCCGTTGCGTTTATGAAGGAGCGTGAAGACTTACAAAAGAGAAATGAAGTATCAGAAGGAGCAATGCGTTCGAGCATGGTTTATATTCTGCAAAAACTCGCGTTTTATCCAAAAGCAATGAATCTCATAGAAAAAATGATCGAAAACGGCAATGTCTCGGTGCGCGGAGCATACGCTCTGGTAAAAGTTGCCCGCGCTGTAGCCGACTTTGAGCAGAGCGCCGAGGTTTCTGAGGACCATGTATTGGAAGCTGTAAACTACAGGGATGCCCAGGTGATATCATGACAATGCAATACCCGGAGCTAAGCGGGAACCGCTTTTTTATTACGCCAAAAGACCCAAACTATCCAAAGATGTTTTATGAGCTCGAAGATCCTCCTGATATCTATGTACTGGGAGATCCAAAGGCTCTCGAAGAGCCGGGAGTATCGGTAATTGGCGCCCGTAAAGCGACGCCTTACGGGATCGCCTGTGCACGCATGGCAGCACGCTGCGCGGTAGAACATGGTTTAACGGTGGTATCCGGAGCTGCGATGGGATGCGACCAGGCAGGGCAAATAGAGGCAATGCGCCGCGGAGGAAGAGTAGTCTGTGTGCTTGGCACGGGCGCAAACGTTGCATACCCAAAGAGCTCTTATGACCTTCTTACCTATGCGGCAACAACACCGGGATGTGCGGTGATATCGCTGTTGCCCTGGGATTCTCAGCCGCAAAGATGGGCGTTTAAGAAGCGCAATGAGCTCATAGCTGCGGCTTCTTTGATTCTTGTAGTATGCGAAGCAGGTTGCCCCTCAGGTACAATGAGTACCTGTGAGGTTTCTGACATGCTCGGACATACCATATGCGTATTCCCGGGCTCGGTATTCTCACCCAACTCAGCCGGGTCAAACATGCTCATACAGCAAGGCGCTCAGGTATTCTTGGGTAAAGATGATCTTGATATCGCGTTTACCATGTATTACGGGAGTATGTGTTTAAGATCACCTCGTGAGCAAAAACCTTCCGGCGGAGAAGAAGATAACCAAGAAGAACCGCTCTCAGCGATTTTGGTTAAGGCGCTTATGGCTTCGCCTATGAAACTCGGGGATATCTCGGCCGGCTTGGAATATAATGCCATAGATATCATGCGTGAGCTGAGCGCACTTGAGATTCAGGGAACGGTTGTGCGCTTAACAGATGGAAGGTACTCAATTTCTGAGAACAGCTATCTCAGAAGTGCAAACGAGTAGTACCATATGCAAAATAAAGGTTTTGATACGGAAGGCGCGCAGGCAATGGTGAAGGAAAAAGCTCGGGTTACGGTTATTGGTGCAGGTCTTGCGGGGTCGGAGTGTGCATTACAGCTTGCCAAACGGGGGGTTAGCGTTGATTTATATGAGATGCGCCCCAACCAAATGACACCGGCTCATAAAACCGGTATGTTTGCCGAGTTTGTATGTTCCAATTCGCTTAAATCAACGCGTCCTGATTCTGCGGCCGGTTTGCTCAAAGAAGAACTCCACCGGCTGGGGAGCATAGTTTTGAAATGTGCTGAAGATACAAGCGTACCGGCAGGAGGGGCTCTTGCGGTTGATCGCGATAAGTTTAGCGCTCAGGTCAGCGCATCTATAGAAGCTGAGCCTCTTATTCATGTTATCCGTGAAGAAGTGACCGAGATACCCGCAGAAGGTCATGTGGTTATTGCAGCGGGACCGCTTTGTTCAGAAGCTTTGTTCGCGAATATCGGCAGCCGGGTGAGCGGGAATCTCTCGTTCTTTGATGCGGCAGCTCCCATTGTTGATGCTGCTTCGCTTGATTATGCAAAAGTCTTTACCCAGTCCAGGTATGACAAAGATTCTGACGGCGACTATCTTAACTGCCCCATGAATAAAGAAGAATACGACGCCTTTATGGATGCTCTTCTTGCGGCTGACCGGGTGATTCTCCATGATTTTGAGCGCTCGGAGTTGTTCCAGGCTTGCCAGCCGGTAGAAGAAGTTGCGCGTACCGGTCATGATGCCTTGCGCTTTGGCGCGCTTAAACCGGTGGGAATTGTTGACCCGCATACCGGCAAGCGTCCCTGGGCCGTAGTACAGCTGAGAGCCGAGAACCGCGAGCTTACAGCATACAACCTCGTGGGATTCCAAACCAATCTCACGTTCTCTGAGCAAAAGCGTGTTTTTGGTATGATTCCCGGCCTTGAACAGGCAGAATATTTTAGATATGGCGTTATGCACCGCAATTCTTTTATTGATGCGCCTCGATCGCTTGATGCAACGTTCGCCTTAAAGGATGATCCAAGGGTACATTTTGCCGGACAAATCACCGGAACAGAAGGGTACACAGAAGCAATTGCCACAGGACTTTACAGCGCTATGCAAACATATGCGCAGATTTGCGGAGAAACTCTCGAAGATCTGCCAAATACTGGAGCGCTCGGCTCTCTTATTGCTTATGCGACATCTCCCGATACCAAAGAATATCAGCCTATGCACGTAAACTTTGGTGTTGTTCCTCCGCTTGAAAATGCAAAACGGATGCCTAAGAAAGACCGTTATGCTGCTTATGTAAAACGCGCTTTGGATGATCTTGACGTCTGGCTTACACGAAACAAAACAAAAGCCGGTATTGAGGCGGGTGCGGTATGCCCATAAACGATGAAGCGCTCGTTGAGGAGTTTTGCACATATCTTTCTAATGTGTTGTTCTATTCTCCCCAAACGGTGAGGGCTTACAGAAGCGATATAGAGACATTCCTTGTGTGGGCAAAATCTGCGGGAATAATTGTGGAGCATGCTACGCATAAAGACTTCAGGCGCTATTTGGCAGCTCTTGACGGTGCAGATTATGCACGACGTTCGGTTAACAGACATCTATCTTCTTTGCGCACATTTTATGGGTGGCTTAATCGCGAAGGTTATGCCGAGACTGATGCCGCTCATGCAGTCACAAGCCCCAAGCTCACAAAACCGCTCCCCCGGGGAATAACTCAGGCAGACCTTACAAGTATGTTTGATGCATGCGAAGGCGATTCTCCCGAGCAGATTCGTGACCGTGCCTTCCTGGAACTTCTCTTTGCAAGCGGCGCCCGTATTTCTGAGATGAGCACTCTTAATGTGAATGATTTAGACACAGCGGCTGCAACGGTAAGGCTATTTGGAAAGGGGAGCAAAGAGCGCATTGTTCCTATTCACGCCCTTGCGGTAAACGCGTCCCGGGAGTATCTGCAAAATGCACGCCCGTATCTTTTGTCATGCGGAGCCGGCAAGAGCTCTCAAAAGCGCGATGATGCCATACAGGCTTTCTTTATATCACCTACCGGAATTCGCATGAGTGCTGATGTCTTGCGAAAGCGCTTTTCTTTTATCAAACAGGCAGCCGGAGTAACTGCTCAGGTATCTCCGCACTCGGTGCGTCATACTTTTGCAACAGACTTGCTCGAAGGCGGGGCAGATTTGCGCTCCGTCCAGGAGATGCTTGGACATGCGAGTCTCTCGACCACGCAGATTTATACGCATGTTACACCTCAACGGCTGCGTGAGGTTACGTTGCAGGCGCATCCTCGGGCGTAATTAATCAAAATACAAATGTTACCTTTAAGGAGCAAGATATGATGCGTGTTACTATTTATACAGACGGGGCTTCTCGGGGGAATCCGGGGCCCGGCGGGTATGGGAGTGTTCTCTTGTATACAGATCCTCGGGGAGAGCTTCATACGCTGGAGCTTTCAGAAGGGTATGCTATGACGACAAATAACCGTATGGAGCTCATGGGGGTAATATCTGCACTTGAGGCGCTTAAGCGTCCTTGTGAGGTAGATATTTACAGTGATTCGCAGTATGTAGTAAAGGCGAATGAGGAAAACTGGGTAGCCGGTTGGAAGATGCGGGGATGGAGAACTACAAATAAGCAGCCGGTTAAAAACAAAGACTTATGGGAGAGGCTCCTGCAGGCGAGCGAGCCGCATGTTATACATTATTTTTGGGTTAAAGGCCATGATGGCGATTTATATAACGAGCGTTGTGACGAGCTGGCAACAAACGCGGCAGACGGGGAGAACCTTCTTGAAGACGTTGGTTTTGAAGAGAACAATGAACAAAGTGTTCTAGAGTTTTAAGAGCAGACATGTGTGATATGTGCTCGCAGGTCTTCTATACCGGTGCTGTTATCGCTTGAAGTAATGATTGAAGTCACATCCTCAGGGATATTCAGAAGGTCTCGAATAAGCAGATTCTGCTCCTGAGCTTTGGTTTTACTGATCTTATCTGCTTTGGTGAGAACAATAGTGTAAGGCAGCTCTCTGTCCTGTAAAAACTCTACCATGGCATGATCGAGTTTTGATGGGTCATGGCGAATATCGATTAACGAGCATACTGTAGCAAACGGTCTGTCTTGATTAAGATAGCCGTCAATCAGTTTGCTCCAGCGTTCTATTTCTGCTTTTGGAGCTTGGGCATACCCGTAGCCGGGAAGATCAACAAAGTGAACATTGCTTGACCCGTAGAAGTTTATGGTTGCCGTTTTACCCGGTTTTGATGACACCTTTGCAAGTCCTTTGCGGTTAAAGAGCTTATTAATAAGCGAAGACTTGCCCACATTGGATCTTCCGGCAAAAACAACCTCAGGCAGCGTACCCTGGGGAATCTGTTCGAGAGAGCCGTAAGAAGTTAAAAACTTAACCTCATTAAAATTAATAATCATTCGCATCCTCACAATTCGCAGGTTAACATAATGTATTCTACCATAAGTAGTAGGGTGTTTTGTTGTTTTTGACAGGTTCTGTATAAGATGTGAAGTGTTGACAAGCATCATTAAGTCATATAATATTTACCAATGCACGCGCCCAATCAGCGCATGCGCATCTGATTGGGATATCGTCTAATGGCAGGACAGCGGATTCTGGTTCCGTCAATGGGGGTTCGACTCCCTCTATCCCAGCCAGTAAGAAGTATGCAGTATGGCCCGTTCGTCTAGCGGTTCAGGACATCGCCCTCTCAAGGCGGAGATCACCAGTTCGAATCTGGTACGGGCTACCAACGAATTTTTCCACCGAGGCTCATACCTCGGTTTTTTGTTTATACAGTGGTTTATTTGGTGAGAGAATCATACGTGATTTTCCCGGTTTTTGTTGATTTTGGTTTTACACGCATGCGGCGGCGTTTTTGTGCGGCAGCGCCTTTTGGTGTTAGCGCCTGAACTTCTTGTGGAGTTGTTTGCGGAGATATTTCGGCAGCAGGTTTTCTTATTGCAACATATACTTTGTCTCCGGTGCGCATGCGCGCAAGTTTTACGCGTTCTCCGGCTGCATTACGAATATCGGCTGTCTTTTTCTTGGCAAAGTACAGATCGTCTTTAATGCCCTCTACACCAACATGGGCTTCTCCGTATGTTTCCAAACGCTCTGAAGGGGAAAGCTTTGAGCGCAATCCCAGTTGCGGGTCCGCAAATAAAATGGGCAAGTAGAAGGAAAGCATACGCCAGAGTACTACGCCAACCGTAGTGAGGTCGCCCAGGATGGGCTTGAAGAAGACTGCGAATCCTCCCTCGGCGCCGCCGGTTCCGCCGGGAAGCGGTATGGCAGTCATAATAAGCTGGACAAATGCAGCAGAACACAAACAGGTTAAGAAATCAGCATCTGTCATTCCCAGAGCACATACCACACAATAAGGAATGGTGTAATAAAACATGAGCTGTACAATGGTAATAACCACAGCGCTCGCAACAACCTTTGCATGCCGTACAGCGTTATGAACCGCTCCGGCATATTCGTCTACCTGCAAATCAAGCCAGGTATGCATAACCTGAGGATCGCGAATAAGAGGGAATCTTCCCGAGAGAAGTTTAATACAAAAGTGCCCGGCACGTCGTATGACATTAGGGAAGAAGATGACGCCCACAAGACCGGCCATAATAAGAATATGGACACCAAACGAGAAGATCGAAAGCAAAACCACCTGTCCAAAAAGTGATTCAAAATAGCTGAAGCGCGCAATCAAAACCGCAGCGCCAAACAGTGTTACCGCTGCCTGATAAATAAAGAAGCGGGTAAGCTGTACTGCCGTTGCGTCGCCTACCGAGAGACCAACGCGGTTAAAACGAACAATCTGGGCCGGTGCGGCGCCCATTTGTCCGGGGGTTAAGTATCCAAAGACAATACCGGCCGCAGCAACGCTGGCGACATCAAAAAAGCCAAGGCGTTTGCCGGTAAGCAAGGCTGAGAGACGATAGCACAGCATATCAAGCAAGTAAAACACAATAAAACAACTAAAGCCGAGAATGAGCCATACCGGATTGGCTGCTTTGAGTGCATCAGCGAACTCAGTTGCTTTGCCGCTTACCATAAGCCAAATAATAAAAGCTACAACAACTGCCAGAATAAACAGAATGCCAAGATAAAGCATACGTTTTTGTCGTTTGGCATTTTGTTCGTCAGGATTTTGATTTAGCTCTTCATGGACAGAATGGGTTTCAAGCGTACCTTTGCTTGCATTGAACCTAAGCTTATATCCTTTTTTGGAACGGACAGCTTTGCGTGCCATACTTTCTCCGTTGAAACCTTTGTTTTATACTTTCAAAACCTTCACAGCCCTATTTCAAAACGGTGTAAAGGTTTACGTTTTTACCTATTATACACCTAAGAGGCAGCCTTTACATACAGAAGGGCATGTAGCCAAACCTCCCTGTGCCGTTTCACGCAAAGTCGAAGGCATGGCTTTGCCTACCTGTGCCATAGTTGAGAGAATCTCATCAAAGGGTATGGGCAGACTAATATTTGCTCTTGCCAAATCGCAGGCAGTAAATGCATTGGCGACTCCGGCAGCGTTACGAATCTGGCAGGGTATCTCCACAAGCCCTTGAACCGGATCGCAAACGAGGCCGAGCATATTGGCGATCGTTATTTCCGCAGCGCAAAAAGATGTTTTTGCGTCTTCGCCCATCATGGTTGCGAGCGCGGCAGCGGCCATGGCGCTTGCGGTTCCTACCTCAGCCTGGCAACCGCCTTCTGCGCCTGAGATTGATGCCCATCTCTCGCAAAGCATCCCAATACCTGCAGCGGTGTAAAGACCTTCTGTAAGAACTTCATCGCTCAAATTGAGTTCTTCCGCACAGGACAGCAGACTTCCCGGAACAACTCCGCTTGAACCGGCTGTCGGAGCGGCAACAATTACACCCATGGTAGCGCTGCGTTCCAAAACAGCCAAGGCGTAAGTGCATGCTTTTGCTAGCATCGTTCCGCCAAGAGCATTGTTACTTTGCTGCCAATCCGAGAAGCGCCGGGCTTCTCCGCCAATAAAGCCACCAAGAGAGCGGAGGGGTGTTTCGAGAGGCTCATGAACTTCTTTGCGCATAACATCTAAAACCTCAGCAATGCGGGTGTCTGTTACTGGTCCAAACAATTCATGCTCACGGCGGGCAATAATTTCTCCGATTGATACCTTATAGGTTTCGCAAAGATCGAGAAGATCTTGCGCAGTGTCAAAATCATAAGCTGAGGTATTGCTAGGCGTGCGGATATTTGTACCTTCAAGCTGGACCGAGTGAACTCCCAATACATGCTCAATATGCTCGATTTTGTTAATGACAAACTCGGGAACCAGGGAATCTGTTTCAAAAACCGCATAAGCAAGTTGTCCGGGTTCCGTGCGGTAAGAACTCATAAAGGCAATATTTACCTGAGCATTTCCCAAGGCTTGTGTCATGAGAGCAAGCATTCCGGGAATGTCATAATGAACTACAATAAGCGTTGGGAGTTTTCCGTCAATGTTTACGGTTATACCGTCAATGGACGAAACATGAATGCGTCCTCCTCCCACAGATTCGCCCCGTATAGAAACAGAGACATCGTTTACAGCCGTAAGCGTAATATCTATGGTATTGGGGTGTAGCGAGGCATTATCGCCTGCCGGAATAAACTCCCATGTGATACCTGATTCTTTTGCGAACTCGGGAGATTTCGCAACGCGCGGGTCAGCAGGAGAAAAGCCGAGTATGCCGCCCAAGAGGGCTCTGTCTGTACCATGGCCTTGATATGTTTGCGAAAATGAATTGTAGAGGGTAAAGGCGGCATGCTTTACCGGAGCTTTAAGCAGGCTCAACGCAAAGCGGGCAAGGCGAAGCGCACCTGCCGTATGAGAACTCGAAGGTCCCACCATAACGGGTCCAAGTATGTCAAATGCACTACTTGTGATCATAATGCCCCCTCTTTTCTGAGACACAATCATGCCTTGTTATTGTAGTAGTATATGTTAAAAATTGTTTGGAAATATACCTGAGGAGTCAAAGATATGACAAGCGGGATTATAAAACATACTATTCTGGTGACATGTTTTGAGCCGTTTGGAGGACAAAGCATTA
The DNA here is from genome assembly GCA_017515595.1 of Coriobacteriales bacterium. GTDB lineage: Bacteria > Actinomycetota > Coriobacteriia > Coriobacteriales > UMGS124 > RGIG5691. The sequence continues at coordinate 41,966 of JAFWFL010000023.1, forward strand.
ATCCCGCGCTCGAAGCGGTAAAACTTCTTCCTCACGAGATAGACGGATGTACAGTTAAAAGCGTGAGTATTCCGGTTAGTTATTCTGCGTCTTATGAAACCCTGCGCAACTATGTTGAGGAGTTTAATCCAGAATTTGTTATTATGGTTGGTCAGGCCGCAGGCAGAGATGCTCTTACCGTAGAACGCATAGCGATTAATATTGATGACTGCGCGAGTCCTGATAATGATGATGATGTACGCGAGAACAGCTTCATTGATGACAATGGCCCAGACGCAATTTTTGCGACTATTCCTGTGTGCGAGCTTGTGCGTGATCTCAAAAATAAGGGTATAAAAGCTGAGGTAAGTAATACTGCCGGTACATATGTTTGCAACCATCTTATGTATGAAATGCTTAATCATTCTCACGAGTTTGAGCCATATCCCCATGCGGGGTTTGTGCATGTTCCGCTTATACCCGAGCAAACAGCCACAGGTGATATGGAGGGGAAACCAAGCATGCCCCTTGAGGATGTTGTTGCGGGACTGACCGAACTCCTGAAATTTCTTCCAAAGGCATATAACAGCTAGAAAAGGTTAAAAACAACTGATATTTTGGATTGCGGTTGGGTATAAGAAATCAAAGATAAATTAAATGACTCAGGTAAGGAGGCTGTTGTGGCCGAGGTTAGATATGTGTGTCCAAATTGCGGCGGAAGAGACTTTGATAAGAATCCGCATTTTCTTGAATGCTGCGATTGCGGTGTGCGCTATGTTGCTCGTCCTGACGGAAGCTTGCAAAGGACCACGATTTACGGTACAGGTACCGGTTCTCGTGCACGGCAGCAAGAAAGCTGGAACCCTGTACAAAATCCCCAAGTTTATGCAACTAACGGCGGAGTCATTAATAACTATTACAACGTGAATGTTGAGCAAAACGTGGGCATGCCATATGCTTCAAGAAAACAGAGGTGGATTGCTCTCATTCTTTGCATATTCTTTGGCATGTTTGGCGTTCATTATTTCTATCTGGGCAGGCCGGCAATGGGTATTCTCTTTTTAATAACCGTTGGTTTTGCCGGATTTGGCTGGGTTATAGATATCATAAGAATTCTCTTAAAAGGTATAAAAGACGGAAACGGGATTATGGTGATCTAACGTCTTTCGTTTATACTTATTGAGGGTGACACAAGAACCGTTCCCCTGTCACCCTGATGCCAAAATCAAAAAGCGCCTCCTTATGAGAAAGGAGGCGCTTTTTTGTGTACTAAGCGTTAATAACTACTATGTACAGCAGTCCTTATGCGGCGTAAATGCTTATTAGCTGAGCCAGCACTTAGTCATGGTGATGTAGCCGCTCGGGCTGTAGTAGAAGTTGTTTACACGGTTGGAAACAACATAGGTGTGCTTGTAGAAGAACATTGGGATTACCGGGAAGTCCTCGGCAACAATCTCGTTGGCCTTGTTGTAGGCAGCAAGACGCTCTTCATCGTCAACAACCTGGCGGGCTGCGTTAAGAGCAGCGTCGAACTCAGGATTGCTGTAGTAGGAGTTGTTGTCGCCGCAGTCGGTGTAGAAGAGAGGCTGGAGAACGCCGTCTGCATACGGAACCTGAACGGTCCAGCCAAGGCGGCCAATCTGGTAATCTGCATCCTGGAGCTTATCGATGTAAGAAGCCCACTCCTGGAAAGCAAGTGTGCAAGTTACGCCGCAGGCCTCGAGGTCAGCTGCTACCATCTGGAGAATGTCTTCGTTGGAAGAACCGGAGTTGGAGCTGAAGGTAAGGGTGAGGTCACGCTTGCCGTCAGCATTCTTGGGATAACCGGCCTTAATAAAGTACTCCTCGGCCTTCTCAAGATCCTTAACCGGGCTCGTGTACTTCCAAACGCCGTCGCCTGAGCCGGGGATACCGGTGGCAAGGATGTTGGTTGCAGGTGAACGGGTGCCCTGGAGAACGGTGTCGCAGATGGCCTGACGGTCAACGGCGAAGGAAATAGCGATACGAAGATCCTTGTTGGCCATGACAGGATCAAGGTTGTTGCAGATGAGGTAGTAGACCGAGGTCTCATTACCGGTAATGGTCTGCTGGCCGGGATTGGCGAGATAGCCACCCTCGGTTGCTTCGCCGTAGGTCTCACGGGCAAGGTTGAACATACCAGAAGGAATAATGGTATAGTCAAGGTCGCCGGCCTCAAATGCGAGCCAACCGGTCTGGTCATCAGTGTAGATGTCAAAGAGAATGCTGTCGATAAGCGGCTTGTCGCCCCAGTAATCATCAAAGCGCTTTACGCGAATGTACTGGCCGTCTTCCCACTTGCCATCCATCATGAAGGGGCCGTTACCAATGGGAGCTTCGCGGAAGGAGAGGAAGTCAGCCTCGGTGTCGGTGCAGCCGGCAGGAACGGGAGCGAGAGCGCGCTCGCATGAGATTGAAGCAAAGTCAGCGAACGGAGCCTTGAGATGAACAACAAGGGTGAGGTCATCAGGGCACTCGATGTCGAGCTCTTTGGCGGTACCGGCGAGCATCTCGTCGGAGCCGGCAATCTGAGCGCACTTGTAGCCGAGAGAAGAAGGAGCAGGCTGGAAGTCGGGCTTGCAGAGACGCTCCCAAGCATACTTAAAGTCCTTGGAGGTTACGGGCTGGCCATTGTGGAACTTGGCCTCGGGACGCAGATGGAAAGTGAACTCGTCTGCGGTATCATTCTGCTCATAGCTTTCGCAGGCAAGCGGCACTACCATGCCCTTGCTGAAGTCGAACTTGCACAGCGGGTCAAAGAGGTTGAACATAACCTCAACGCCCATGTTCTCTTCTGCGCCAAAGGGCTCAATAGCAACGGGGTTGGTCAGCTTGAACCTGAATTCGCCACCGGTAGGGGCATCAGCGGGGGCTTCAAAGGCGAGGGCTTCACTGGCATTGAAGTTGCCTGCAAGGGCAATTGCGCCAGCGGTTGCGAGGGCACCGCCAATAAAGGAGCGACGGCTCATGCCAAAATGCTTTGCGTTATTCATGCAATAGCCTTTCTCGTAGTTACCAATACAAGCCACAAAATAGTGGTTCTTGCATAATAACCGCTTATATATACAAAAAATACGGGAATCAGCGAATGGTTCACTGATTCCCGTGAATACAGACAAATAAGAAACAAAACAGAAATGAAACAGACTTTCAGAATTCAGTTTAAATCTAGTCTTGGGCAAGAGGGTCGGCAAGCTCAATACGTGACAGAGACTCGCGTTTGCCCAAAAGCTCCATTGAAGGGCCAAGAGGCAGCGAAACCTGATGTCCGCACTCCGCAACACGCAGCGCCTGGAAGACCTTCTTTTTGGGTACGCCGAGTTTTACCGGAACTTCTTCGAGAGCCGCATCAATATCCTCGGCAGTCCAAATGTCATCGCCTAATACCTCAAGTGTCTCATAGCAGGCACGGAGATAACCGCGCGTGCCTTCTTTAGCAAGATTTTTGTTAACCGAGGGCTCATCGTATACAAGGTCAAACAAAAAGCGGGACTTCTCGGCAGCATCACCCATAACACGGCAGCGTGGTTTGAGAATGTTCGAAAGCTGGTCATACCAGGCGGCACGCTGAGAATATGATTCCGGCGGAATAAAACCGGCCTCGGCAAGCTGGGGAACAAGAATACGCTGGGCAAATTCCTGATCGCTCATTGAATTCATATACTCGCCGTCCATCCAGAGAAGCTTTTCTTCATCAAAGACAGCCGGGTTTTTGCTAATACGATCAAGCGTGAAGCTCTGAGCAATTTGATCAGGATGGATAATGGTTGTTTCTCCGTCAAGCGACCAACCCAAAAGGGCAAGATAATTAACGAGGGCATCGTTTAAGAAACCACGGTCACGATACTCCTCAACGCTTGTGGCGCCATGGCGTTTGCTGAGCTTTTTGCCATCGCTTCCCAAGATCATTGAGAGATGGGCAAAGGTGGGAATCTTATACCCGAGAGCTTCGAATACAAGGATTTGCCTTGGAGTATTAGAAAGATGATCATCGCCGCGGATTACATGCGTAATGCCCATTTCGCCGTCATCAACCACGGTTGCATAGTTATAGGTAGGCGTTCCGTCAGAGCGTACAAGCACCATATCGTCGAGTTCTTTTGCCTCAAAACGGCAGGTTCCGTGAACGGCATCCTCAAATACTACGGCCGGATGATCCTCGGGTACCTTGAGACGCCATACATGAGGCTCACCGGCATCAATGCGAGCCTGAGCCTCGGCCGGATCCATATTGCGGCAGGTACGCTGGTATCCCTGGAACGAGTCGCCTCTCTCACGGGCAGCAGCACGCGAAGCCTCGAGTTCCTCGGCTGTGCAGAAGCAGGGATATGCGGCGCCTTTCTCGATTAATCGCTCCAAAGCGGCCTGGTAATGGCTTGCACGTTGAGTTTGGAAATACGGTCCAAAGTCGCCGCCTTTTTGAGGGCCTTCGTCCCAATCCAGCCCAAGCCATTCCATTGAGCGGAGAATCTGCTGAGTATTCTCTTCTGTTGAGCGTTCAGGGTCTGTGTCATCAATACGCAGGATAAAAGTTCCACCGTGGGTTCTCGCAAATGCCCAGTTATAAATTGCGGTACGTGCACCACCTAAGTGAAGACGGCCGGTAGGCGAGGGGGCAAAGCGTACCCTTATTTGATCTGACACAATAACTCCTTTAAAGACACGGCACCATAGGTAAAAACCAGAACAATCGGAATGAACCAAGAGCAAAAATAACGTTGCCATTCAGACAAAAATTGAATTATACGCATAAAACATGTGAAGATGATCTGTAACTTTAAGATTATATGTAACAAACATGGTTAAACTGACGAGACTTGCATGCAGGAGGGGCGTAGTTGTTCAGTATATTCTTTTGGCGTTTGTACGGTTGTGTCTGTTGAACTGTTGTATACTATAAATGTTGTATTGTCTCCAATTGTAGTTGAGGGTTGACATGGTTCGTAATAAACAAGAGATAGCAGTAGGCGAACCTTATATTGTTGCCAATGATCTATCGCTTCATAACCCAATACGTTCTGCTTATATGGGAGTGAGCTGTACTATTCCCAAGGGTAAACTGTGCTCAATTGTTGGAGAGAACGGCAGCGGCAAGACCGAGTTTTTGCTTACTATTGCCGGTCGCATGAAGCAGACTTCAGGTACGCTTACGGTTGCAGGATACAGCCATCCTGAAGAACGTTCTATGATTCGCCCGCTGAGCGGTCTCGGGTTTTTTGCCCGCGTGAATGAGGTACAGCCGGTGCTTAGGGTGCGAAGTGTCTTTGCTGCCGAGCTCAATCTGTATTCAATAAGGTCATCGCGTAAGGCGACCGAGGCTTTGCTTGATAAATGGGGTTTGTTGAAAGTTGCAGATTCACGTGTTGATACTCTTGACAGATATACCTATGTAAGATTGGGTATTGCCCTAGGTCTTGTGGGCAGCCCCGAGCTTTTGGTTGTTGATGATATCGAAGCTGATCTGACCCGTCATCAGAGTATCAAGCTCCTCAATGAACTGGCAGAAATTGCTCATTCGACTGATACAACAATTGTAGTATCAGTGACTGATTATGAACTGGGAAGGCTTGCTGATTTGGCGATCCCCATTAACGCCGCGGCACAAGCCCAGGCTCAGGCAGTAGAAGAAAAGTATAAAAAAGGCCAAATGCATCAAGATGAAATACGCAATGTTGTGCGTGATGTCATACGTGATGAGGTGTTGAACAATGCGTAATCCGTTCAGAGGTCTGAGATTCTCATTGCTCGATTTTAGGAATATGAAAGGATCTGCCGGAGGGCGAATTGCCCTTGCTGCGATCATTTGTATTCCGCTCATATACGGCGCCCTCTATTTGTGGGGCTTTTTGGATCCATATGGGAATATTAATAAAATCCCGGTTGCCGTTGTAAACCAAGACCGTGGTGCATATCTCGAAGACGGGTCAGCATTGCAGGTAGGAAACGACCTCATTGAGGAGATGAAGAACACTGATAACGGTCTCAAATGGGAGTTCGTAGATGCCGACAAGGCAAAAGAAGGTATGGAAAACGGCGAGTATTATCTCTCGCTTTATATACCGGAGGATTTTTCCGAGAAGATCGCGACTGCCCAGACAGACTCTCCAGAACAAGCAAAGCTTACGCTTGTACAGGATCAAGGACATAACCTAGTTGCGAGTATGATTGGAGAGGCGGCGGTAACGCGTGTCAGAGCGCAGCTGAACAGCTCAATTTCAGAATCATACTTTGATACTATTTTAACCGAGGTTTCTAACTCTACCGATGATCTTAAAGTAGCAGTTGACGGTTCCCAGAGCTTAGCTGAAGGTCTGGTTGATGCTTACACCGGGTCACAAAACCTGGAGGACGGTATAAAAGAAGCGTATGACGGTTCTCAAAATTTGGAAACCGGTGCAAAGGATCTTTATGACGGAACGATTTCTTTGACTGACGGTACCAAAGAGCTGGCAGACGGTTCTGCTGTGTTAAATGAAGGCGCTGCCAGTCTTAAAGAGGGTACGGCGAATCTCGCTGACGGTACAAGCAAGCTGCGAGAAGGCTCCACAGCTCTTTTGGACGGAGCAGATAAGCTCAACGCCGGTACCGGTGAACTTGACAGCGGACTGGCGCAGATCAAAGAAGGATCAGAAAGCCTGGTAGATGGCACAGCCGCTCTTTTAGATGGAGCACAGGCTCTGGCAACCGGGATGAACGGAGACGGTACTGATCAAAACCCCGGTATGGTAAATGCAACTCGCGATCTCGACAAAGGTGTCGGAGAACTCAAAGACGGAAGCTCTGCTTTAGCCGAGGGGACAAAACAATTGGTAGACGGCTCTGAGCAGGTAGTAGACGGCGCTAAGGCACTCTCTGAAGGAGCAACAGAACTTGACGATGGCCTTGCTCAGCTACAGGATGGTTCAGAGCAACTGACCAGCGGTGCTTCAGATTTGGTTGCCGGTGTCAACCAACTGGCAAGCGGAGTTAACGGTGACGGGACAGAGCAGAACCCCGGCGTTTTGAGTGCGACTCAGCAACTCGATACCGGAGTGGGAGAGCTTAAAGACGGCACAGATGAGCTTGTTGCCGGAATGAGTGAATTGAGAATTGGTTCCGCCAAGCTTATTGCAGGTTCCTCTGCTCTTTCTACCGGCGCCAGTGATCTTGATGAAGGTTTGGGACAGATTCAGGAAGGATCAACTAGCCTTGTAGAAGGCATGAACGAGCTTTCTGACGGATCAACAAAACTTGTCGAAGGAGCATCCGATCTCTCAACCGGAGCTACAACCTTGGATGAAGGTCTCGCTCAGGTACAGGAAGGCTCCATGAGCCTCGTTGAAGGTATGAACGAACTTTCTGACGGATCAACAAAGCTTGTAGAAGGCGCTTCTAACCTCTCAACCGGAGCTACAACCCTTGATGAAGGTCTCGCTCAGGTTCAGGAAGGCTCTACAAGTCTTGTTGAGGGAATGAATGAGCTTTCTGACGGATCAACAAAACTCGTCGAAGGGGCATCCGATCTCTCAACCGGAGCTACAACTTTGGATGAAGGTCTCGCTCAGGTACAGGAAGGCTCAACAAGTCTCGTTGAAGGTATGAACGAACTTTCTGATGGATCAACCAAACTCGTCGAAGGCGCTTCTGACCTCTCAACCGGAGCAGCAACCTTGGATGAAGGTCTCGCTCAGGTACAAGAAGGCTCAACAAGTCTCGTTGAAGGTATGAACGAACTTTCTGACGGATCAACAAAGCTTGTCGAAGGCGCTTCTGACCTTTCAACCGGTGCTACCAATTTGGATGAAGGTCTCGCTCAGATTCAGGAAGGCTCTACAAGTCTTGTTGAGGGAATGAATGAGCTTTCTGACGGATCAACAAAACTCGTCGAAGGAGCG
>JAFWFL010000024.1 GCA_017515595.1 Coriobacteriales bacterium
AGGGCCTAGGCCCTCAGCACGTATTCCAAGAACAGTCCGCCAATATCACATCCCCGTCCCTATGCACTTCAAACCCGGTTTATTTGTCGGTTTATTTGTTGTAGCCAGCGAACCTATGTTGTTTTGTAAATCCTGACTACAGACATCTTATGTCTTCAAATATATATTTAAAGCGGGCCAAGGAGTTATAGCAATTATACTTTAAACTCCTTACTAATGAACATAGGAATAGGCTTTGGACATGAGAGGAGGTGGCTATGAAAATGACTGCGGGAATTAACAGAGGCTTAAGTAAGCAAGAACGTTTGTTAGCTATTGCGATAACTGTTATTCTTCTTATTAGTATGAGCATGGCTGCAATGCTTAGAACAAATGTAGCAGATGCTTCAGGTGATTATCAGGACGAACCCTACGATTTTAACTTGGTATTAAATAGCAGTGATTATTCTGGTGAACGTGTCAAGTACAATACTTCATCGGTTTATATGTCTGTTATGTCTATGACTTGCCCAGATTTTAATGTTTATACTGAGGGCTATCATTGGGTTTTTGTTTGGCAGCAATGGGACGATTTTACCTATCAAGGCAGTCATGGTTATGTAATGGATATAGGACAAACATATGACAATCCTGCACACTATGAAATTTGGAATGAGATCGTTGAAAATAATTGTTCCAAAATGCGCTTAAGAGGCGATCGTACTTCGACGGCAGGAATAGTAAACGGAGTGTGGAGTCCCGATTGCCAGGGTAGCTATACGGTAATTAATACTTGGTAGTAATTAATTGTTTCCTTTAAACTGTCTGGCTTATTCCTATGTTCCAGCCCTAAAAGTGCATCAAAATCAGGATGGCATGGAGTTGTTCGAGAAAAGAGATACCAATATGAAACAGCTTAATAAAAGGATGACAATGGTTATAAAAGCCGCTGTCACCGTAGTATTGACTTTTTGTATTATTCTGTTTTCGGCCTGCAGTAATTCTTCGGAGAACCTTGTGCAAGATGTAGAAACAAAGGATAATTCCGGAGTACGCAATGATGAAATCGATACAACACATCTTGTAAATGATAACCTGGCACAAGAGAGTGATGAGCTTCAGTTCGGCGTTCTTTCTGTTACAGCAGATGATGTCAATAGGATGCTTTGGGAAGGAACGTTGGAGTTTCGCGTGCTTAGAGCAACGCAATATCCGACGAAGGCTGTGGCTTGTGAGATAGAAGATCTCGATGGACATGGTTTTGGTATGGATGATCCAGATTATATAGTACTCGAAATCGAAATTACAAATATTGATGCTGTACCGATTTATACATCTCTCCGAAACGGAACGCTAGCTTTTCATGATGGTTATTTCAGATTAATGAGGGAAGGATCGGACAGCAGTTTCGGTCCAAGTGCTTGGTCCACTAATGGTTATATTGAAGGTGCCGAATTAGATAAAGAAGCTGGATACTTCACGCTTGAACAGGGGGAAACTATTGTGTTACGTCGTGGTTATACAGCTCATCTGCTCGAAGGAAACGGACAATTAATTTTTGCGGTAACACGTGGAGGTGGCAGTGTTTTTAATGGCGAGATAGCTTATACACCACGCGCTATAACTGATGGCATCCGTCTCGAAGTCAAAAAGGTAGGATACTGAGTAATATGGTTTGGCTTATTAGAATGGAATTTGAGAAAGCTTTTAAGAGTATATGGTTTTTACTCCCGCTCGCAATCGGGCTCATATGCTCGGTGTGTAGTGGTGTACAGCGTGGATTAGTCTGTGCTCGCTCACTTAGCCTTTCTGAGAGTTCTTCACTTACAAAGTGGTTTCCACCATACACGGCTTCTATTTATAATCAATGGCTGCCTCTTGATATCAATACGGCTTTTTCTGATCTCTTTTTCTTTCTTGCTCCGCTTTTATGTGTAACAGTATATGCTTGGTCCTATGCGCAAGAATCAAAATGCGGTTATCTGGCTCATATGTTGACTCGTACTTATAGATTGAAATACTACTTCATTAAGTATTTAGCAGTATTTTTAACGGGTGGCCTTGTCATTGTTATTCCAATGCTCATAAATCTTGTTGTTTTGGCGTGTTTTATTCCGGCGTATACCCCTGAGGTATTTGATCTTGTATTTACCTATATGGGCATGCAGTCTGCTTTTGCAGAGCAGTTCTATACTGCCCCAGGACTGTATGTAGTATTAAGATTAATACTAAACTTTTTGCTTTGTGGTTTGTGGGCTGCATGCACTTTGGCGATTTCTACAATATTGCGCAACCGCATAACCATCATGGTTGTTCCATTTCTTTTACTACTCGTTGCAAAACAACTGAGTGACAACTTTTTTGCTGCAATGAACCTATCTGGGTATATGGGTTTTGGTTTCAAAATGGCTTTTACGCTATTTGACCAACTTATAGCCAATGGGCATCCTTACAATGCTTCTTTACCAATGACACTCGTATGTATGTTTATTATGCTGGTATTTTCAGTAACTGTTCCTTTGTTAGCCAAAAGAAGAGATATTTTATGAAAGCTATAAAAACGGCTTTTATTGTAGCCCGGCGTTGTATGTTTCCTATGATTCGAAGACTTTTTCTCGTTGCTATCATTACAGCATTCGTTTGCACAACGCTCCCTTTGGGGCTTACTGCTTGGCTTTCGTGTTCTGTTGGGCAAGCATGGAATGGTTTAGGTCTTGGCGACTTTCTCAGTGCGGTTTTTGGCGGTACAACGCCGTTTGGAGTAATTCGTGGCGAGCCATTCTATTTACCATCAGGCTGGCTTGCTGTTTGCGGATGCGTTGCTTATACAACCCTTGATTGTCCGTGGCGTGATCTTGCCGGATCAGGATGCCAGGCTATGATTGCTTGCGGAAGCAGGCGTGCTTGGTGGCTTGGTATTTGCTTCTGGACTTTAATTGCAGCATTGTTATGCTGGTTGGTAATTCTTGCGGTTTGCATGCTGTTTGCTGCTTTCAGCGGCGGAGGCCTCGAATTTGCGATTTCTGAGAAAGTCCCTGAAGCTGTTGGTTATAGCTCGTATCTTATTGTTTATGATAGTCCGGTCATGCCTTTTGGTTTCTTAATAGTTGCACCGTGTGTATTTGTTGCTATGTGCTTTATTCAACTATCTATAACATGTTACAAAGGCCCAATGGCAGGTTTGCTTGCCTCATTCTTGTTCTTGTTTTTAGCAGTATGGTCTCAGATACCAATTCCTCCTTATGTCTGGCTTGTCGCAAGCCGCCTTGAGGGAATAGCGTATGAGGGCCTGAGTTGTTTCATTGGTATTTTAGTCTCGTTGGTAATTGCAACGGGAGCTGCTATTGCAGGCTGGCGCGCATTCTCATGGCGGGACTTTGTGAATCATACAAGCGATTTACTGATCGGAGAAAAATGACTGTGGTCGAAATTGAAAACCTCACAAAGATATATAAGAATACCCGTGTTCTTGATGAAATAACTTGTTCATTCAGTGCAGGCGAGGTTTCTGGTCTTGAAGGACCAAACGGCAGCGGCAAGACAATGCTCATCCGTGCAATCGCGGGTCTTATACGTCCTACTTCAGGTTTTGTTAAAGTTGAAGGCCATATTATTGGCCGCGACAGGCCATTCCCTGATTCAATAGGTGTTCTTATTGAGGGGCCTGCTTTTTTAGAACGTAAAACGGCTTACCAGAATTTGCGGCTGCTTTCAATGGTGCGCCGTGTTGCCAGCAAAGAACAAATTTACTCATGGCTTGAGGCAGTGGAACTTGATCCTAATTCACGTATGCCCTATCGCAAATTCTCGCTCGGTATGAAACAGAGGCTTGGTATTGCAGCCGCTATGTTCGAAGAACCAAGGCTTCTGCTGCTCGACGAGCCAACAAACGCGCTTGATGCCTCAGGGGTAAAGATCCTTCAAACGCTTATACATAAAGCGGCAGAAAAAGGAGCTTGCGTGATTATCGCGAGCCATGATGCTGCATTCCTGCGTTCTGTAGCAGACCACGTTTGGGTCATGTCAGCAGGAAGAGCTGTTAGGTGCGTGGAGAGGGGAGATAACCAATGAGCGGTCATCGCGCTGTGAGCCGCAGGACGTTTGCGATTGCAGGATCTCTCGCCGTTTGTGCCTTAATAACAGGACGTATTTGGCAGGTGAATGCCAATGCTTACCGAATTCCCGTCATAAGGCATAAGATGGGAGAGTGGGTTGAATTGGATGGAACTTTTCTTACTTTTAACGGTGAACATACAGAAGGGTATTCACTACGAGTGGATCAAGCAGAAGTTATTTCTTATAATGAGTATATGCGCCGTTACGCTCTTGAGCCGGCTGAAGTACTTCACGAAAACGAAGAGAAGTATGATTCAGCATGCGTTCCATGTCTTACAATTACCATGAAAAATGATAATAACTCAGACGGCTATTTTCATATGTTTGGCGCACTTCTTACATGTGTGAAGCCAGTAAACTGGTATCGGGTAAATATGGACATGCTCGAAGAGACCGAACGTGCCTATAAAGGTAAAGGTAACGGCATCGCGGATATTTCTCTTAGACCCGATACAGAATATACGCTCCATGTTCCTTTTCTGCAACCGAATTACGACCCTGTCATTCCACGCATATTTGAGTGGCGTGTCTCCAACCTCCCTGTCAGGCATGTTATAGATATTGTTGCTGAATGAGTCAAAGGGGACGGAGTAATTTGACTCACCCTTTTAGAATTCCTGCATAAAGGCTTGCATGAGGGTGCAGACAACGGGGACGGGTGTTATTGTCCGCGGAATGAGACAACAGGAACGTAGGCACTGTTGTCTCATTCCGCGGACAATAACACCCGTCCCCGTTGTCCTCACTTACCCGTTGTCCTTACCCCCTCCGTCCCTTTGCACCTGATGGTGGAACCGGCCCCTGGCACAAAAACCGGAGCCTGATTAACAGGTCCAGTCTTCTATTTGAAGTTGTGTGATGCGCTCATACTCCCGGGTATTATGGGTAACAAGAATTCCGTTTTCTGCGAGGACAATTGCTACTATCATAAGATCGTTGGCTCCAATTGTTTTTCCTTGTTTTTCGAGCTCCGCTCTGATTTGTCCATAGGTATGCGTGGCTTTTTTCGCAAAACCACACACATCCCCCGTCCCTCTGTGTTATACTCTCAAAGAATCGACCCCTGTACAACATATACGCTATCAAGGGCACCAAACGAGGCATTTCAATAGCTTATTTTAACTATTTAAAAATGTTTTGAGGGTTGAATAATTCAGATTGTAACGTTTTGCAAACATCCGCAAAATAAATGATTTTGCGGATGTTTCTTCGGATTACTGTTGACAGCAATATGTTTACTGCATATAGTTTAGATAATCATCCACAATTCAATATATATTGCGGATGGTTATCTAAATGAAATGAGGCAGCAGATATGTTGACACGCAGTGAGTGCCTAAAGCGGTATGGTTCTGATTATTATATTCAGCAACAGGTAAATTCAGGCCAGCTGTTCCGGATAGATAGAGGCATCTACTCAGAAGAAGAATATGTCCCGGAGATAGCCATGCTTGCCCATAAGTATCCAAAGGCGGTTGTAACTATGCATAATGCTTTTTATATGCATGATCTCACCGACGTGATTCCAGAGAAATACGATTTCGCGACAGAACGGGATGCAGCGAAGATCCCCGACAAACGAGTGAAGCAGTACTTTATTCCTGGGGCCTTTTTTTCGGAAGGGATTGAATCTATAGATATTAAAGGCTATTCCATCCCAATCTATAATAAAGAACGCATGCTGATCGAACTATTACGTTACAAAACAAAACTACCATTTGACTACTATAAGGAGATACTATTGAACTATCGGCGAATCCTGCCTCGTCTTAATATTCAGAAAATACAAGACTATGCATTAGCCGCACCAAAAAGTAACAAAGTATTTGATGTTTTGCAGACGGAGGTGTTATAAGGGTGAATCTGGAAGAACTGGCTAAAGAATATAGACAAAAGGGTTACTCGGAAGAAAACGCACAGGCTCGTGTCTGCCCAGTGCATTGCCTCCGTCCCTTTGCACCCAGATCTTTTCAACACCACGCCCCCAGCTTTCAATGAACCCCGCAAGGTAAAAAACGTAAGAAGTGCATAGGGACGGAGGTATTATTATTCGTATTTACTAGGTACAGACACATGGAGGCGCTTGTGTGGTTCCCATTCGCGCGCTTGGTGCGTGAAAGTTTTTAACCTTTTGACCTCAAAATCATAAACTTGTGGTATTTATTTATCTGATATTCTGCGCATGCTGTTTTCTTGATATATACTTGTATAATGGATATACAAGTATATACGTTTGGAGGTTTCATATGCAGGCAACACTTACAAAATGGGGAAACAGCCAAGGAGTCCGGGTACCGGTAGAGGTATGTGATGCCTTGGGAATACATGTTGGTTCTCAGGCAGAAATCGAATTTGATCAGGCTCGGTCTTCAGTAACATTCCGGTTTATAAATGAAGACCGCCGCTACACACGAAGCCGCAAAATGACAATACAAGAATTTGCTAGTGGCTGGACGGGACCTAAAGTAGGTGAGGAATGGGGAGGTCCTGATGTTGGAGCTGAGGTGGTCGCATGATTTTTGAACAGGGTGATTTGATTGAACTAAACTTTGATCCCACTGTTGGTCATGAACCGCAAAAGAGACGGCCGGCCCTTGTTGTATCTGACGGATTCTTTAATAACATACTCTCTAGTCTTACCGTTGTATGCCCTATTACGTCAACGGTTAACGGGCATCCTCTTCATATAGAAATTGCTGAAGAGAATCCTATACATGGCTGTATATGTTTGGAAGCACTCCGCGCTGTTGACTTAAATGATTCCAGAAGTGCAGCACGGCATTTAGGAGCTGCACTTGATCAGGCTACCATGACCCGGGTTCTTGACGGCATTGGCGCCATCTTTGGGATTTAACCAGGTTGTAGGGTAACAGGAGACAATTCCCCTGTTCATGTCCTGTTCATGCACTTAATGTTTCAACGCTGTAATTGGCACAACGTATATACCATCCTCACGTTTGTAGGCATAAGGTGAAGTACCGGTTAGAACCATCAGGAAGGAAGGCTCCTTCATCTTTGCTGTATCAAACCATCTGTATGCAGGGTTCATTGTAATTCTCAAAATTACTATCATGAGTGAGAAGAAGGCAATTTTCTGTTTTCGCTTGGGCTATAAGAATCCTATCAAACGGGTCATAATTGTTTAGTCTTCTCCCAGTTTTAACTTGGAGGTTACGGATAGCCAGCGCATGTTCCGGTGTGATATTGAGCTGTTCATAACCCGCCTTTTGGCAATAGACAAGGATGTCTTTTTCATGGTAAGGGCAGAGGTTTGGTGATTTCTGATTTTTGATTGCAATTTCCCAAATTGATGCAGAACTAAAGAGAACAATATGGTGAGGAGAAGAGATGAGTTCCCTTGCTGTTAATGACAGTTGTTTGTCATTTGTTAAAGCCCAGATGATGATATGCGTATCTAGCAAGAGTTTCATAGCAGAGTTCCTTCGCCATAAAAATCTTCTTCAAGGGAGATTGTATTAAACGCATCAAGCGAAAGAGAGGGCAAAAGTCCCTCGGCTATCCCAATACGGTTTTCTGTGCCTTCTTCATATGGAGTAATCTTCGCAACAGGTTTATTGTTGCGAAGGATAACAATATATGGTTCCTCTTGTGATACAACTGACGCAACATACTTTGACAGATTTGTTTTAGCCTCAAACATACTCACTGATTTCATAAAAGGACTCGCCTTTCAACATATTAGTTAACTTAGCCAACTATATTATGTCAACAGAAAAGGTCTGTCAAGTTTGAAGTGCACAAAGCATACAAGCTTTTGCGACAAGTGGATGAATCAGTATCCGGTATTGTTCATATCCTTCAAAGATGCTGAAGGCGAAAACTTTGAGGACGCATATAAGATGCTTGAGTATTGCCTGGCTGATGTATGTAAAGAATCGATACCAATCATAAACAATGCCTCAGTTGACAATGATGACAAACAATTGTTTTTAAGGCTTAAAGCAAAAACGGCAGCAATCGATGAAGTTAAGTACTCCCTCAAAACCCTTACACGCATACTCTCTGCCATATACGGCAAAAAAGTAATACTTCTCATAGATGAATACGACGTTCCTCTAGCTCATGCGGCCGAGAAAGACTCTGCTCAAAACAACTATTACACCAAGATGCTCGACGTCATGAGAGCAATCATGAGTACCGCTCTCAAAGACAATGAGTACTTACAATGTGCGGTAATTACCGGATGCTTAAAGATAACCAAAGAAAGCATCTTCACCGGAACCAATAACTTTGTATCATACTCTGTGCTTGATGAAGACTTCTCAAGCTACTTTGGCTTTACTGAAGATGAAGTAGACACCATGCTCGGAGTTGATGTTCACGGGAGTGTGATATTATAAAAGAGAATTGAGAAAGGAGGCATGCTGTGCTGTATCAGCTCATGAATAAGGACGTTATTGTTGCGGTTTATGAGGAACGCCCTGAGTTTGATGATTTTCATTATATTGAGATTGAGCGTTTGGATTCATATGTACCATATGGATTCATCAGTATAGATGACTGGATCGACGGGCGGCGTATTGCGAAACATCGCGTATCAATCGAAAAACTCATGCGAGAATTAGGCATGGTTACCAGGCATGACTTTATTAGTATGGCTCGTTGTCTTTCCCTGACTGATACATTTTGGATGAAGCGTGCTGACGAGGAACTTTCATGGTCAGATGTCTCGTTATATAAAAATCCATTTGATGATGTTATTGCACGTATAGCATTTGACGGAACCGGTATGTTTGGCCGGAGAAACTCACCCACTTCCCCGGAATATGCAACCAGCGGTTCTTTTGCAAAATGCTGGGTGCGTGAAGAAGATGGTATCTATCTGCTTAAACGGGGCTCGACAGGTTTTGAAAATGCCGGCTTTGAGCCTTATTCTGAAGTTTTGGCTACACAAATACTCCAAGCCGCTCATAGTAACCATGTACCGTATACCGTTGTTATGTACCATAACAAACTTGCCAGTAAATGCCCTATATTTACCTCTGAAGATATTGGATTTGTATCTGCACACCGTTTCTTTGAAAGGCCGTTCTCAACATTAGATATGTTACAATTTGCAAGTAATTGCGATGCTGAGGAGCAGTTCCGTGAGATGGTGGTTATGGATGCGGTTATGGCAAACGTTGACCGGCATGCGGGTAATTACGGCTTTCTGGTAGATAATGCCAAGGGCACTGTTTTGGGAATGGTTCCTCTTTTTGATCACAATATGGCTTGTTTGCCCATGATGATGGAAAATGATAACCTTCATGACTACTTGTACACAATAGGTCCAAAAATTGGTAACAGTTTTATTGGAATTGCGCGGGAGTTAGTAACCTCAGAAATCAAAGCCAAACTTATTACCCTTAAAAACTTTGAGTTCACTGACCCCGGCTTTGGCTACCCGCAATGGAAGCTCAACACGCTCAACCACCTTAAAGACTATCAAATACAAGAAATCCTTGCATAAAGCCGCATGTGAGGCTGAGGGAGGACAGAGGGACAACGTAGAGAACGGGGGGACGGTTCCTTCGTTCTTTTTTAAACGGAGAAAGATATTCTCACTGCTATACGCCACTCTGCGCTTAAAAAAGAACGAAGGAACCGTCCCCCCGTTCTCCAATGTCCTTACTACCCAATGTCCTTAACCCAGTTTCCAGCCGGCAGCGGCTTGGCGCAGCTCTACAAAACGTCGATAGATGCCTTCCTCCTGCATGAGTTTATCATGAGTTCCGCGCTGAACAATTTGACCGTTATCGAGAACAATAATTTGATCTGCGTTTTGTACGGTGTTTAACCTGTGCGCAATAGATATAAGTGTTTTATCACGGGTGAGTTCCTCTATTGCACAAATTAATTCGTGCTCATTCTCCGGATCAACACTCGATGTGGCTTCGTCGAGAATTACAATAGGCGCATCTTTCATAATGGCACGCGCAATAGAAATACGTTGCTTCTCGCCACCACTAAAATTTGCGCCTCCTTCTTCGACAAGGGTGTTGTACCCGTTGGGCAGCTCCATTATAAAATCATGGCAGCGAGCCCGTTTTGCGGCTTCAACTACCTGTTCATGGGTAGCATCAGGAACACCAAAGCGAATATTATTCTCTACGGTATCATGGAACAGATAAACATTTTGGAATACCATAGAAATATACTCCATGAGACTTTCTGCGGTTCCTTCGCGAATATCGCGGTTTCCAATACGCACGCAACCTTTGTCTACATCCCAGAGCCTCGAAATAAGATTAGCGAGTGTTGTTTTGCCCGAACCTGAAGGTCCTACAAATGCACAGCTGGATTGCGCAGGAATAACAAGGCTTACGTCGCGAATTACCTCATTATCTCCGTAGCCAAAACTAACATGATCAAGCTCTATATTAAAGTTCTCAGGTACAAGAGGCTCATTTGTGGTGTCTTGCTTGGGAATAGCGCAAACTTCGTCAATGCGGTCAAGCTCGTTTCCAATCTTTTTGGCAAGAAACGCCCCGTTATTTGCGGCAATAAGTTCTCCGTAGATCATAAACGCAGCAGCCAGCAACGTTAGCGCCCAGCTAAGAGGCAGTGTTCCGTTAACATAAAGGGCGCATGCAGTAAACAGCACACCGCAGCTCGCAAGGTTAAACATAAGTGCATACAGTTTAAGAAGACCTTGGGCCGCAGCTTCCTGCCGTTCATCTGCGGCACGCTTCATTTCGAACGCCGCTTTTACTTTGGCAAGCGATTCGTTGGGAGTCGAGTTCATGCGCAATACCGCCATACCGCGGGCGTATTCAAACACGGTATCACTCATGGCTTCCTGTGCCTGCAAAACGTCTTTGGTTGCTTTGCCTGAACGTCTGAGCAAAACGTTAAGAACAGCCAGTCCGGCCGCAATTCCTAAAAACGTGATGCCGGCGATTGGCGGAGCAATTACAAGAAAGAAGATACCCATAATAATTGCCATGGCAACCCCGCCCGAGAGTCCCGTCATGCAGATGGTCATAAATTCTTCGAGCTGATGAACCGTGGTGGTAAGAGTTGTGGTGATAGCTGCAAGTTTTTGCTCCGAGAAGAACCCCATAGGTGCTTTTTTGAGACGGTCGCCAATGCGGAGCCTCAAATCGCGAAAAATATGGAACCCTTCTGCGTCCATTTTAATGTCAACAATATATTGGCAAATAAACTGACCGGCAACACTTGCTATGAGCATTCCGGCACACTGGAGTGCGACACCTACATTGAGGTTGTCATAGTGTTCGACAGCCCACCATATGGCCCCCAGCATGCCTGCCATAAAGAAACCCTTAAGGACATTAAAAACCATGCCCTGAATGAGATTTGCATGCGATTGGCTCGAAAACCCGGCGGCCAAATCGAGAATACGTTTAATAACGGTAAACATGTTAATCACCGGCTTCCGTTGATACTGCGGCAGGCAAATTGGTCTCCCATCCTATTGCCATTATGTGGCTCTCCCACATTTGTTTATAAAGGGGACAGTCTCTCAGCAGTTCTTGGTGTGTGCCTTGTCCCACAATGCTGCCTTCATTTACTACCACAATCTTATTTGCATTACGTATGGTTGATAACCTGTGCGCAATCACAATGAGCGTCTTATGAGCCACAAGTTCGCTTATAGCCTGCTCAACATACGATTCGTTTTCCGGGTCTGCATATGCGGTTGCCTCGTCCAAAATAATAACGGGAGCATCTTTAAGAATGGCTCGCGCAATGGCGATGCGTTGACGTTCGCCGCCCGAGAGACTCCCTCCCGCTTCGCCTGCCGGAGTTTCATACTCATGCGGCAAAGCGCAAATAAACTCGTCGCAACGGGCCGCTTTAGCCGCTGCGCGAACCTCGTCATCCGTTGCATTGGGCCGTCCCAATCTGATGTTATCTGCAATACTCATATCAAACAAAAAGGAATCCTGTGATACATAAGAAATATGCTCAGCAAGCTGTTCTGCCGGAATCTCACGGACATCGCGACCGCCAAAGCTTATGCTTCCCTTGGTAGCATCCCAAAAACCTGCCATAAGTTTGGCAATGGTCGATTTGCCCGAACCGCTTGGTCCGACAATTGCCGTTATTTGGCCGGGAGCCGCCTCCAGATTTATATCATGAAGGACTTCAACGCCGCTATGATAAGAAAAAGACACGTTGTTGAACTCAAAGGTTTCACCTTTTAGCCGCACACGTTCAGTGGGCCGTTCAAGCTCAGGCGTTTGTAAAAAGTCCCATATTACATTAAGACACGTATCCATGACAGCAATCTGACTTGCTGCCTGCGCGAATTTTAACGCAGGACCAATGCAGCTTAAAGGGATAACAATGCAGGTTAAAAACTGCGGAAGCAATAACGTATGCTGCGCCATAAACACCACGCCAAGCGGCAATGCCACCAAAAGCGTGCAGGGCATTACCGACCTTATGCCTGCCATCCATATCCAGCTTTGTTTGTACCAGGCAATAGTGCTGTCATGGTAATTGGCTACAGCATCCGAGAAACTCTTAAAAGAAGACGCTGTGCGGCCAAAGGCTTTAATAACCTGAATACCGTTAACATACTCCACGAGCGAGGCGTTCATATGTTGTTCGCTCGTAACATAGTTATTCATTTTTGTTTGATAATCGCGCATCATGCCGGCATAAAAAAGCAAACCCAAAGGAATGGTGGCAAGACTTGCCAAACCCATGCGCCAGTCAATTATAAAAACAATAATAAAGCCCAAAAGCGGGCCAAACACGTTAGACGGAAGCTCGGGCATAAAGTGAGCAATCGCGTCTTCCAGAACATTTACGTTATCTACAAAACGGTTTTTAACGGTACCCATAGGGGTTTCTATTATTTCGCCCATGGGTACACGCGCCATTTTCTCGGCCATACGGTCGCGCATGGTTCGCAGCGCCTTAAAGGCAATACGATGAGACATCATGGACGAGCGCCATGTAAGAAAATACTTTGAAATATGGGCAAGCGCTGCCGCTCCCGCCAACAAAGCAGCGTTCTGCAGGGTAAGCGTGTTCTCAATGAGCCCTGCTGCAAGCAGGGCAATAATCAGGTAAGGCACCATGCCCAAGGCCTCTCCCAAACATGCGAGAAGAAGCGAGAGGACCATACGGGGTTTACTGTCTTGCATAAAATAAAAGAGTTTTGCGAGAGCGCCCGGATTCGAGGCAGATTCCATGGCAATACTCCTTTCTGCATTGCTGCTCCGGGATTTGTTGGCATTTAAGTGCAGTACCAACCCCTCGGTTAGACGAGCCAGCTGTGTATCATGCGTAATAACAACTACGGCTTTTCCTTGTTGGGCAATTGTTTTGCACCAGGCGGCAACCTGACGTACGCCGTCTCCGTCGAGCCCGCTTGTTGGCTCGTCAAGCACAATCAAACGCGCATCACTGCAATAGGCGGCTGCCATGGTTACCCGCTGTTTTTGTCCGCCAGAAAGAGAAGCCGGATGCTGGTTAGCTATATTGGTAAGATCAAAGGCAGCAAGGGCTTCCCATGCCTTTTTCTTTAACGCATCGTTGACCTTGCGGCCCAAGACTACCTCATCCGCAACACTCGAAGCATAGAGTTGGTAGTCCACGTCTTGCATAACAAAATAACTGTTGAGCCTGCGCATACTGCGACTCATTGGATTATTGTTGTAAAAAATCCTGCCGGATTGCTCTTTAAGAGATCCGCAGAGAATGCGGGCAAGAGTAGTTTTGCCGGCGCCGTTGGGCCCTTCGATGACAGTTACCGTGCCTTCGGCAAACTCTGCAGTTATGTGTTCAATTCCGCGTTTACTCGAAGGATAACGGTATGTCAGATCATCAATGCGCCAGACTCCTGCTTGATTTGCAGCTTGGGCTATAGCCCGGAAGCCCTCGCCCGGCTCTCTTTTGAGAATGTCCCTTAGCTCTTCATTAAGAGACATGTCTGGGTGTCTCAGCCCAAAAGGAGCTACATCTAAGGGAGTGAGTGCCGCAAACTCACCTGAGCTCCACCGGGCAATTATTTGGCCGTTCTTCAGGTAAATATATTCATCCGCAATAGGAAGAAATCTATGGAGTCGATGCTCAGAAATAAGAATGGCACACCCCTGTTTTTTAAGGTTGGCCAGAATGTCAATAAGCTGCTGCGAGCCTTCCTCATCGAGGTTTGATGTAGGTTCATCGAGAATAATAAGCGGTTGCCTGCATGCGACAGCGCAAGCCAGGGCAACGCGCTGCTTTTGTCCGCTTGAAAGTTCGGTGAGCTTCTGGTCTAAAAGACCCGAAACATGACATAATTGGGCAGCCTCTTTGACACGTTCGACAATTATCTGAGGGTCCGTGCCAAGGTTCTCGAGGGTGAAAGCAATTTCGTCGGCAACAGTTCCAATAAAAAACTGGCTTCTGGGATCCTGCATTACAACACCCATGGTCTCTGTTCGTTTGCGCTCTGAGAGCTCATGAATAGGCGCGCTTGCCACAAGTACCGCCCCTGTTAGCACACCGGGGTAAAAGCTTCCGCACAGGCCTTCTGCCATACGCAGCACCGTGGTTTTTCCATGTCCGGATTTTCCGCATAAAACTGTACAGGTACCCGGAGCAACCGCCAAAGAGATGTTGCTCACACATCCTTCTGTTCTGTTTAGGGCAACACCGGCAGATACCGTGTCCGGCATACTGGGCTCTGATACATTCTGAGACCGTTCAACCTCGTCAACATACATAAATGAAGCGTCATCCATGACAAGAAGATTCTCATATTCGCTCATATAACCATGTCCCAAACAATAAGCGCGGCAAAGATTGCCACAATTATAAGTGCCGCCGCCGCATCGCGTAGCTCAAAACCAACATGATGAACAGATGTGCGCCCCTCGTGTATCTCAATGCCTTTAAGCCGGGCAGAAGCCGCAAGCTCGCTTGACAGCCTCAGGCTGCGCATAACAAGCGGAACATATATGCATTCGTAGGCAAGAGCAGGGTGGGTAACCGCATCTTTTACATGCGGAAAAATCGACCGCATGCGGATGCCGTTTATTACAGATTTAATCTCGAACACCAGCAGGGATCCAAAGCGGAACGCCATACAAATACCAACAGTAACACTTTTTGGCACGTGCCATTTCTCCAATGCGCACATAATAGCAGAAGGTGATTGTGTAAATAGAGCGCAACCCACGGTAAAGGGGGGAATTGCGTGAATCAGGTTAAGTATAAATTCTCCGTAGACACCTGCTATTGGTAATAATCCAAGCACAAAGAATACCGCGAACCATAGTGTGCACAGAATGCTAAGACGTACTCTGCCGTTTAGAATCAAATAGACCGCTGCTATTATTTGTGACATTATAATAAGGC
Organism: Coriobacteriales bacterium; assembly: GCA_017515595.1. GTDB lineage: Bacteria > Actinomycetota > Coriobacteriia > Coriobacteriales > UMGS124 > RGIG5691. The sequence continues at coordinate 15,421 of JAFWFL010000024.1, forward strand.
GCAGGTCTGCAATGACCATAGTAGCAGCGCCTGCTCCTACTATTGCAGCGAAATGTGTTCGCGGGTCGAGCCCCAGCAGGCCAACCGTTTGATTACTTGTGATATCCATACTGATTCACGGTTAGGCAATTTTAGCTTTGCGTACGTGGCGGTTAAGGAGCTTAGAACCAATAATTCCGCCAACAATGGTTCCTGCAATAAACATGGCGCACATTAAGAGAATCCACTGAGGCTCGGTGTATTGCGCCACCATGGCCGCAACATCGGCCTCGCTGTAATAGGCAAGAAGCTGCTGGCTGTAAGTTTCGCGGAAGAACATATACGGCACAACGCCATACATGCCAAATGTAATCCAGTACACAATATAGCCAACAATCAGGCGCACAATGTTATGGTACGAACCTTCTTTCCACATTATAGCTTCGCCTATGATGGCTCCTACTAATGCAACAGGCAGGCAGTAAAGACCTCCCATAAACGTATACATAATTCCAAAGATCAGAGTAGTAGCAGCCAAAACACCGTGCTTGGCAATACGGTCGGCCATAACCATATAAAACGGCGTGGCTAAAAGAGGAAAAAGCCATGACCCCACAAAAAAGGTATTTTGCGGAGTGAGCAGCATGTCTTCGATCATCTTTGCAGCCATAACTATGACAATAATGATGATATTAAAGATAACAAACGTAAGTATATCGCGAGTAGTCCACCTGTTAGGGTTGACAGATGCAGAGTTTTCCATAAACCAAACCTTTCGTGTGCAGTATGATGTGCATTACCGGGTGTTTATTGAGAACCCGACAATCATCACGATCATAAAGTTATATATGTCTTACAATGAGATTGTAAGTATATTATTACGCTTTGATGCCAGCGAACAGGAAAAGCGACGTTTTGGGGTAGAGAAACGGCCAATCTGGGAAGAGAGCAGCTTTGAATGAATAACCTTAAAGAAGACGTGTATCAAGAGGCATTCAGGCTTTGGAATTTCAAACCGATTATTGACTTTCATAAGTATAGCCCATCAGGAAATCTTTATGTATTTGATAACGAGATGGGTCATGGTGAGTATTGGGTCCATTTTAACCGCAATCTCTTTGCCGCAAATGTTTACGAAATGCAATTTAATCAGCCTGGTAAAATGTGTTATCGTCATGCCGAGCATATATCAATTTGCCTTTATGAGAGCTCAGAGGGTCTCTTTGCAGAAGGTTATTATGCCGAACCCGGCGCGGTCTCGGTTTATATTGCGCAGGAAGGTCAGGAATATGTGGGACATTTTGATGCCGGAGCCCATGTTAAAGCATCCTCGATAACTATTTCGCCTGATTACTATCGCGACTATTTGCAGCAACGCTTTGGGAGTATTCCGGATATACGAAGGGCTTTTGCCAAGGTTGACGGTAAAAAAGATTTCCCCGAACTGATTATGTTGTTCAAACGTATGCAGAAGTACCGTGGAGACGGTATTGCTGCAGACCTATTCTATGAGGGTATTGTAGCAGAAGCAATAGGGTTGGTTATTAAACGCGCAAATGATATTGATGGTGCGAACAAAGGCATGCTGTTGTCAAGCGAAGACAAGCATGCTCTTGACGGTCTCGAAACCTACGTATGGAACCATTTGGATGAAGACCTTACCGTCGAATGCCTAGCCCGGATTTCGTGCATGGGTCTTACAAAATTTAAAGAATCTTTTAAGGCTCGGTACGGATGCACTCCCGCGGCATATATACAGAATCAACGGGTGATCAAAGCAAAAAGTCTTCTTGAGCAGACCGACTTTTCCATTGCAACAATTGCGTCAGCGGTCGGATACGGCAAACCCAGTGCATTCAGCAAGGCATTTAAGCGTATAACAGGCGTTTTGCCCGGTGCCTATAAAGAGCGTATGCTCCGCGAAGGCTCCTCATATGCCGCTGTATGAAAACTGCATTTTGTTCAAAGGAGCGGGACTGGCTTGTGTAGGGCAGAACTTCACGTGCGAGAGAAACAAGATATTCGCACAGACAAGATGCTGAAACCGCTCAAGCAATAGCCTGAGTCCCGCTCAAAAAGGAACGCAAACGGGTGCATAGGCGGGTGCACGGGTGCATTGCCTCCGTCCCTATGCACCGAACCAGGCTGCTTTGAGGCGGTTGATTCCCTCGGATATTTGGTCTTCTTGGATGGCCGAGAAGCCCACGAGGACGCTTTCGCGCAGGTGGTGGGGGCGGTCTTCATAGGGGGTCATCCAGTATTGATGTGTGGGATAGATGCCCACGCCTTTCTCGGCAGCTGCTTGAATGAGTTCTTGCTGGGTCCGGCTGTCATTTGTCGAAACGAGAACATGAAGGCCCGCTTCGCCTCCGATGATTTGGATGCGGTCTCCCATGGTGGCTTGGAGGGTATCTATCAGGATATTGCGTCTGGTGCGGTACGTCACAAAAGCCTTGCGCACGTATCTGTCCCAGTGGCCTTGTTTGCCAAACAGCAGGAGTGCCTGTTGGTTTATCCACGGGACAGGACAATAATAGTTGCTGTAGACGTTTTGCCAGACTTCTAAAAGCTCATGAGGCAGGACAATATAGCTCATGCGGAGCGCCGGTGACAGCATCTTTGAGAGTGTTCCCAGGTAAATGACCCGGCCGTTTGTATCGAGCGACTGCAAACTGGGAATGGGATTGCCCACGTAGCGATACTCCCGGCAGTAATCATCTTCCAATAGATATGTCCCGTTTTGTGCCGCCCACTTCAATATAGCAAGGCGGTCATCAAGCGGGAGGATTTTCCCGGTGGGGAACTGGTTTGAAGGTGTTATGAAAGCAATGGTCGCATTGCTTGCTTCGAGCGATTCTCTAAAACGTTCAGGTGTTGAGGCAACATCAAGAGGCACAAGGTGGAACCTGCGGTTCTCAAAAACACGGCGGACCCCGTCGTAACCGGGGTTTTCTATGGCTACCGTATCATATGAGGCGTCAAACAGCACGGTGAGCGCATCAACAGCCTCTTGCGTTCCCGGTTGGATAATAACCTGCTCGGGGTCGCATTGTACTCCCCGGGTTGCGTTGAGGTTTTGCGCGATGATCTGCCGGAGTTCAATTTCGCCAAAAGGATCGCTGTAGCGTGATGATGCACCCTGGTCATAATCGAGCGCCTCGGATACAAGCGTTATCCACAACCGGGACGGGAAACTCCCCTCGCTGCGGTTTCCGTAGGCAAAATCGAACTCGATTTGATGCTCTGAAGACCGTTCGCACTCGTCTTGCAGGGTCTTGCCGCACAAAAGTCCTGCTTGTTTGAGAGCACTCTGAGTACTGCCGGCAGTCTGTCTGATTTTTGACATGTTGTCTTTTGGCTCATGGAGAGTGTGGTTGGTATTCTCGACCCGGTATCTTGAGCCAGATCTTGATGTCACGTACCCCTCGGCTGTAAGCTGCTGATATGCCATTTCAACGGTATTGCGCGAGACATCGAGTTCGTCTGCGAGCGTTCGAATGGGAGGCAGCTTTGAGCCGTCTTCTATGGCCCCGCTGGTAATCTCTGACTTCAGAGCTTCATACAACTGTATATACAGCGGTGTTTCTTGCGATCTGTCGAGAACAATCATGTATCTCCTTTACCGCGCCTGTATGAACCCAAGCCAAAACCGTCCCTAACAAACTTTCTCAAAGCGTCCCTGTGCACGGTTAATTGTAACAGGTATCATATAGCAGTTTCGTGTAGAGAGGGGCTTATGAAAACTTCTGAAATAGTCGCTGTTGGCGCGGGAGCCGTGGTAGGAGCCCAGCTGGTCATGGCAGCCGTTCGTACATCAAATAGTGTTTTGAGACCGCCCGGCGCTAAAGACGAGGGCGATTTTTTGTCGAAGTGCATTAAGTGCGGCAAGTGCATCGAGGCGTGTCCCTATGGAGCGCTTCATGTGACCGGTGACATGATTGGCTCTGCCGTAGGAACGCCAACACTTGATGTCCGCAACCAAGCATGCCGCCTTTGTGAGGATCTTCCCTGTATCGCAGCCTGTCCAACAGGGGCTTTGTGCGAGCTCGACAACAGGCGCGATGTACGTATGGGACTTGCGGTTATCAACCGTGATTTGTGTATTGCGGTGAAGGCGCTGCGCTGCGAAGTGTGTTACCGCGCATGTCCCCTCATTGACGAAGCCATTCATATCGAATACAAAATGCGCGAGGGAGACGCGATTCACTCGGTGTTTGAACCCGTGATTGATGAAGATAAATGCACCGGCTGTGGTTTGTGCGTCGAGCGCTGTGTGGTGGACAACCCCGAGATCGCAATTCGTATTGTGCGCGACCGCGATGAAGCCAAGCGGCTTATAGCTGCCGAGAAGGACAAGGTTCTTGAAGCGTACAGGCTTGCCGAGACATGGGGTTCAAATCCCGACGAATACGAGCGCAAAGGCGGCTCGGGACCACGCGATATGAGCAAGCCGCAAGCATAGCATTGGGCGGCGAAGAGCGGATTTTGGGTTTTCTCGGCATGTGTGAGGGTAACCGGGAGAGAGGCATACACGGTTACGGCGCGTGCCGGTTCAATAAAAGACAGTACGATGTGTGAGGGAGAAAAGTACATGGAAATCACGAGGCGTTCCTTTGTGAAATCTGCAGCGATTGCGGCCGCTATGGCTGCTGCAGGAGGAAGCTTGGCAGCGTTATCAGGCTGCGCACAAGCGCCTGAGAAAGAAACCGGAACCGAGGGGGCCGGTACCCGTACCGGTACTACCGCTAACGTTCCGGACGAGCCTGAAGTTGTTGTAACTTCATCTGTTTGCCGCTACTGCGGCTGCGGCTGCGGCGTTTTGGTCTCGGTCAAAGACGGCAAGATTATTCAGGTAGCGGGTGACCCGGAGAACCGTTCGAACCGTGGTCTCAACTGCATTAAGGGTTATTACCTGGGCGATCTCTTGTATGGTAAAGACCGCCTTACCAAGCCGCTCATTCGTGAGGACGCAAGCACCAAGGGTACTGACGAAGGCCTGCGCGAGGCTACCTGGGATGAGGCGCTTGACCTGGTTGCAAGCAAACTCCGCGAGGCCTGGAAGGCCGACAAGAGCCGCATCGCATTTTGGGGCAGCGGACAGCAGCCCATCACCGAGGGCTATCTTACCTCTAAGTTCTGGAAGGCCGGTCTTCTCTCGAACAACATTGACCCCAACGCCCGTATGTGCATGGCAAGCGCCGTTGTGGGCTTTATGAACGTATTCCAAACCGACGAGCCCGCCGGCTGCTACGACGACCTCGACAATGCAGACCTGTTTATTACCTGGGGCGCCAATATGGCCGAAGCACACCCCATGCTTTACTCGCGTCTCACTGCTCACAAGCTTCAAGATGAGAGCGTGCGCCACATCGACATTACCACCATGAAGACCCGTACTAGCGCTTCTGCTGATACCGTGATGATCTTTAAGCCCGGCACAGACCTTGCAATTGCCAACTGCGTCGCGAATTATCTCATTGAAAACGACAAATATGATCATCAGTTTGTTGAGGATCACCTGCAGTTCAAGATGGGTGCCGAGAACATTGGCAATGCCTATGAGGACACCTACGATAAGAGCGAAGACGGCGCCCGCTCGGGTGATACCACCCCGAGTACATTTGAGGAATACGCCGAGCGTCTCTCGGAGTATACCATTGACTACGTAAGCGAGCTTTCAGGCGTGAGCAAAGAAGACCTCACGATGCTCTGCGAAGCGTTTGCTGACCCCGAGCTCAAGATTATGAGCCTTTGGACCATGGGTGTTAACCAGCACAACCGTGGTACCTGGATGAACCATAACCTCCACAACCTCCATCTTATCTCGGGCAAGTACGGCAAGCCCGGCTGTACCGCATTCAGCTTAACCGGCCAGCCCTCGGCCTGCGGTACCGCTCGCGAGGTTGGTACCTTCAGCCACCGCCTGCCTGCCGACCTCGTGGTTAACAACGAGTCACATCGCCGCTTTACCGAAGCTATTTGGGATTTGCCCGAGGGGTATCTCGACGAAATCGCATCTCCGGGTTTCCATACCATCAAGATCTTCCGTGAGATGAGCAAGGGCAACATCGACTTCCTGTGGAGTGCCCACAATAACTGGGCTCAGTCTTTGCCCAACCTTACCCGCTTCCTGGGCCGCGACGGCGAGCACATGGGTATTTTTGACACGTTTATCACGGTCAACGAGGTCTATCCCACCATCACCACCAAGTATGCTGACGTTGTGTTCCCCGTTGCTTTGTGGGTCGAGCGCGAAGGCCAGTACGGCAACGCCGAGCGCCGCACCACCGTATTCCAAAAGGCCGTTGAGCCCATGGGAGACGCCAAGTGGGACGTTTGGGTTTTGATGCAGGTCGCCAAGCGCGTTCTCAAGGACGAGACCATTGACGGCGAAGATGCCTTTGAGCACCTCTTTGGTTTTATCTGGGACACCAAAGAAGACACCTTTAAGGGCAATGACCGCGAGATCAACCGCGCAATTTGGGAAGAATACCGCATCTTCTCGAACCCGCAAATGAAGGAAGCCGCAGCCGCTATTAACGAGTCGGCCGGCCTGCACATGGAGGCCAAGCAGCTTGCTCCGTACGATGAGTACATTGAGCAGCACGGTATTACCTGGCCGGTACGTGAGGTTGACGGCAAGTGGCTTGCTACCAAGTGGCGCTTTACCGACGGCCCGCAAGAAGAAGGCTACGACGAGGTTGGCATTGAGATGTACGGCAAACACGGTCTCGCCAACAACATGAGCTTCTATAAATCAGCCGGTCAAAAGCCCTCGGTTGTCTTCCGTCCCTACGAGCCTCCGGCAGAGATTCCTGATGAGGAGTATCCGTTCTACTTCTGCACAGGCCGTCTGTTGGAGCACTGGCACACCGGCTCAATGACCCGCCGCGTTGACGCGCTCAACCGCGCATTGCCTGAGGCGCTGCTTTATATGAACGAGGCTGACTGCAAGTCTCTCGACATTAAAGACGGCGAGAAGGTGCGCCTTGTGACCCGTCACGGCAGCGTTGAGATCAAAGCAACAACCTCGGCCCGCGTGGCTCCGCCCCAGGGTATTGTTTATGCACCTTTCTTTGCCGAGGAAACCCTCATCAACCTTGCCGTTGAAGACTACTACTGCCCGCTTTCAAAAGAAACGGACTACAAGAAGACCTGCGCCAAGATTGAGAAGCTCTAAGGAGATGACCGGAATGAAGATTACCGAGAACACCCGCCTGCGTTTAATTGCTGCAGGTCTTGTCACCGGCATACTTGCCTGCGCTTTGGCAGCCGGCTGCACCCCAAGCAACAATGATAAAGTTTCTACCGAAAAGGACCAGGCTCCCGTTGAGCAGAAGAGCGATGAAACCGCAACCACTGCTGACGAGAATACCGATGCTGCTACTGAAGGCGAAGAAGAGCAAGCCAAGAGTGCCGTAGCCGGTACCGAAACAAGGCCTTCGCTCATGCCGGCCTCACATGAAGGCCGTGCCGGCACCATGTGCTATGCCTGCCATGGCGCCAGCGACAGGGGCAACCCAAGCCTCGCAACGGCAACCGCAATGCCCGACGGCCATTATGTCAACAACGACCCAAGCGGCTACGAGCTTGACCCCGTACGCAACCAGTGCTTTACCTGCCATTCAATTGATCCCCAAAAAGAGGAATCAAGCAAATAACACATAAGTAGGTGACAGAGGGACGGTTCTTCTGTCACCTTGTTATGAACCCACAGAGTGTCAAGCAGGTAATGGGGGACTGAGATTTGTTAATGTGACATGGGGACTGGTACACTGTCACGTTTGCGGGATGGTCATATGATGAGCGGCGATTAATTTCGCAAATGTGACTGGGTACCTGTCCTCGTGTAACGTTAACAAATCTCCGGAGAGTTGATCTCTTTATCTGGTTGTTATTACTATGTACTATCTTTCAAGGAGCGTGTAAGCGTGGCTATTTCGAGCCTTATTGTTGAGTGTTTTCCGCAAAAGACATCATATGTTGCTCATGAACTTGCGGCTATAGAAGGTGTCGAGGTCCATGGTATTGACGAGACCATGGGCAAAATAGTGGTGACTATTGAAGTTGCGGGTATCTCGGCAAGCCACGATACCGCCGCAAGTTTTGTGCAAATTGACGGAGTGCTCAACGTAAACCTCGTTGTGGCAAACTTTGAAGATGAGAATCTTGAGCCTGAAGTTTCGCAGGTACAAGATGGCAGCAGAAGGGATGTTACCGGTGAGTAGCAAGAAGAAGATAGGCACCATTGGCATTGCCCGCCGGTGCGTGCAGCTATTGATGCTCGTATTGTATGCCTTGCCGCTTATCGTTGCAGGGTGGGGGCTTCTCGGCGGCTTTGTTGGCGGAGAAGAAGCTGCAACTACCCCTTCTGATCTGCCGGTATGGGGCAGCCTCTCGGCGAGCTCAATATTTGGAATCAGCCTTGTGGACCCCTTTGCGACACTCCAGACCATTGTTGCTTCTAAGCAGTTTGCTGCCGCTATGGTTGGTGCGCTTCCCATACTGATTGTGTATACGTTGATTCGCGGACGTGCGTTTTGCGGGTGGATATGCCCGGTTAACCTGGTCCTTGAGTTCGTAGACTGGCTTCGCGCCAAGCTTGGCCTCAAAGTAGCCGAGAATCCCATACCCCGCAAGACAAAGATTTTTGTAGCTGCGGGAATTCTTGTTTTGAGCGCCATAACCTGCGTGCCGCTCTTTGAAGCTGTGAACCCCATTGGAGCCCTGAGCAAAGCTCTGCTGTTTGGCTCAGTGCTGGGCGTTTGGACGCTTCTTGCGATAATTGTGGCCGAGCTCTTTTGGGGCAGACGCGTATGGTGCCGCTCACTTTGCCCGCTTGGCGGCTTTTACCAGGTACTGGGTGCCGTGGGCTTTGTGAGCGTTAAGATTGACTCCAACGCTTGTGTTAGGTGCGGTACCTGCAAAAAGCATTGCCTCTGTAACTCCGAGATTCTCGACAAATGCATTGAGGGCCAAAGCGCCCGAGTTGCCGCCGGCGACTGCATGCTCTGTGGTAAATGCGTAGACAGCTGTCCCACCAAAGCGTTGAGCATTGGTTTTGCCATACCCAAGAACCCGGAGCTGTAAGGTTTTTCCATTTGCTTATTGATAAAATGACGTGGTGTGGGTTTATCCCTTGCAAGTTGTTACCGATACTAGCGTATTAACGAACAGAATTTTCAGAGTTTCTCGGCAAAAGCCCAGATAACTGTAATCTATTGTAATATTGATACGCTAGTATCGGTAACAACTTGCACCTCGATGTAGTTTTGATTCCCCAGAAAAAGAGGACGGTTCTTTTTCTTCTTAAAGAGGTAATTTAGAACTCTCCTCTTTTCTTCTTAAATGGCAGCTGAAAGGCTATACTTATGCAGTTGGTTAGTATGGGTACGGTTTTGCGGGATGAGGTAAGCGGCAATGGCTGAGGAGACAACGCTTTTGGTATGGGGACATGTGGCGTTAGGGGTATGTTTTGCGTTGTACCTGCTGTGGTGGTGGGTATTCTTCTGGCCACGTGTTGAGCGGCCAAAAGGAACTCTGCGCACCATAGGCATCGTAAGCATTATTGGAGCGGCCGTGTGCGGACTGGGCGGTATTGGTCTTGTGATTGCCGGGATTGCAGGCTTGCCGGTTTTGACAGAAACCATCCCTGCCTGGAGTATCGCAATTGGCGGGATGATCGCATACGTCGCGCTCTTTATTGTCACTGCTGTCCTGCTTAACCGCCCTCCCACAAGCGAACTGTTCATTATTACCGGCTGGGCTGTGCTCGAGCTGTGCGTGGCAAACGGACTCTATGGTGCGCAGATTTTGAACCTGGGACAGACAATAGCCCTTGTTATTGCAATCGCGATACTGGTAATTTTGAGCCTCATCTGTTACCAGCGGTTTGTGAGCCTCAAAGATAAAGCAGCATTTATATGCGGCGCCATCCCCCTCGTCTGCGGCATCATACTCGCCATCGTAATGGTTATTATCATTGGTGTGATATAAAAAACAAGGCGGTTCATTCCTCCGACAAACACAGGCGCGTGCTTCTGCCAAAAAGGTGACGATCCGTTGTCTCAAAAAACAAATACTAGCCTCTCAGATGCATACTGATGACAAAAAGGTGAGGATCCGTTGTCTCAGACGAGAGCTTGGTGCTTCTCGGCCAGAGGCTGGTGGCAAAAAGGTGAGGATTTGTTGTCTCAAAAACATATATCAGCCTCTCAGACACATGCTGCTGGCAAAAAGGTGAGGATTCGTTGTCAGTGAATTGAGTTTTATGATTTGTTTTAATAGTGTAATAAGCATTTACCTGGCATTATATTGATTGTCGAAAAAACAATATATGAGTTAGAGCCTTCTTGAGACAACGAATCGTCACCTTTTTGC
>JAFWFL010000025.1 GCA_017515595.1 Coriobacteriales bacterium
AAATAACGGGAGTCGGTATGAAACCAAAGGTTGTCTTTGGTAATAAGCGCGGTATGTGCTGTCTCGTTATCAAAGACGCGCACGGCGCCCGTAAGCCAGCGCAGGCTTGCGACGTCGCGAAGCAAGCAGGCATCGTAGTTACGCTCATCCATAAGCCCACGTAAACGGTTAATACGGTTAATAACGCTCATGCTCAACCACCTTGTTTTATCTCAAATTCTTATAACTTGTAAAGAAACAACCCTTATAACAAACCCGCCTCATACAGCATGCCGCCAACCGTATAGGCAACTTCGCTAAACGACAACCCTCTGATATCAACGGTAAAATCAGCGGCATCCCGGTAAAGCGGCAGACGGTGATCATACAGAAGCTTTGCATGCTCATAATCGCCGAGATCAGGACGAATCTCAGGGTGACAGATATGCGACAAAGCCTCATCAAGCCCAATGTCCAAGAACACTACTTTACCAAGCGTTTTCATATACTCGGTATTACTGTGAGATTCAATGATGCCGCCGCCACATGACACCAGGCAGCTCTTCTCGAGCGAAAGCTGTTCCAAAGCCCTGCGCTCACATTCTCTGAATTTTTCTTCGCCTATGGTAGAGAATAACTCAGCCACGCTTGCATGTTCGCGATACACCACCATGCGGTCAGTATCAAGATGCCTGCGATTAAACAAACGACCAAGATTACGGGCAACCGTAGATTTACCCGCACCCAAAAATCCTATAAAAAAGATATGGTCGCACCCCATATGACGTGTATAACCGTCACCGGGGACAGCGTCGTTTACTACCGTAATGCCACTCACTCTACCAACCCGCGAACGTTAACTCTCTATTGCGTGGTATTCTACCACGTTACGGCTATCTGAATCATTGGCAAAACAAGAGCTACACAAGCTCCCGCAACCAAATGTGGTCCAAACGCAAACGTGCGTACATGCTTTGCGAATGCATAAAACAAAGCAAACAGCGCTGCAATCAGTACCATGATCAAGCTCATGGAACCAAGCCAAAGCGAGAAAGCGCCCATGAGCTTTATATCGCCAAATCCGAGTCCATGAGCCCCTTTATGGAGCGCCCGCCAAAGCATTTCAAAAGACAAAAGAAACAAGGTAAACCCTGCTGCCCACGTAAGGCGCAAAAGCGGAGGCTCCAAGATAAAAGCCGGAGCCAGCACTCCACTCAGTGTTGCAAAGATTTCTGCAAAAGCACAGATTGCAATGATAGCCACAGAGGTATTGGGAAGCGTGCGCGTTTTTGCATCTGTAACGGCAGCTCGTATACCACATACAAGCGCAGCCAAAACCAGCGCAATACGTACGGCCGTAGAGACAGCAACTCCAGCCATATTATTGCTCTCTGTGTTTTGCGGCAACTTTTTCTATAAGGGCACGCTCATACTTCCTGAGAAAAGCAGTATACGCGAGATCAACCGTAGTTTGCGGTTGTACAAGAATAGGCGTTATACCTGCGAGCTTAGCTCCGAGAATATCAGTAAATACCTGATCTCCAATAAGCACGGCTTCTTCTCTTTTAATGCCAAGCTTATTCAGTGCATGCCAAAGAGAAAATGGGAGCGGTTTAGCTGCCCGGGAAACCAGGCTGCAGCCGAGCTTCTCGGCATCTTTAAGAACGTTCTTTTTCCAGTTGTTAGAGACAAGACAGATTTTGAAACCTTTTTCCTCAGCTGCTTTGATCCAATCTATCGCACTTTGCGGTATCTCTTTGGTATCACGAGGCACAACGGTATTATCTCTGTCTATCAAAAGACCACGCTTACCGGCATCCCATAAAACATCAAGATCGATGCAAGAAACATCCTCTACCGGTTCATACCATGCATATGTCTTCATATTTACGCGATACCAGCAGCCGCGTTATAAGCAGCCTTTGCATTTGCAAACTCTTCTTCTGTTTCACAGAACACGTGAGTACGCGACTCGAGATCCTCTGAACGTACATAGAAGATATAATCAGTATCTGCAGGATAAACAGCGGCCATAATACTTTCTATTGAGGGAGAGCAAATGGGACCGGGGCACAGGCCTTCATACATATAGGTGTTATAAGGCGAGTCAACCCGCAGATCCTCAAGCGTAATAAGGCCGGTTTTATGAAGAGCATATGCAACGGTAGCGTCTATCTGGAGCAGCATTTGCGGATTATAATTCATACGGTTATACATCACCGAGGCCACCAGGGGGCGCTCATCTGCAATTGAAGTCTCGCGTTCAATGAGCGATGCCATGACAACGGCTTCATATGGTGTCAAAGAAACATCGAGCTGTGTGGCTTGCGTCCAGTCAATAGAAGCGGTTTCGAGAGCAAACTGATCAAGCAGTACACGAATAACGTCATCTGCGGTTGCATTCTTTGCAAGCGTATATGTTTTGGGGAACAAGAAACCTTCAAGCGAATCATTGTAAGCGCCCAAAAGGAAGGGATACAATCCCGCATAGTTAGATGCTTTTGCTTTGTCCATAAAGCTCTCGTAGGTAATACCCTCAAAAGCGTTTGCAATACGCTCGGCCGTCTGTTCAACGGTCAGACCTTCAGGGAGAGTAAAAGTGGTACCCGGGTCTACCTTACCGTTTGCAAGATCGCGTACAATCTTGGTAACATCTTCTCCTCGTTTAAAGGTATAGGTTCCCGCTTTCATAATACCTTCTGCACCTTCAGAGCGTACCGCTTTAAAGAATGCACTCTTGTCAGCAATAATATTTGCTTCATAGAGAATATCTGCAATATTCTCGGTTCCGTAGCCTGAAGGGATGGTAATTGTTGCTTCGCCCTCAAACACACGCTCTTGCGACGCAAGGTTATTGAAATAATTAAAGCCTAAAATACCGCCCACAACCACGAGCAAAACGGCGGCAACAATCGCAATAATTGCGAGAGGACTCATCTTCTTTTTGTTGGAATCATCAATATGAGCGGCATAGGTATTCATGCCATGAACACCTTTGGGTGCAACCGTGGCAGCTTTTTTGCCGCTAGCCTGCGCTCCGTAGCGGTTCATATTCAGCGCGTTATTCTCGAGCTGCGCCGAACCTTCAAGATCGTAATCATCCTCATAATAAGAATCGAGGTTTGTAAGATCTTTGGAATTAATGGGATTAAGGCTCATATAGTTCCTCGGTTCCGGTTACCAGTGAATCAAACCATGCCTGCAAAAACAACGATGCGGCAACACAATCTAGTTTACCTCGCATCTGCTTTTCTGAAAACCCCTGATCCCGCATAAATCGCTTTGCTTGGGCAGAAGAGAGGCGTTCATCTACAAAATAAACAGGAATCCTAAGCTTTTGTCGGAGATTCTGTACGACCTTACGAATTCGTTGTGCCTGCATTCCCTCAGTCCCGTCGAGAGACTTGGGAAGCCCCACCACAAACGCCTCGGGTTCATGATCTTCTACAAGCCGCTTGAATGTACCTGAATATGACTCAACCAATTGCGCATCTACCACTTGGAGAGGAAGCGCAACAAGCGTGCAGGTATCGCCGCATGCAACACCCACACGCTTTTCTCCGATATCTAATGCAAGCACTCTCACGTTTTTAAGCGCCAATGCGCGAAAGTACGTCGCGGGCAGCAGCCAGGGCATTTTCTATACCCTGAGCGTCCTTACCGCCGGCCTGGGCCATGATGGGCTTACCGCCACCGCCGCCTTTTACGAGAGGAGCAACCTCTTTAATAAGAGCGCCGGCATTAAAGCCTGCATCTACCGCGCTCTGCGTACCGGCAGCAAGTATAAGTGCCTGGCCGTTTGGAGCGGCGCTTGCAAGAACACAGGCACAAGTTTCTCCCAAATGCCCGCGAATAATATCCCACTGAGAGCGGAGACCTTCAACGTCAACACCATCAAAACGAGCCACAACAGCGTTTACGCTGCCATAGGTCTGTGCAGAGTCAAGGGCGTCTTTTGCAAGCTGGGCAGCGGCCTGGGCCTTAGATTTCTTTTGCTCGTCCTCATAGCTCTTAAGCGTAGAAAGCACATCATTAAGACGAGCCTCAACGTCTTTTTGCGAAGACTTGAGAGCCTCGGCCATATTCTGTACCTGATGCTGATACGCATTCATATAAGCAAGCGCATCATATGAAGTAACGGCTTCGATCCTTCTTGCGTTCGCAGAAACCGAGCCCTCCGAGACAATCTTTACAAAACCGATGCAGCCGGTAGAAGTTACATGGGTACCTCCGCAAAGCTCGCGCGAGAAGCCCTCAACGTCTACTACGCGTACCACATCGCCGTACTTTTCGCCAAACAGCGCCATGGCGCCGGTTGCCCGGGCGTCATCAATACTCATAACGCGGGTTGTAACCGGGAGGTTTGCCATAATACGGTCATTGGCAATACGCTCAACTTCTTCTATCTCTTCGCGGGTCATTGCCTGGAAGTGAGTAAAGTCAAAGCGCAGACGGTTGGGTTCAACCAAAGAACCTGCCTGGTTTACATGGGTACCCAAAACCTGACGCAAGGCGGCATGGAGAATGTGCGTTGCGGTATGGTTACGTGCAATACGCTCCCTGCGCATACCGTCAACCAAAGCCGAGCATGAGCTGCCTACCTTAACCTCACCCTGAAGCACCATGCAGTGATGCACGGTCAGGGTCTTCTCGGCACAGGTGGTATTCAGAACCTGAAGCTTAAAGCCGTCTCCCTCAATAAAACCGGCATCTCCGGTTTGTCCGCCCTTCTCGGCATAAAACGGTGTCTTGTCAAGAAGAACATCAACCTTTGAACCGGCGCTTGCGCTTTCAACGCTTGCTTCATCAGCAACAAGAGCGGTAATAAGAGAATCACTCTCGAGCGTGTCATAGCCAACAAAGGTCTCGTGCTTAAGCGAATCTGCAAGAGCCACCCAGACGGTATCAAACTTGGTCCAAGCCACATCTTTAACCTGGGACCTTGCACGGTTGCGCTGCTCTTCCATTGCAGCCTTAAACCCGGCTTCATCCACTGCGTGGCCTGACTGCTTGGCAATCTCTACGGTAAGGTCATAGGGGAAACCAAAGGTATCATGGAGCTTGAAGGCGATGTCGCCGGGAAGAGTTGCGCCCTCTTGGAGTGCCAAAAGCTCGGCCTCAAGATAAGAAGACCCCGTCTTAAGCGTTGCCGAGAAGCGCTCTTCCTCTGACTTAACAATTCTGTGAATGAGCTCGGAATTCTCAACGATCTCGGGATAGGCATCGCCCATAAGGCGAATGACCTCGTCAAGATAGGTGCCCATAAACGCACCCTCAACACCCAACAGACGTGCATGATAAATTGCACGGCGCAAAAGGCGGCGCAATACGTAGCCGCGGCCCTCGTTAGAAGGCAGAATGCCGTCACCAATCATAAAGGTTACAGCCCTTGCATGGTCAGCAAGAATCCTCAGTGATACGTCTTTGCGGGTGTCAGTTTGATAGGTAACACCGGTGAGATTCTCACCTACTGTGATGAGGCTGCGCATAAGGTCGCCGTCATAGTTGGCAGACTTGCCCTGCATAATGGCTGTAATACGCTCAAGGCCCATACCGGTGTCAATGTTGCGGTGCGGAAGCTCCGGCAGCGAGCCGTCTTCCTGGCGGTCATACTGGGTAAATACGAGGTTCCAGAACTCAAGATAGCGGTCGCAATCGCAACCGGGAGCGCAATCAGGACGTCCGCAACCAATTTCGGGACCCTGGTCATAATAAATCTCAGAACAAGGACCGCAAGGGCCGGTGGGGCCGGCTGCCCAGAAGTTGTCGTCTGCGCCAAGACGCGAAATGTGGTCTTCTGCCACACCAATCTCACGCCAAATGTCATGGGCGTCGTCGTCATCGGTAAAAATGGTAAAGTAGAGCTTCTCGAGCGGGAGATTCAGATACTTCTTGCTTGTTATAAACTCAAAAGCCCACTCGCATGCCTGCTTTTTGGTATAACCGCCAAAGCCAAAGTTACCAAGCATTTCAAAGAACGAGAGGTGCCTGCCGTCGAGACCAATATCATCAATATCGCCGGTGCGTACGCACTTTTGGCATGAACAGGCGCCAATCTCACGCATGGTCTTTTTGCCCAGATAGTATTGCTTAAACTGGTTCATGCCTGCGTTTGACAAAAGCAGTGAAGGGTCATCGGGAATAAGTGATGACGAGGCTGCTCTGCGGCAACCCTTTTCTTCAAAAAAGCGCAAAAACATTTCGCGAATCTCAGCAGATTTCACCGTGAAACTCCTCAACTTCGAGTAAAACCGAATAAATTCCAAAGGGATATAATACCGCTTCATAAAAAAACATGGCTTGATTTGTTGTAATCAGGCCATGCTTTTTATAAGTGTCCACATATTCTCAACGGAGAACACACGGTTTCTATAAATCGAGCTATAGATCGATTTTGCCGGTAGCAGGTGCAATCTTTTCTTGCATACGCTTGAGCGTACGTTTGAGCAACCGAGAAACCTGAACCTGGCTAATCCCAATGCGCTCGGCAATTTCTCCCTGAGTCAGACCGTCAACAAAGCGCAGACGCACAACTTCCTGCTCTTTGGGGGTAAACTCGGCAAGCGCTTCTTCAACCAAAAGACGGTCGTCTGTTGCGGCAAGGTCAGTATCTACCAAACCATACCTGTCAATAATACTTACTGAATCCTCGTCATCGCTGCTGCCGGCTTCGAGCGGCACACTCGAGTACGCTTCTCCCGATTCCATAGCTTCGAGCACTTCATCAACGCTCACGCCAAGATCCTGGGCAATCTCATCAACCGTAGGCGAACGCTTAAGTGTTTGCGTAAGCTTGTCAGTTGTCTGGTTGACTTTTGCACTAAGTTCCTGCAAACGTCTTGGTACGCGCACTGACCAGCCTTTGTCGCGAAAATACCGCTTGATTTCGCCAAGAATGGTAGGCGTCGCATACGTGGTAAATTCAAGCCCACGCTCAGGTTCAAACCGGTCAATGGCCTTAATAAGACCAATAGTACCTACCTGAATAAGGTCTTCAAGCGATTCTCCGCGGTTCACAAACTTGTTTGCAAGAAAGCGCACAAGGTTCATATGGCTTATGATCAGCTGTTCGCGGGCATCAGCATCGCCTTGCGTCTGATACCGTTTAAACAGGTCTTTCGTACGTGTTTTATCCCAAGCAAGCTTAGGTTCACGGCGGTTATCCAAGGGCATGTGGCTGCTCCAGTCGCTTAAACAGACGTAAAGTCTGGCCTTTTGTACCGAGAATACATTCGTCGCACATAGACTTCATAATGAGCTCAGAGTAAAACCAAGGTGCGTCCTCTCCTGCATCCTGGGCATCCTGCATACCGAGATCAATTTCAAACCACATGCCCTCGCCGGTCAGCTTGAGCTGTACCGTGTGCATGATTTCATTGTTAATCTCGGTCGCACTCGCATAAATAAAGGCTTCTTCTGCTGCCATACGAATATCATCGACATCTTCTACCGAGAAACCCGCGATAGAAGCCACGTTAGCCGCTGCCATTCTTACCACCCTGGCATAAGCCGGCTTAAGCGGTACACGTAAAACCACACACTCCTCTTGGTACATAAGATTGCGCTCCTTGTTTGTAGCCTCAACAACAACAAACCGGTTATACCCGTTTATCATACATTTTAGAATACTTTTTTATGCCTTTTGAGAAGTTGTGTCCTCGGTATGCATCTCAAGAGGCGGCTCCGCAGGATAAGTAAAATAACCGGCGTCCTGTTCTACCACCTCGGGAACAACCTGGCCTTGTACAGGCTCATCATTGGTAGTAATAACAACAAATCCCTTGTTGTTTCCTTTATACGTTGATTGTGGTGTGGTATTCCCTGCGGCAGGCATAGCTTTTGGCTTTGAGCCAGATTTGCCGCGGCTCAGGAAAGATTTTGCTTTAGAAGCGATCCCGCCCGCAGCCTCAGACACCGCTACCGTAGCAACTCCGGCTTTACCCGAGATCATCGATATATCTGAGAGAATCGAATCCAGCTGCTGCAAACCATCATCAAGAGACCCAATTGCGCCAGTAGTCTCTTCAAGGAGCGGTGTTGCTTGTTGAATGGTAGACTGGAGTTCTGTTACGGTTTGATCGACGTTTGCGATGACCGGATCAAGATTTTTCACCGTAGTCTGTATTTGGTCAATAGCCGGCCTTAACTTACGCACAGTAAGAACGAGCTCAATCAGAAGCCAAATACCTGCTGCGCCCAATACTATGAGAACAATAGTAAGAATATCAATATCCATAACGTGCTCCCTCCATTACGAGCCCGGTAATCTCACGCTTTGTCTTTTATTATACAATTAGCGTTCATACTATACGTTAATCTATTGTTATGCGTCTCGCAAAAAGCAACATCACTCATTTTTTGCGTTTTTTGAGGCATCGGCTGCGTTGCCAAATCGCAGTATGCCGTTTTCTGTGCGTTTGGCATATTCGCTCCGGTACATTTCCCAGCCGCGGTCGCTCGGTGTATAGAAGCATCCGGGCTCCAGACCTTCAGGCAAGTAGCGCTGTTCAACCCAGGCTCCGGGGTAATCATGCGGGTAGAGATAAGCTCCATAGGTATTGCTACCGGGCCTATGCCTGTCTCGCAAATATGAAGGCACTTCTCGGTTATGCTGTGTTTTTATATCCTCCTGCGCTTTGTTGAGGGCCATGTAACTTGCGTTGCTCTTAGGAGCAAGAGCCATATATATGCACGCTTGGGCAAGATTAATACGGCACTCAGGCAAACCTATAACTTCTGTGGCTTTAAAAGCAGCCTCGGCTACAAGCAATGCCTGAGGATCTGCGTTTCCTATATCTTCGCTTGCCAAAATAAAGATTCGGCGTGCTATAAACTTTGGGTCTTCTCCTCCGTCAAGCATGCGTGCAAGCCAATAAACCGCGGCATCAGGGTCGCTTCCCCGCATTGATTTAATAAATGCCGAGACAATATCGTAGTGGTTGTCGCCCTGTTTATCATAGTGCTGGATGCGCGAAGGGACTGCATCCTGAACATCTTGTTTGGTGATAATACCCGAGCCGGACTCCTGGGCAAGTGAGGATGCGAGTTCAAGCGTTGTCAATGCTGCCCGGGCATCTCCGCCTGCTAAAAGGCAAATAAGGTCCCGGGCTTCATCCTCAAGTTGATAGTTATTGTTTAGACCGTCGCGCGATACCAATGCTCTGTCGAGTATTTTGCTTATATCACTGTCATCAAGAGCGGTAAGCTCTATGACTCTTGACCTCGAGATGAGCGCCTGGTTCACTTCGAAATAGGGATTCTCGGTGGTAGCGCCAATCATAATGACGATTCTGTCTTCTACCGCATGAAGCAACGCATCTTGCTGGCCGCGGTTAAAACGGTGTATCTCGTCAATAAAGAGAATTGTTTTCCGGTCATGGATGAGGAGCCGTTGCTCAGCAGCCTCAATCTCACGGCGCAGGTCTTTGACCGTCCCGGTTACGGCAGATACTTCTACAAACTCGGCTCTTGTTGCATGGGCAATAATGCGGGCAAGCGTTGTTTTACCGGTTCCGGCCGGACCGTACAGTATAAGCGAACTCAGCGTATCACGCTCAATAGCGCTACGCAGCCAGCTGCCCGGACCAACCGCTTGTTCCTGACCCACATATTCATCAAGAGTTACCGGACGCATGCGGACGGCCAGCGGCGCATTACTTTGCTTTTTTGCATCGTCAAGCATGGTAAAAAGTGTCTGCATAGAATATCCTTAACCCTCAGCTGTAGCTTCATAGTAATCCCGCCAGGGGATCTTGCTGAGCTTTTTGGGAAACTCATGCTCATACAGAGCAATAAAGCAGTCGTCGGTAAGACTCGAAATAAAATCTGCCGTAGTCTGATGCAAATCCTCCTGCCAGGTATAAACACGGTCATAATAACCCGTTTGCCTGCTGAGCGGCTCTATGTGCTGCTTAAAGATAGGACTTGATTCATTGCCGGTAACAAGATCATCATACATCCGGTCATAGAGTTCCTCAAAAAGCGGGAATACGGATTCATCGCATATTCCTTCTACCTGTGGATTCCGGTATATGAGCTCATAGTTCTCTCGCTTTGCACGGGCAAGCTCATCAAAAGCCTGCTCGCTCATCTCTATATGATCTTTACCGTAGCTATGCTCAACAATATCGACCGTGAGCGTTTGAAGTACCCAGGAATTATAACCTCCTACAGCTCCGGTTTTAAACGGAGCATCATGAGGCAAGAGTCCTGCCGCAACGGCATCCTGACGGTCTTTGCCCACATAAGCAATAATATCGCTGATGCGCACCACGCAGCCTTCAAGCGTCATGGGCACAAGCGTATCTATAGCCGCATCGCCTTGCACGCGGCACTTCTCGATAAGCGCGTCAAATTCTTCAAATGATGCAAGATTTGAAGTTCTGAAAACCCGTTGCTCATATTCACCGTTGTGACAAAGCACACCGTCCAAAACCTGGAGCGCGTTGTTGCGGCAATACATGCGGTCAAGAACCTGGACACTTTGAATATTATGCCTAAAATACCTGCCCGTTTGCTTATGGTATACCGCATCCAAAGCACGCTCTCCCGTATGGCCAAACGGTGTGTGGCCAATATCGTGGCCCAGAGCTATTGCTTCTATGAGATCAAGATTGAGCCCCAGCGCCGCTCCAATATCACGCGCAACTCTTGCAACCAGCTGCACATGCAGGCCTCTGCGCGAAATATCGTCATTGCGCGTAAACGAGAAAACCTGCGTTTTGCCGGTATAGCGGTTATATGCCGGAGTGTTGATGATCTTCTGGGTATCTCTGACAAATGCCGGTCTCCAAAGCGTTGCTCTGTCATGAGGGGCATCGAACCTTCTGATGATGTGTTCGTCTTCACAGCGGTACGGATTGGTAATGTGATGTTCGCGGTCAAATATGATGCGGGCTTGGAGTTCCTGCGATAAATCTGTAGGAGCATTATACATAACAGTCCTCCTATGCCCGTTCCAGCTTAATTTCGCATGCGGCGTCTCCCCATGCAAAGCGCGAGGTAGTGCTTGCTTTGCAACCGCATGCCGCAGCAAAGCTGCCTTCAAGTTTGCATAGATACTTTAATAAGTAATAGCGTTTGTTCGCAACGCACATATCTAAAAGACCGCAGTGCGACACCGCGCAAAGCAGGGCGTCAGACTGAGTAGAGCTGTCTCCCAATGCACTGAGCTCGCCCTCCCATGACCCTGATGAGCGGCTTTTATCATGGCTGAGATACTCGGCAAACTCATGGGTGTGCTGCTCTTCAAAGGGAGAATGTGCATCAAAATACATCCCTACAATGGGAGTCTTAAGCGCAACGTCTATAAAACTGTCAAAGTCTTCCTCGGTTACCGTTATCTCCTTGGGAGCCGCAACATGAAACGCAATCAAAAGAGCGGCAACATCAAATATTACCCGTGCATACGCACCGCATGGTTTTTCTTTGGAACGGTCAAGCGAAGCATCAAGAATCTTACGATATTCACGTTTGGCATCGCGTTGCCAGAGCGAAGCAGAAGCTTCAGGAAACCGTATTTTTATAAAGTTTGTAAGAGCCGGCACAATACCCAGCTGCAACATTCGGTCAGGATTAGGAAATTTCATCTCTGTCAAACCTTCCTTACAGATCAGAATGGAATCATTATTCATAAAGAGCACGGATTTTTAGTAGGTATTTATGCCCCATAGCCCATGCTTTACCTTAAACGTATCATGTATGGTCTATTATATACAAGAACCAGTGCCGGGGTCAAAAAAGACTAGGGAGACAGTTTAACCTAGGAACCTTCATACCCCGTCATCACATAACAGACTTATCTTATCTTGTGGAACGGAGATTAATTATGCCCAATGTTGGCAGTTACGAAGCAAGTCTTGAGCGCAGCGAAGCCCTGAAGGAGCAGCTCGCCAAAAATCCCCAGCAGTTTAGAATGCTCACGGGAGACCGTCCAACGGGCAGGCTCCATATGGGTCATTACTTTGGAACCATTCGCGAACGTGTGAACCTCCAAAACCTTGGAGTTCCTACAATGATTCTCATTGCTGACTATCAGGTTATCACAGACCGCGATACTACCGAGCATATTCAGGACAACGTCTATAACATGGTTATGGACTACCTTGCATGCGGAATCGATCCGGCTAAGACCTCAATTTATACGCATTCGAGCGTACCCGCCTGCAACCAGCTTATGCTCCCCTTCCTTTCGCTCATGAGCGAATCTGAACTCCAGCGTAACCCCACGGTTAAAGCCGAGATGGAGGCATCAGGCCATGCTCTTACCGGCCTTTTGCTCACCTATCCCGTACACCAGGCTTGCGACATTCTCTTTTGCAAAGGCAACATAGTGCCGGTTGGCAGAGACCAGCTTCCCCATATAGAAGCCACTCGTCTTATTGCGCGTCGCTTTAACGAGCGCTACGCTCCGGTCTTCCCCGAACCTGAAGCGCTTCTTAATGACGCCCCGGCTATTCCCGGCCTCGACGGACGCAAGATGTCCAAATCATACGGCAACGCCATCAGTCTCTCGTTTACGGCAGAAGAAACCGCTAAACGCATTAAAAAGTCGCCCACAGACTCCGAGCGTGTTATCACCTTTGATCCCGAAAACAGACCGGGTGTCTCGGCGCTTCTTACCACTGCCGCTCTTTGCACCGGTAGAACAGAAGAAGAAATTGCTGCCGAGATTGGAGCAGCAGGTTCAGGCGCACTGAAGACTTATGTTACGACGAGCGTGAACGAGTTCTTTGCTCCCATTCGCGAGCGCAGGCATGCATACGAGAATGATCTCAACTATGTAAAAGATGTCCTTCACGAGGGCATTCGCAAAGCCACCGAGATTGCGGAAGCAACTCTTAACGAGGTTCGCGAAGCAATGGGCATGGTTTATTAAGATGCCTTCTCCTACGTTTGAGTGGCAAGGCAAAACATACTCAAGAGATATCCGCATTGTATTCTCTGATATAGACGGAACACTTTTGCGGCCTGATCACGAGCTAAGCGCTTATACCTGTGATATGTTGCGGCAACTGCCCGAGCATGGTATTGAGTTTGCGCTTGCCACCGGACGTATGCCTTTAGGCGTCTATCACCTCATAGACAAAATTGGTATTCCAACTCATTTGATTTGCCTGGGCGGTAGTCTGGTACGCACAAAAGACTCAAAAACCCTTGTCTCCGAGACGCTCTCTTATGAAGCAGCAAAAGCCGTCATTGATACAGCTCATGAATTATGGCCAGAAATTGTGCCGAGCTTTTTTGCGGGAGATGACTGGTTCACCTCAAAACTTGATGCACCGTGCGTCAAACGTGAAATTGATGTGGTAAAAGCCCGTTCGGCTGAGCACGACTTATATGATTTGCTCGAACGGGGTATCTTGCCCCATAAGCTCTATTTTAACTGCACGCAGGACAGGGAGCGCTGCATTGTTTTTGCGGATGCCTTGAGCCAGGCAAGCAACGAGATTGAGGTTATCAGGTCTTTGACCGGTACGCATGTTGAGGTTATGCCTCTGCATGTCTCCAAAGCCAAAGGAGCGCAAGTCTTACTTGAGCATCTTCATATGACATGGGATGACGCGTGTTCTTTTGGAGATGATAACAACGACCTCCCTATGCTTCAAAAGGCAAAGCTTGGCGTGGCTTTAGGTAACGCCGCTCAGCCGGTGAAAGAGAAAGCCTGCGCACAGACATTGTCTACTAAGGAAGACGGGCTTGCACTGTTTCTAGACGCTCTGCTTCATTCATAAAAGAGGTGAACCATGGAAAAACCGAATCCCAACAAACCAAACACACACGATACCAAACCCTCAGAACAATTGGTTACACGCAGACGCGCTATTGGCCTTTTAGGATGCAGTCTGGCTGCATCAGCCCTTGCCTGTGTTGCCGGTTCAGGATGTACCTTCAAACCCTATGAATCGCATACAGAACCGGTTGAGGTGTGGAAGAGCAAATATAATTGGAAAGCGCTCTTAGAAAACCCTGAAGGCAGACGCTTTTACTATCCAAACAACACCTTAAGCTCGCGCTTTGGCATAGATGTCAGCGACTTTGAGGGCGAAATTGACTGGAAAACCGTTGCCCAGGAAGATATTGAGTTTGTTTTTGTACGCATTGGATACCGCGGTTATACCAAAGGCGGAATCTTTGACGATGCCCAGGCTCAGGCGAATCTCAAAGGTGCACGTGCCAACGAAATTCCTCTGGGAGCATATTTCTTCTCGAGCGCTATTAACGCCGATGAGGCAAAAGAGGAAGCTCAATATGTGCTCGATAAGCTCAATGGCATGGTGCTTGATTACCCCATTGTTTATGACCAGGAACAGGTGCCAGACTCCCAGGGACGTGCAAATAATTTAACGAGCGAACAATACACCGCCAACGCAAAAGTCTTTTGTGAAACGGTTGTTGAAGCCGGTTACCAGGCAATGATTTATGGCAACCAAAAACATTTGGCGCTTCTCAAACTAAGTGAACTTTCAGATTATCCCATTTGGTACGCAGAATACGGCGTCAAAGAACCTACCGGCCATTTTGATTTCACCATTTGGCAGTATTCTTCAGGCGGAGTCATTAACGGAATCAACGCTACTACAGATTTTAACATTCACTTCCTCAACGCCTAAACACTTATGACAAATCAAAAAACTGCCCCTCTGCTCCAATAAAATCTATCGAGCAGAGGGGCAGTTTTATTGCTTACATTTAAAATGCCAGAGGCAGCTGGTATTATTCCTCGGCTTCAGGCTGAGCTTCTGCTGCAGCGCTCTTTGTATTGGCGTCAATAATGCGCATGGGGTGCTGATCGTCTGTTACACCGGTTGGAAGCAAATCAATCTCAACTTCCACATCATGTTCTGTAAGATCTATGACCTCGTTGTATGCCTTGCGGCTTGGAGCTGTTACCTTAAGTGTGTACTTACCCTTGGTAACACCAATCTCGGCTGTGCCCTCAGCACCGGTACTTGCAAATTGCGATTTACTTGAGTCATCTACGAGCTTAAGCTCAACACGAGCGCTGCGTTGAGGTTTTTTGGTCTTGTCGTCAATAACGGTGATCTTGAAATTGCGCTCGGGACGAACACGCGCTACAAACGAGAACTTATGCTTTGCTTCTTCATGCGGCCTTTCGAGACCCTCGGCAACAAAGCGGGCCTCCCATCTGTGCAGTTTCGCCTCGCTTGGAGCCACGGCATGCAACTCATCCCACCAAAGCGTCTTGCGGGGTTCTACCGGCTCATGAAGCGTACCCGAGCACATCAAAACGTTGTCCTCGGTATAAATCTCAACCTTTTGGCCCGCAAGTCTGCAACCGCTTGAGCAGCTTGCACCCACGCAAATCTGAATGGGCTCATTGGTATAAACGGGTGTTGTTACGCCCCAGGTAGAAATAGCAATATGATGCGGCTCAACAGTAAACTCAATCAAAAGATCAGTGGGCTCATGAGGGTTCTTAAATGCGGGACCGCCGTCATCAGGCTTAGGAAGTTCACGCGGTTCATAATGAATAATATATTGGATTTTACCGGGTTCCTGAGGCATTGCGATATTCATAGCGCCGCTAACCGCAAGCTCGCCTTCCTGTGTTTTAAAGGTTGTCTGGGCAATGATATTGTCAAAGAAGTCGAGAACCGTGATTGCGTCTCCCACCAACTCGCATCCGCTTTGGCAGGCTCCAAACAAAACGAGCGAAGCAGTATCGCCCACATAGAGTTTCTCGGGAATACCGTCGATATCAAACGATACATCATGACCTTCACCGGTCAGTTTTGCAGGGATATGCTGCTCTTTAAGACCCTTAACGTCAATTCCTACTTGGGCATCTGCCATAAGTGTTACCTTCCTTGCTCACAGCCTTTTTTTGTTTGTGGTACGGTACCACATATTTACACAGGTATTTAGCAAAACTTTATGTTACCCAAAAGATTCGTCTACAATCAGTTCTCTACCATACCGTTCTCAAGAATCTTTGTAATACCTGACAAAAGGTGCGTCCTTTTGTCAGGCTCAATCAGTTCTCTACCATACCGGTCTCGAGAATCTTCGCAAGATCATCTTCGCTCAAAACGGGAACGCCAAGTTCACGAGCTTTTGTGAGTTTAGAACCCGCAGCCTCACCCGCTACAACAAAGCTCGTCTTTTTACTCACCGAGCCGCTTACTTTTGCACCAAATGACTTGAGGGCTTCTCCGGCTTCTTCACGGGTCCATCTCTCTAAAGCCCCCGTTAAGACAAACGTATACCCGGCAAGCGTCTGCGGGTTTGTCTCGGCAGAGGTATCTTCCATAGAGAGGCCAACCTTACGCAGACGTTCTACAACATCGCGGTTCTGAGGAACCGCAAAAAAGTCGACAATACTCTGGGCAATCTCTGGACCTACTCCGTCAATAGAAGAAATTGCCTCGGCATTTGCGGTTATGAGAGCTTCCATGGAACCAAAAGTTTTAACGAGCGCCTCGGCCACGGTTTTGCCCACATGACGGATTCCGAGTCCAAAAAGAACCCGGGCAAACGGTTTTTTGATTGATTCCGAGATATTTAATATTACCTTTTGAGCTACGGTTTTGCCCACAAGGATGGGGTCGCCCTCATTATGGACTTTGTCAGTGGTTTGATAGTATCTGCCGGTAGGAAGGTTCGCGATATCCTCAAGCGTAAGATGATAGAAGTCTGCGACATCATGAACCAGACCGGCGTCGAGAAGGGCTTCTATCATTTTTTCGCCGCAGGACTCAATATCCATAACAGGCCTGCTCACCCAGTGAATAAGACGCTCCTGAGCCTGAGCGGGGCATTCAATGCTCATACAGCGATATGCAACTTCGCTCCCCTCGCGAACAACCGGACTCCCGCAACTGGGGCAGACTTCAGGCATCTTAAAAATCTGACTGTCATCCGGACGCATTGAAAGTACAGGTCCCACAACTTCCGGAATAACATCACCGGCTTTGTGAACAATAATGGTATCGCCCACACGAACATCCCTGCGGCGTATCTCGTCAATATTGTGTAATGTTGCGCGCGCTATGGTAGAGCCGGAGACAAAAACGGGGTCAAACTCTGCAACCGGTGTTAAAACACCGGTACGTCCTACCTGTATGGCAATATTGCGCAAAACAGTTTGCTTTTCTTCAGGCGGGAATTTATAGGCTACAAAAAAGCGCGGAGCACGCGCGGTAAAGCCAAGCGTGTGTTGCCAGGCAAATGAGTCTACCTTAACCACAACGCCGTCAATATCATAGGGCAGCTCTGATCTTCTCGAGAGAGCCTTCTCGCAAAACTCATGAACGCTCTTTGCACTGTCGCAACGAGACACATTGGGATTCACACTAAAGCCGGCTTCTGTGAGCCAGGTTAAAAAAGACATCTGATCAGAAACATCAATTGAATCCATATTTGCGAGCGCATACATAAAGGTTGCAAGATCGCGCGTTTGAGTAATGCGGGGGTCTTTTTGACGCAAAGAACCCGCAGCGGCATTACGTGGGTTTGCAAACGGGCTTTTACCGGCAGCGTCATTTGCTTCATTGAGTCGTAAAAACGACTCTTTTGGCATATATACTTCTCCGCGTACTTCTATTAGACCGTCAGAAGATGTTACATGCTTTAAGGCCTCAGGTTCAAGCGTATGGGGCACGTCTTTTATGGTGCGCACATTAAGCGTCACATCTTCGCCCATAACACCGTCTCCACGTGTTGCGGCACGTACCAAAACACCGTTGCGATAAGTAAGCGCTATGCCAAGACCGTCTATCTTGAGCTCACATAAATAGCTGGGAGAGGTATCGAGCTCGCGCTCAACGCGGTCAAGCCAGGCGTCAAGCTCATCAAGGTTCATAACATCATCAATAGAATACATGCGTGCGGCATGTGCGACAGATTCAAATTGGTTTGAGAGCCCTCCGCCTACATGCTGTGTATATGATTCCGGTGTAACGAGTTCGGGATACTGAGCCTCAAGAGCCTCAAGCTCATGAAAGAGTTCGTCAAACTGTGCGTCAGAAATCTCCGGGTCATCAAGTACATAGTAGCGGTATGCATGATAATGAAGCCTGTCGTTGAGATATGCAGCCCGCTCTTTTGCCTTATCAGAAGCCTTGGCAGAAGTACGCTTCTTTGGTTCTTCTTCACTTGGCAAACCGTACTCGGTTACATCAAAAAGACTTGGCGTATACATTTCCTGAGTCGACATTGGCTTCCTCCCACATGCCTTAAGAATCGTTTTTGCCAAAACGGCGAAGTAAAAGCGAATTTGTTACAACCGAAACACTAGATAATGCCATACAGGCGCTCGAAAGCTCCGGAGCCAATATACCGCAAAAAGCAAGCGGTATCATAATGCAGTTGTAGCCCAAAGCCCACCCAAAATTTTGATGAATCTTGCGCATGGTAGCACGTGACAAGTCAATCGCACGAGAAACAAGCCTCACATCGCCGTTCATAAGGACAATCGATCCGGCTTCGAGCGCAGCTCCGGTACCGTTTCCCATGGCAATTCCCACATCTGCCGTTACAAGAGCCGGAGCATCATTTATGCCGTCTCCAACCATAGCGACCGCATGACCGTTCTCTTTAAGTTTTTTTATCTCATCTGACTTCTGAGCAGGCAAAACCTGAGCTATCACATGATCGTACTCAATATGCGCTTGTTCTGCCAAAGCCGCAGCCGCAGTCAATGTGTCGCCCGTAAGCATAAAGGGCTCAATCTGTTTTTCTTTGAGAAGATCTATACCCTGAGGTGAGGTTTCTTTAAGAACATCAGCAACATAAAAGACCGCAAGTATACCGCGCTTTTGAGAACCAATCGCCAAAGTGGTTGCATATACATGGTTGTTTCGCTCGTCTCCGTCAAAGAAGCTGTCTGGATCTGGTACGCCAGTCTTTTGCATGAGCTTTTTGTTGCCCACAAAAAACTGCTCATCTTCTATCACGCCGCTTATGCCGTAGCCCGCTTCTTCAATACTTTCTTTTACCTGAGGGAGCTCGATTCTTTTCTCACCGGATTCAAGACGCTG
Organism: Coriobacteriales bacterium; assembly: GCA_017515595.1. GTDB lineage: Bacteria > Actinomycetota > Coriobacteriia > Coriobacteriales > UMGS124 > RGIG5691. Next base: position 18,981 of record JAFWFL010000025.1, read on the forward strand.
TGCATCAATATCTGCAACTTTGGCCATAATGGCCTGAGCCAAAGGATGACTGCTCTGTTGCTCGAGCGCAGCTGCATATATCAGAGCTTCAGATGCAGTAATACCTTCTCTGACCTTCATATCTATTATTTGAGGACGTCCTATGGTAAGCGTTCCGGTTTTATCGAATACTGTCACATCAATTTTACCTGCAGTTTCGAGAACTGAAGGATCTTTTATGAGAATACCGAGTTCAGCGCCTTTACCGGTACCTACCATTATAGCCGTAGGCGTGGCAAGTCCCAATGCACACGGACACGCCACAACCACAACCGAGATAGCTACCAAAAGCGCTTTCTCAAAAACAGAATGGCCTTCATAAGGAGCAGTTATGCCTAATGCCGGTAAAACAAAATACCAGACAAGAAATGCCAATAAAGCTATGCTTAAAACAACCGGAACAAAAATGCTTGCGATACGGTCTGCCAAAAGCTGAACCGGCGGTTTTGTGCCCTGAGCTTCTTCAACCAAACGGATAATCTGTGCGAGCATGGTGTCAGAACCAACTTTTTGCGCACGAACCTTAAGAACACCTGATGAATTAAGAGTACCTCCCGTAACCTCGTCTCCGGCGTTTTTAAGCACAGGCATTGGTTCTCCGGTAATCATTGATTCATCAATGCTTGATGATCCTTCGAGTATGACACCGTCAACAGGTACCCGCTCGCCTGCTTTTATAATAACTACGTCTCCCGCAATCACATCTTCGAGGTCAATCTCAAGTGTCACTCCTCCACGAACCACGTTTGCCTTTTGCGGAGCCAAATCCATAAGCTCTTCGAGTGCGTCTCCTGCTTTACCCTTTGCATGGGCTTCGAGCGTCTTGCCCAAAAGAACAAACGTAATAAGCATGGCAGAGGTCTCATACGGAGCCATCATGCCTCTCATGGTTGGCGAAAACGTTACATAGAGTGCATATAAAAATGCACAGCCCGTGCCTACGGCAACAAGTGTATCCATGCTTCCGGCCTTATTTTTAAGCGCACCAAGTGCGCCTTTAAAAAAACGGGCTCCGCACCAGAACTCAACTGGGATACATAAAACCAGTAAAATACAGTTCATTACAAACATTGTATCTTCATGGGAAGGCGACCCTTGGCCAAAGCCCAGTAAGCGAGCGATCTCATGAGAAATACTATGCCCCGCGCCGGTCATCCCAATTATCATCATGAGAGCAGTCAAACAAACCGCAACAACAAGCTGGATGAGATTATGCTTTTTAGTCTTTTCTTCCTTCAATCGCCTTTCGGCATCAAAAACTGACCGCTTTTCCTGAGGTATAACCGAACCGCTAAAACCCAGCTCTGATATTTTCGTAAGAATTGCGTCTATAGTTACGGTATTGGGATCAAATACAACCGTTCCGTTTTCTGCCGCAAGATTAACGTTGCACTGCTGTACACCGTTCATGCGCGAAACCATGCGCTCAATCAAGGCAGAGCAGCTTGCGCAATGCATCCCGTCAATTGCAAGTCGAATCTGAGTCATAAACACTCCCTATATACAAAAAGGCCGGAAGCATAGCCTCCGGCCTTTGTAATAATCATGGTGGAGATAAGGGGGCTCGAACCCCTGACCTCTTGACTGCCAGTCAAGCGCTCTCCCAGCTGAGCTATACCCCCAAAGAAGAACAAGCGAACTCTATCATAACATCCCGGGTTTCTGAGGAACTTTCTCAAAGACTCTCATTCCTCCACGAATTGTACGTAACAATTCTTGGTACCTTCTATCAGGAGCACGGGCACCATGAACATTGGGTATCGAATTCATTGTGTCCACAAATTTTGAATGTGTGGCCATCTCAACCTTTGCGCAAAAAATGAACCCCAGTTTGAGATTCGTGTTGCAAATTGCAAAGGATAAATACAGAAGTAGTAAGGGAGGGGGCGTAGTATCTGTTTAGTTAAAAGCCGATGAACTTACTGCGTTTCTATACAAAAGTATCTTTTGTGTGCAATATCATGGTATTGATTAGGGTACAATTCAATTGTTCGTTTGATGAAAGGAGTTTTAGCGTTATGAGTTTTGCCATTTTGACCGATACAAGCTGCAATCTCCCCCAGCATCTTGTTGATGAATTTGAAATCGCAATGCTTCCGTTGCATTATTATATAGATGGTATTGAGCATGCAAGTTATACTGACGGTAAACAGGCTGACTTTGCCAAATTTTATGAGCAAATGCGTGCCGGTAAGGTAGTTACCACCTCATGCGCAAGCCAGGCAGATGCCGAGGAAGCAGCAACAAAGCTTGCAGAAGCCGGCAAAGATGTTCTGTGCATCAGTTTTTCTTCCGGTATCTCGGCTACGTATTCTGCTTGCTTTAATGCAATAACCGAGGTTGCCAAAAGATTCCCCGAGCGCAAGATTTATTGCGTGGACTCTCTTGCCGCAAGCGCAGGCCAGGGTCTTTTGATTGCCTATGTAGCGAAGCTGCGCGGCGAGGGCAAGACCATCGATGAATGCCGTGACTGGGTTCTTGAACACAGGCTCAACATTGCCCACTGGTTCACGGTAGATGACCTTATGTTCTTAAAGCGTGGCGGCCGCGTTTCTGCAGTTTCGGCTATTTTTGGCACTGCTTTACGTATTAAGCCCGTTTTGCATGTTGCGCCTGACGGAACACTTAAAGTTGTCGACAAGCTCCGTGGCCGCGGAAAGTCTATAGAAGCATTGGCAGCACATTTTGGCAATTCTCTGAGCACCATGCCTCCGCAAGATCAAATGGTTTATATTTCGCATGCAGATTGTTATGAAGAAGCCAAAACACTTGCAGACATGCTCGTGCAAAAATACGGAATCTCTGAGCCCCTTATTACCTATATTGACCCGGTTGTAGGCGCTCATGCAGGTCCCGGTACCATTGCATTGTTCTATTACGACAGTATTGAGCATCGTTAAAGACATTTAAAACAACGTTATCATAAAAAGCGATCTCTTAAATTTTCTTTAAGAGATCGCTTTTTTAAAGAAAAAGGTTTGTTCGAGTTTTTATCTACTTTGCATCGATATCGTCGAGTGACGCCGAGATAGTATGCTTTGTGGGAACCCAGTCTACACGCTTGACAGCCGCAACAAGCGCAATTGGTATATAGCTCAGCATAAAAATGGGAAAGGTAAACAGGTTGGTAAACTTGTGCCAGGCGGTTGCGTGTATATTGCGGCGCTCGGTTATAGTCACAAGAAGAGCAAGCAGGAAAAACGTAAAGTAGAACCCGCCGAATATCATCGCAAACGAGCTCAGGCACATATAGACTTCAGACATGCTCACAAGGTTTGGTACAAACAATCCGGCTAAAAGATAAATGCCGTTTACGGTAATCGAAAGCAAGGTAAGTATCATAGCCGGAGCTATAGTCATAAACATGTCATAGGCCGCAAAGTTCTTAATAAACAATCTTCTTGGCTGATGATATTCATTTGGAAGCTCGCTGTTTTCTTTGTTATTGTTCATACCGTTTACCAGAGATGATGCATATTTAACAAATACCTGGTAAAACCCTTTTGTCCAACGCATGCGCTGGTTCCATGATGCCGAGAAGGTCACGGGTTGCTCGTCATAGAACATTGCTTTACGGGCAAAGCCTATACGGTAACCTTTGTGCGCACAAAACGTAGAAAACTGGATATCCTCCGTTAATAGATGGAAATCCCAGCCTCCCATTTTTTTAATAATGTCTGCCGAGATAAGATATCCTGTCCCTGAAATTGCGCAAGAAGTCTTGAGAATCATACGCGCATTGTTGAGATAGGTTGCCTCACGCAAAAACCAGGTTCCGTAACCACGGCTTACCCAGCTTGAATCAAAATTCTTTGAATTACGGTAGCTCGTGATAGCTGCGAAATTACCGGTATCAAAAACCTCGTTCATATAGGTGACATAGGTAGGTTCAAGAATATTGTCAGCATCGAATACAATAAATGCTTCATGTTTATTGGGATAATCGCGCATGACGCATCGTAAACCATAATCCATGACCCAGCTTTTTCCTACCTGACCGCCACCGGGCCTCTCATACACAATCGCTCCGGCTTCACGCGCAAGCTGAGCAGTGTCATCAGTACAATTGTCGCAAAAAACAAAGACATCCAGAAGCTCTTCAGGATAATCTTGGTTCTTCATTGATTTGATAAGCTCGGTAATTACAATGCCCTCATTATGAGCACACACCACAAAACCGTACCGATGCTGCTTTTGTGCCGGAAACTCAGGCGCATGTTTAAATATAAAAACAATAACAACATATATAAGCTGGTAAAAGAATGCAATAGCAAAGAACACCGCTATAACTGCATTAAATATGAGTATAGGTGACCACTCCATGAAGCGAGTCCTTTACGCCATACGGGTTTATATGCACAAATATTTATGATACTTCAATCGCAATTAAAATAAAATAGTAAAACCCGTTACCAGCCTGATTCGCGCATTAACCGGGCGCTGCCCAGCTCTTTAAACACTTCTTCTCCACGTTTTGTGCAGCCGGTTGACTTATCCTCAATTAAAAAGAGCGCCTCCTGGAGTTCCCAGGTAAGTTCATCTATAAAAGTAAACGGCTGTTTTGTTACCGGATGTTCAAAAGTCAAACGCCATGAGTGCAAAAATTGCCTGTCCAGGTGAAGGTTTACATCATCATCGCCCCTGCCATACATGGGGTCTCCAACTACATGATGGCCAATAGAAGCCATATGAACGCGTATTTGGTGGGTACGGCCGGTAAACAGTTTACATTCAAGCAGGGTGTACCCATCATCACGCTTGCCGGCTTCAAAACGCTCAAGCGTATTAAACGTTGTAACCGAGGCACGTGCGTTATCTCCGCTGCTTACCATCATTTTTAAGCGATCTCTCGTAGAGCGCGAAATAGGTGCGTCAATAAGACCGGTATCGGGAGCAATAACACCATGAACCAAAGTCACATAGCGCCTGTCAACTTTTCGCACCCTGATAGCTTCCTGCAAAGCTGCCTGTGTGGTATCGTCCTTTGCGGCAAGCATCAGCCCGGTAGTATCCATATCCAATCGATGAACAATTCCGGGACGGTCATCTCCCTGCATTCTTCCCAGATGATCGGGCCCGCAATGTGCCACTAAAGCATGGGCAAGCGTATGATACTCATGACCTGCAGACGGGTGGCACACGAGTCCCCGTTGCTTAGATATTACGAGGAGATACTCATCTTCATAACGAATATCAAGCGGTATTGCCTCAGGCTCAAGTGTGGGCGGAGTCTCTATGACAGGAGGAAGCTCAACCTCAATCTTATTCCCCGTATGAACTACTGTGGATTTAGACAGTGTCGCAACACCGTTTATTAAAACAGAACCCGCTTCTACGAGCTTAGCTGCGGCACTACGGCTTGGTATTCCCGAGAGGCCCGCGAGAAATGCATCAATGCGTACACCGTCAGAGCTTTGCGCAACAGATGTTATAACGCTCGATGTCATATCCTCACTTCCTCATTATCGCGAACCGTCTGCTCCAGAGAAGACTCGGGGTCAGAGTTATCGCGGCTTCCGGTACCGGCAAACATTCCAATTATAAAGATTATAGTACCACACACTACGCAAATATCGGCAAAATTAAAAACCGGAAACGTAATAAACGTGGTTTTGAGATAATCGGTAACCGCGCCAAAGACAACACGGTCATAAAGATTTCCCAATGCACCGCCTGCAATAAGTCCTAAAACAAGCGAAGTGGCAATGCCGGTCTTTTGCTTGTAGATATAAACAAAACCGGCTATAACCATACCCGCAGCAAAAACAGCAAACAGCCACTGCATTCCTTGTCCCATGCCAAAAGCTGCCCCTTTATTAAAAACCAGGGTCAGATCCAAAACACCGGGAATTAAAGTCTGCTGGCTGTTTTCTGCCAAATATGATCTCATAAATGCCTTAAGGGCAAGGTCTGCTATGGCCATGCATAACGCCAAAGCACCATAGCAGACCAAACCCGTATATTTAGAACGTGGTTTCACGCCTTACCCTCGGCGAACCAGTTTCACGGCCTCACTGCAGCGGCAGCAAAGACCGTCAGACTGCAACGTCCTGATGTTACGGCAGCGGGGGCACTTTTCGCCCGTTGCCGGATAAACACTGCACTCAAAATCTTGAGCTTCATGATAGGTCAGCGAAGATACAATGCAAAGCTCTGCGGTATCCACGCCGGATTCCTTAAGAATGCTCAGTATCTCTTGCGGAGCGCCTAGGTCTACAGAGGCTTCCATGCTCGATGAAATCTCGCCGTCTTCGAGCGTTTTCTTAACAGCATCGCGCATCTCAAGAATTGTCTCATATGTCTTAAGATAACCCTGGGCCTCTTTAAGATCCATGGGCGCCTTGTACCAATCAAGCAAAGCTGCAAACTCAACACCGCACTTAAGGCTCTCAGGCATGTACTCGAGAACTTCATCACAGGTATAAGCAAGAATCGGTTGAAGGTCGCGTACAAGCATGCTAAGAATCTCGGCAGCCACTGTCTGAGAACTTCTCCGCAAATGAGAATCGCTTGCGTCACAGTACATGCGGTCTTTGATGCAATCGAGATAGATGTTTGAGAGTTCTTTGGTGAACTCAAATATTGAGCGGTATACGCTATTAAATCTGTACTGAGCGTAAGCTTCTTCTACCTTAGCGTGAACGTCGCATGCACGGGCCAAAACCAGCTTATCAATAGCATCGAGTTCTTCTACCGGTATAGCGTTCTTTTGGGCATCATAATCATTCAAAACCGAAAGCAAGAAACGCATGGTATTGCGCAGGTGACGGTAAGCCTCGCCTACACGCTTGAGAATCTCGTCATCAATTGAGACGTCGGCGGAAGTGTCTGTTGAGCTGACCCACAAACGAATAACGTCTGCACCAAGGGTATCACACACCTTGTTTGGATCAATTACGTTGCCGAGAGACTTGCTCATCTTGCGGCCCTGGCCGTCAAGGGTAAAGCCCTGGCTTACGACGCTCTTAAACGGCGGAACATCGTATGCACCAATGCTTGTTAAGAGCGAACTTTGGAACCAGCCGCGATGCTGGTCTGAACCCTCAAGATACATATCTGCAGGGAACCGCAGGTAATCTCTTGTGCCAAGGACAGCGGTGTGAGATACGCCTGAATCCCACCATACATCAAGGATGTCGCGGTCTGCTACCAGATCATGGCCATGGCATGCCGGGCACTCACAGGCATCACCCAGATACTCCTTGGGATCGCAGGTAAACCAGGCGTCAGAGCCCTTCTCTTTAAACAGGGCGATAACAGCGCTGAGGGTATCGTCATTCATAACCTTTTCGCCACAGGTTGCGCAGGTAAAGCTTGGAATCGGAACTCCCCATGCCCTCTGTCTCGAGATGCACCAGTCAGGACGGTTCTCGACCATGGAACCAATACGTTTTGCTGCATGGGCCGGATACCAGGTAACTTCTTCGTTGATCGCATGAAGAGCTTCTTCACGCAAACCGGTATTGTCCATTGAGACAAACCATTGATCTGTTGCTCTGAAGATGACCGGATTCTTGCAGCGCCAGCAGTGCGGATAACTGTGTGTGAGCGGTTTCTTGAGAATCAGGCTTTTGCGCTGCTCAAGGAACTCGATGATTGGCTTATTGGCTTCATCAGTATCAAGACCCGAGAAGGGACCGCCCTTCCCAAGACCTTCACCAACATAGAAGCGGCCATTATCATCAACAGGCATAACAATGGGGATACCAAAACGCATGCCCACATTGTAGTCATCAACACCGTGCCCGGGCGCACAGTGAACTGCGCCGGTACCGTCATCAAGGGTAACGTAATCGCCGTAGATGATCTTGCAGATCTCTCCGTCAAAAATGGGGTGCTTATAGGTACAGCCGCAAAGATCTTTGCCGCAAACAGTCCAACCCTCAACAAGCTCATAATCCCAGTCAAATGACTCGCAAAGTTTTTGAGCAAGTACTTTTGCGACAATTTCTGCACGTCCCTCGTGTGCAATAGCTACATATTCTGCATCAGGATTCAAAATAACGGCTTGGTTTGCAGGGAGTGTCCAAGGGGTTGTTGTCCAAATGATTACATCTGCAGGAAGCGTGAGGCCTTGCGGAGCACAGGTGAGTTCAAAGCGGACAAAAATCGAAGGTGATTCCTCGTCACCATATTCAATTTCTGCTTCTGCAAGTGCTGTATGACAGTTTTTGCACCAGTGCACGGGTTTGCGTCCGCGGTAAATAGCGCCTTTATCAAAAATCTTCTTAAAGATCTCAATATCTGCGGCATCATACTCATGGACAAACGTAAGATACGGGTCATTCCACATACCCATAACGCCCAGACGCTTAAAACCTTTACGCTGGACATCAATATTTGCAACAGCGTATTCCTGGCAAAGCTTACGAATCTCTGCCGTAGGGGTTTCGCGGAACTTCTTGGTGCCGAGAGCGGTTTCTACCTTGTGCTCAATCGGCTGGCCATGGCAGTCCCAACCCGGAACATACGGCGTTTGAAAACCTTGCATGGTCCAGTAGCGGTTGATAATATCTTTTGAAATTTTATTCATTGCATGCCCAATATGAATAGGGCCGTTTGCATACGGAGGACCGTCATGTAAAATAAATTGCTCGTGACCCTCGTTTTTCTTGAGCATGAGATTATATACATCTGATTCTTCCCAATGCGCCAAACGCTGCGGCTCTCTCGCCGCCAAATTTGCACGCATGGGGAAATCTGTTTGAGGCAAGTTTAATGAATCACGAAAATCATTTGCCATACGGACACCCCTCTTCTCTGTTTATTTACCCGCTAAGGTTTCAATTTTATAAGCATATCATTATGTGACGTACACTATGCTTTAGTAATGGGTAATTACCACATCGCCTACATATACCATGCTATAAAGACTTTGTGCAGCATCAAACGGGAGGTTCACGCAACCATGGCTGCCATAACCAATTTGGTTACGGCCGTAACCAAAGGCCGGCTGCCAAGTTGCGTCATGCAAACCAACCATATTGCCAATAAACGGCATCCAATACTCAACATAACTCTCATACTCGGGCAAACCCGTTGAAGGAACAATCTGCCCGCGTAACGTTACGGCACGGTCTTTCATATTGACCATATAAACACCGGTAGGCGTCTCATGGCCGCCTATTGCGCCGGAAACACAAGGACTTTCCCAAATAACGTAACCCGAGCTGTCATAGAAGCGCACATATTGCTCGGACAAATCGACATCAATATAGCGGGCGCCCCAATCCTGACCACCGGGGTTAATAACAACAGCATTCTGGTAGGTGGGAATCTCAACGCTGCCCACGCGCGCGTTTACAATCGCATCGCTTACCACAGCAGCGAACTCAACGCTATCTACTCCCCAACCGTATGTTCCGCCACTTACGGTAATGTTCTTTCCATCAGGACGGGTATAGTTTCGTGTTGTACCTACGGAGTTTATTCTGTTTGCAATTTCTTTTGACCACTCGTCTACCTGATTCATATCCAAAATAACATTACCGGCTGCAGTAAAAGAAACCCAGTCCTTAATAACCTGAGAATCCAGAACGGCAAAGGTTTCTCCTGCTATGGTGAAGGAGGTATTACAGCCAATATACGTGTTGGCCTGTTCTTGTTTTCTTAAAAGCTGCGGGGAATCTGCTGCTACAGATTGCTGTACCAGATCATCGCTTGTGAGCTTTGCTATGGGAATGTCTTTACCAAAAGCTCTTATAACGGCTTCTATTACCTTTGTGACATCGAGTTTTGTTCCAACGGTACCGGGGTCTATCATATACGTACCTGATGCTTCGTCATAATATACATAGGCATCTTTTGGATCAATTCCGCCCTCATTAAATGATTCAACCTCTTTTGTTACGGCAGAAGTTAGTTTTTCTGTATCAAAAGAAGACTTTAAAGCCTCGCCGGTATCATGATTGGCAAATATCTCAACAGGCCACATCCATATCTTATTCTTAGAGAGCGCTCGGTCTACCGCTCCGTCAATATTGGAATACCGGCCCGCCTGTTCAGAGCTAATGGTAAATTTGACACCCTGTCCCGATACCAAAACAGCTGAGTCATCAACTGCTCCGGCCAGTTTCATTTTTGCTTCTGCCGCAGTTAAAAAAGAAACATCCTGGGTACCTATAGCGGTATTTGGCCAAAATCTGTTATAAAAATACAAACATCCTGCACCATATATCAGTGCCAAAGAACCCAAGACAGAAAGAATGACAATGAGCACTTTGCGCACATTGCCACTCTTCTTTTTTTGCATCATATGTTGGGGGGCAGCCACGTTCTGCTTCCTCTCCGTGAATCGAACAAAACGGCTTCTTTTGCCGAAAAATATTTAATAAACACTATAGCGGCATCACTCAAATGTTTGTGAACTATATGTGGTTACAGCCTATAAAACATCTTGTGTGCATGTTTTATTCTGACAGTTCCTGAGAAACGTCTCCCTGTTGCTGAGTATCGTTGAGCATGGCCATGAATTCATCGCCGGTAATGCTCTCTTTACGCATGAGATAGCCTGCAAGTTCATGGAGCTTAAAGCGGTTTTCTTTGAGGATTTGGCTTGCGCGTTCATATGCTTCGCCCACAAGTTTAACCACTTCTTCGTCAACCTTTTGGGCGGTTCCTTCGCTACAGGTAAGAGATGTATCGCTGTTGAGGTACGGGTTGTTTACCGTACCAAGCGCAACCATACCAAACTGTTTGCTCATGCCAAAACGAGTAATCATATTACGTGCGAGCTTTGTAGCCTGTTCAATATCGTTTGCAGCGCCGGTGGTTGCAGAATTAAAGATAAGATCCTCTGCCGCGCGTCCTCCGCAAAGGGTCGAGAGTTTCTCGAGTGCTTCCTGCTCGCTCGTAAGGAAGTGTTCGTCTTCATCTACCTGCATGGTATAGCCAAGCGCTCCTGAGGTCCTCGGTACAATGGTAATCTTGGTAACCGGGGCCGAATGCGATTGCTTGGCAGCGACAAGCGCGTGGCCAATCTCATGGTAGGCAACAATTTTCTTTTCTTTGTCGGAGAGCACGGCGTTTTTGCGCTGCTGGCCGGCAATGACTACTTCTACCGATTCATGGAGGTCTTCTTCTGTCACGCCTTTGCGGCCCATGCGTACGGCACGCAGAGCTGCTTCGTTTACAATGTTTGCAAGATCTGCGCCGCTTGCGCCTGATGTTGCGCGTGCCACCGAACCAAAGTCAACAGCTCCCGAGAACTTAACGTTTTTGGCATGCAGTTTTAAGATTGCCGTACGACCAGCCAAATCAGGGAGCTCAACATGCACACGGCGGTCAAAGCGTCCGGGACGCAACAATGCCGGGTCAAGTGTCTCAGGACGGTTGGTCGCACCCAAAACTACAATTCCTTTGTGGTTGTCAAAACCATCCATCTCGGTGAGAAGCTGGTTTAAGGTTTGTTCGCGCTCATCATTGGAGGTAAACCCTGCGGTATCGCGACGCTTACCAATGGTATCAATCTCGTCAATAAAAACAATGCAGGGAGCTTTGTCTTTTGCCTGCTTAAACAGGTCGCGCACCTTTGCGGCGCCACGGCCTACAAACATCTCGACAAACTCTGAACCCGATATCGAGAAGAACGGAACCTTTGCCTCGCCTGCCACAGCCTTTGCGAGCAGTGTTTTGCCGGTACCGGGAGGTCCTACCAAAAGAGCGCCGCGCGGAAGCTTTGCGCCAATCTCTTCATAGCGCTCGGGCTTGTCGAGAAAATCAACAATCTCGGTAAGAGCCTCTTTTGCCTCGTCCTGACCTGCAACATCGGCAAATGTCACACCGGTTTCTTTTTGGGCAACAATCTTTGCACCTGAAGCACCAAGACCCTGGCCAAAGCCGCCAAAGCTCATAGAAGGTCCGTCTTCGCCGAGTTCCTTTTTAAGACGCTTGTTTATGCGCCAGCCAAACCAAACAAAAATGAGAATGGGCAGGAAGAACGTGAGCAAATAGATGAGCATGGTGTTCATGCCCGTATTCTCTATGTGTGTTGTCGCGGTTGCTCCGCAGGCCTCAAGCCTCGGCAAAAGCGAAGTGTCATCAGGCCAATAGGTAGTTGAGTAATAGAGCGTATTACCGGCTTCGTCTTTACTGGTAAAGGTAATATCACCGCTTGACAGATTATACTCTACCTGGTCAACCTGATTGGCATCCGCCATTTGCAAAAGCTGGGTATAGGGCACCTTTGTTATGGGACTGCGTCCGAGTTGCGGAGCCAATAAGGTATTTAAAAGAACAAGCACTACCACGCCTATAAGAATATAGGCGATCATAGTGCGTCGTTTTTTGCTTTCGTTTACATCCATCTGATTCCTTCTTCTGCCTGCTCACGTAAGATAATCACTTGTTACCGTAGAGCAAGTATTATATCCATCAATGAGTAAACCTATGCACTACTTCATCATCTCGCGCATCATCTGCTGCAAATCACCCATATCCTGAAGACCGCCCATACCGCCCATCATGCTGCGCATGGCGGCACGCTGGCTTTTGCGGCCTTTCTTTTTGCCGTTGCCGTCAGACATGGCAGAGCGCATTTTGCCCATCATCTTATTCATCTGATCAAACTGCTTCATAAGGTTGTTAACTTCAAAAACATCAACGCCGGCGCCGCGGGCAATGCGTGCTCTGCGGCTGCCATTGATAACCTTGGGCTTTTGACGTTCTTCCTTTGTCATTGACATAATAATGGCCTCGGTCTTGGTCATAATGGAGTCATCCAACTGACCTCCGGCCTGCTTCATGATTTTATCGCCACCGGGCAGAGCGCTCAAAAGACCTGCTACGCCACCAAGCTTTTTAATTGATTTCATCTGGGCGAGAAAGTCGTCAAATGTCATTCCCTGGTTGAGCATGCGCTCTGCAGCCAAAGCCTGTTCCTCGTCAACCTCGGCTTGAGCTTTTTCGATAATCGACACCATGTCGCCCATGCCAAGGATACGCCGGGCCATGCGGTCGGGATGGAAGACTTCAAACGCTGCGGGCTTCTCGCCTGTCGAAATAAACTTAATGGGTTTGCCGGTAACGCTGCGCACGGACAGAGCGCCGCCGCCGCGCGAGTCGCCGTCAAGCTTGGTCATAATGACGCCGTCAAAGTCAACACGTTCGGCAAATGTCTGAACTACATTGACAATGTCCTGACCGGTCATGGAGTCTACCACCATGAGAATTTGGTCAGGTTTCACGGCATTCTTAATATCAACCGCTTCCTGCATCATGACTTCATCTATTTGCAGGCGGCCGGCAGTGTCGATGATGACCACGTCACGCAAGTTATCAATTGCTTCACGTACCGCTTCTTTTGCAATTTCTACGGGTTTCTTGCCGTCTCCGCGGTAAACCTTAACTCCTATTTCTCCGCCGAGAGTCTCAAGCTGATCTGCTGCAGCGGGACGGTACACGTCGCAAGCTGCCAAAAGCGGCGTGCGGCCTTGTGTTTTTAAGAGATATGCAAGCTTGGCTGCAGCCGTTGTTTTACCCGAACCCTGAAGACCCACAAGCATAATGATATTGGGAATTCGGTTTGAGAGCACAAGACGCGACTCTGATGAACCCAAAAGCGTGGTGAGCTCGTCGAGAACAACGCGTACAACGTTTTGTGCAGGCGTAAGCGATTCGAGTACCTCGGCCGACATGCAGCGTTCTTTACATGCGGCAACAAATGTTTTTACAACTTTAAAGTTAACGTCAGCCTCAAGCAATGCCATACGGACTTCACGCATTGCCACATTAATATCTTCTTCTGAGAGTCTGCCTTTACCGCGGAGGTTATCAAAGGTGTCTTGTAATCGCGATGAAAGACTTTCGAATACCGGCATGTTTACTCCTCTTCACCTTTGATTAATGCCCGGGAAAACTCATGGGCTTCAAACTTTTTAAGATCATCAATGGTCTCCCCCACTCCCACGCGGAATATGGGAAGATTCAGGTCATGGCTGACCGCAAGCGCGATGCCGCCTTTGGCAGTCCCGTCAAGCTTAGTAATAATAACACCGTCGACACCGAGAGCATCTTTGAACTCACGTGCCTGGTTCAAACCGTTTTGGCCGGTAGTTGCATCAAGCACCAAGACCACGTGAACCGGCATCTGTGCCCTCTTGCGCGTTACGGCAACAACTTTGCCAAGCTCACGCATGAGGTCGGTTGAGGTGTGGAGTCTTCCGGCTGTGTCAATCAGAACAAGGTCAGAGCCGAGTTTCTCGGCAGCGTCAAGCGTGTCGTAGCAAACGCTTGCCGGGTCGCTGCCGCGCTCGCGTTTAATAACTTCTACGTTTGCACGCTCGCCCCAAACCTCAAGCTGTTCTATTGCAGCTGCTCTGAAGGTATCGGCGCTTCCAATGATGGGCTTGCGTCCCAAAGACTTTGCCTCTGAAGCGAGTTTGCCCACGGTTGTTGTTTTGCCGGCGCCGTTCACGCCCACAAAAAGTACGCATGACGGATTTTTCTCAAAAGGATCGTTATCATTGGGAGCAAAGGCGTCTGCCATTAAGTCGACGAGCGCGTCTTCTACTTCTTTCACGCCGGTAAGCTCTTCGCGCTGCGACCGCTCACGGAGTCTTGTTACAATCTGATCTGTCGCACCTGCTCCGATATCAGCCATAATGAGGGTTGATTCGAGATCTTCCCAAAACTCGTCGCCTACTTTGGGTCCGATTTCGAACAATACGTTGAGTTCTCCCGTAATCTTTTTACGGGTATTCTTAAGACCCTCGGAGAGTCTTTGAAACCAACCCATAACCCATCACTCCTTATATATCAACCACATTGCCGTGTCTGTCAAGACGTTGTGAAACAACTCTGCTTACGCCGTCTGCCTGCATTGATACTCCGTAGAGTACATCTGCACGCTCCATTGTTCTGCGCTGGTGGCTAATAACAATAAGCTGCGTTTTTTCTCGCAGAATGTCAATTGCCGCAAGCAAACGGTCAAGGTTTGAGTCATCAAGCGCGGCTTCAACCTCATCGAGCACATAAAAAGGCACGGTACGCGTGCGGTAAACCGCAAACAGCAAACCGAGCGCCGTCAAAGAACGTTCACCGCCTGAAAGCAAACTCATTTTTGTAACACGTTTGCCCTGAGGCTGCGCTATAACTTCTATACCACAGGTATCGGGGTCTTCGCCGTCAATAAGCTCAAGATGTCCGTTACCCCCGGGAAAGAGCATAGAAAATACATCAATGAAGTTCTTGTTCACCTGGTCAAATGTTTCGTAAAAACTTGCGCGCATACGCTTATCTATAGCGGCAATAATCTTATTGAGATCAGTGCGCGCATGTTTGAGATCTGCTACCTGCTCATCAATATAGGCCGAGCGCTCTTTAAGCTCGGTATACTCTTCCATAGCTACCTGGTTCACAGGACCTATGGTCTCAAGCTGTTCCTCAAGTTCAGAAAGCTCAGCCTCATCCTGTGCACGATCCTCAAGCTCGGGCAGCATAAGGGCTTCTTCGAGAATAACTCCTCGCTGAGAAGTAATTTGCCGCACTGTCTCCTGAATGCGCTCGTCAAGCCTGCCCTTTTTGACTTTTATATCTGTGTTGAGAGTTAATGCTTCTGTATATGCCTGCGATGCTTGGTTTGCCGAGAGCTTTGCGGCTTCAATAGCCTGCTTAAGAGCGGCAGAGTCTGCCTCTGCAAGACGCGTTTTATCTTTTAGCTGTGCCAAGTACTCTTTAGCCAAATCCTCAAGCTCATTGAGGCGCTGTTCAAGAGGGGCAATTCGGCAGCATTTGGCAGTGAGTTCATCAAAAGCTTTTTTATTCTTTGTGTCTTCTTCTACACAGGAAGCTTCGTCTTTTTGGAGCCGCTCAAAACGGTTTCGCAACGACTTTGTGCGCTCCTGTACGCGGGCAAGGGCTACCTGGCACTCATTATGGCGGCCATGCGCGATACCGTCTTCGCGGCGGGCATTCTCAAATGCTTCCTGAGCTTCTGCAGCGGCATCGTTTGATGCGTCAAGACGCTCCTTTGCGGCATCCAGCTCGGTTTGTGCTTGCTCGGCTTTGGCTGCGTAATCCTCGGTATGCTGTAACAAAGCATCATACTGCGCCTGAATTTGATCGTGTTCACGCTCAAGACGCGTCACGAGGGCACAATTACGCTCATATTCTGCGACAGCAGCTTTAAACTCACCTTGCACAAGGGCATTTTGTTTTGACGCATCCTCATAAGCTTCTCTTGCGGCTTCAAGTTCTGCCTGAACCTTGTCAAGCTCCTGCTTAAGGTCTTCTTCGCTTTTTGCTTCTTTCTCTAATTCTGAGTTTAATTCTTTTATAGTACGTTCGCGCTCCAAAACGCCCGTATGGACACCTTGCGCAATTCCCACGTCGGCAGTGGCGCCTTCCATAACCACAAGCCCGTCACGAGTAATAAAACGAGTACCGGAATTGTTTTGAGCTTGAGAAAGTGCACTTTCCCAAGAGTCTGCAACAACCACATTGCCCAAAATCCCCTCAAAGACTTCTTCATATCCTTCTTCTATGTGGAGCAGGTCAATTAGTCTGTCTTGCTGACCTTTGTTATCACGGGAAAGAGCATTGTCGCTATAGCCTGAAATACATACTTTGCCGGAGCCTGTTTTATAGGTTGAGACAATCTGTTGCAATACCTGTTCAAAGGTTTGACCCTGCTCAACCGCAAACCCGTTGAGCGCCTCGCCCAGCAATACTTCTGTAACGGCTTCGAGCTCGGGAGGCGCACTTATTACCTGTGAAAGACGTTTATAAGGGATTTGTTCGTTGTTGAGATATTTCTCAGTCTTTTGAACAGCAGATGCCGTACCGGTTTCTGCGCCTCGCATACTTATAAGACCGTCAAGCCGGGCTTTGGTCTTAAGACAAAGCGTGCGGGCATCATCATAAGCGCGTTGTTTTTCCTCATAAAGAGAACGCGCCTGAGAAACACCGGTTGAAGCTTCTGCAAGGGTTTTCTCGGCAGCTTCTTTGGCATGCGTACTGTCGTTTTGCTTTGTAAGAGCTTTTTCACGGTCAAGCTTGGCTTGTGCCAGCGAATCGCGGGCGTTTTCTATGCGTGTTTTATAAAGCTCACGCTGAACCCGGGCATTATCTGCCTCCGCACGGGCTTTTGTGAGAGCAACCGTATTTGCATTAAATATCCGCTGCGCTTCTTTTGCATTGGCATTTGCCTCGCGCAGAGCATCCTCGGCAGACTTTCTCTTGGTGCGTGCTTCCTGAAGCTGCTGCGAAGCTTCCTGCATTTGAGAAGTCAATGCGAGAATCTCGCCTTCGCCTTCATCGAGCTTTGCCTGTGAATCTATGCGCTCTTCGCGAATATCTTTAAGCCTGCGCTGAGACGAATCTATAGATGTTTGGAGCGTAGTGCGTCTTGCGTTCATGCTCCGCTGTTTTTCTTCGAGCACACGCTTGGCTGCATCAAAGCGCTCTGCAAGGCTCTGGGCACGGCGCCTTTGTTCGAGAAGATCTCCCACATAGATACCGCGCTCCTCAAGCATAACCTGGAGATTATCGAGCTCTTTGGAGCGTTCTTTGCTTTGATACTCGGCGAGCTCAAGCTGGGCGCGGGCTTCTTTTTCTTGTGCTTCAGCGGCATTCCATTGTACCTGCAGCTGACGTAAATCATCTACCGCAAGCGCAACCCTGAGCTCGGTTATCCTTTGCGATATGTTGTTATAACGCTGCGTTCTGTCTACCTGACGCTCGAGAGGCCTGAGCCGGCGCGTAAGTTCACGGTGCAAATCCAGAGCGCGGTTGAGATTCTCATCCATAGATGCAAGGCGTTTAACTGCTTTTTCGCGCCTGCGCTTATGTTTTGATATGCCGGCGGCTTCTTCTATGAGCGACCTGCGTTCCTGAGGCCTGCTCATGAGAATCTGATCAAGCTTGCCCTGGCTAATGATTGAATGGGTGTCTTTGCCAAGACCGGTATCATGAAGAATGTCGGTGATGTCAAGCAGACGCGCGGGTGCGCCGTTAATAAGATACTCGCTCTCGCCTGAACGGTACATTCTTCTTGTAATGGCAACTTCTTCAAAATCAACGGGAAGCACATGGTCAGAGTTGTCGAGAACCAAATCGACTTCTGCGACGTTCACCGGATTTCGCGATGAAGAGCCGGCAAATACAACATCTTCCATGGCAGCTCCGCGAAGCTGCTTTGCGCTTTGTTCACCCAAAACCCAGAGGATTGCATCGCTTACATTTGACTTACCCGAGCCGTTTGGCCCCACAATAACCGTAAGGCCACGCTCGAGCTCAAGCTGAACTCTGTCGGCAAACGACTTAAATCCTTTGAGTTTGAGCGATTTTAGGTACACGTTAGTCCTTTCGGGCTGCAGTCGCAGAAGGTTCTGCCGTTAATGCTGCTTCAGAGTCTGCTTCTTGCTTATTATCTGAGTCAAACTGTTCCTGAGTCAAATAGCCCATATTTACCAATGCATTGGCAGCAGCTGCTGCCTCCGCATGTTTTTTAGAAGAGCCCCTGCCTGTGCCCGCAACCTTACCGCCAACCAAACATTCGCTTTCGAACATGGGAGCATGAGCGGGACCACGCTTTGCGGTTATACGGTAAGCAGGGGCATTATAACCGTCTGCCTGAACTTTTTCCTGAAGAATCGATTTTGGATTTGTGGGAGAAACAAGCTCGATTCCGGCCTGCGCCGGTTTAAGGCTTGAGACAACCCACTTGCGGGCCGCGTCAAGTCCTCCATCCAGATAAAGCGCGCCTGTTATGGACTCATATACGTTTTCAAGAGCCGAGTGGATTCCTCGCGCACCAACGCCACGTTCGCTCCTGCCAAAGTTAATGCAGTCTTTAATCCCGTATTCAAGCGCCACACGCGACAAAGAATCGCCCGAAATGAGAGCAACCTTCATCTGAGTTAATTGTCCCTCGTCAAGATCAGGATATGCCTGATACAGCTCCTCGGTAACAATGAGACCCACAACCGCATCGCCCAAAAATTCGAGACGCTCATATCCCTCGCTTACCGGTTTACCCTCGGTAAGCGATGGGTGTGTGAGCGCGTTTTTAGCAAGCTCGGGGTTATGAAAACGATATCCCAGAATCTCCTGCAAATGCTCTATTTTCCAAAGAATGGTTGCCACAATGCTTACACCGTTTCCTGAATAATATCAAGGGCATCAGACACGGTATAAATCTTTGCAAGCTTTTCGTCGGGTATAGTTGCATCAAACTCTTCTTCCAAACCCACAACAAGCTGAAGCATGTCAAGAGAATCAAAATCCAGATCTGTAAATTTTACTTCCTCTGAAATCCTGCTTTCATCTATGCCGGTATTCTCGTTCATAACTTTTGCCAGTCTTTTTAATGCTTCTGCGCGTTCCATGATTATCCTTCCGTTTTTAGACGTTCGCCTTAAGGCGTGCTTCTATTAGTGCTACCAAATTACCGCGTATAGCGCCCGCCACTGCGAGTGTTCCGTTTTTGACAGCCTCGGGAGAAGTTGCACCGTGACCTATAACAACCGCGCCCTTCAGTCCCAAAAGAATTGCGCCGCCATAAGCATCTCCGCTCAGCTGGTCTCTGATATCGGAGAAAGCAGGCTTTAAAATTCCTGCTGCAATCTTTTTAACAATCGAGTCCTCGATTGCTCCTTTAATGCTCCCGAGCATAAACTTTGCTGTTGCTTCTACGGCTTTAACCGCAACGTTACCGGTAAAACCGTCTGATACCAATACATCAAAAGAGTCCGAGAAGAGATCTGTGCTTTCGCCGTTACCAACAAAATTGGGAACATTCTGCTCGAGAAGCGCGCAGGCTTCTTGTGCAAAAGACGAGCCTTTTGCACGCTCGGTTCCTATGTTGAGCAATCCTACTTTTGGCTCCTTAACGCCAAGCATAACGTTTGCATAAGCGCTTCCCATATGAGCAAACTGCGCAAGATACTCGGGCTTGCAGTCTGCATTTGCGCCAAGGTCAAGTACAACGGTTGGGGTCTTACCGGGGAACACTACCGTCAAAGCGGGCCTCTCGACACCGGAGATTCTTCCTATACCCAAAGTAGCTGCCGCAAGGATTGCTCCTGTTGACCCGGCCGAGAAAAACCCGCCGGCTTCACCTGATTTTACAAGTTTGCATCCCTGCACAATGCTCGAATCACGTTTTGACCTGACCGCTTCTGCCGGATGCTCCCCCATCTCAATAACCTGCGAGCATGCATGTGCGCTTACACGTCCCTCGTGCTTTTGTGCAAACGGTTCTACAATCTCGGGAAGACCCGTTACAACAACATTAAGGTCGTTGTCTTCTGCAAGTGCAGCTTCTATTCCTTCAAGAACAACAGACGCAGGTTTGTCGCCTCCGCAGGCATCAACGCAAACCGACACCTTTTTGTCTTCAGTTTCACTCATATACATCCCGCTTTCGCCGTGATCTTGTGGTCACATTATACCAATAAAGCCGACACCCCAACAGGTTGCCGGCTTTAACAGTCTTGCTATTGCCCAAAAAACTAGTCGACAATAATAACCTGACGACCCTTATAGTAACCGCAATTTGGGCATACATGGTGATCAAGACGAGGAGCACCACACTGAGGGCATGGTGTTGTCTGTACAGGCTTAATCCTGTTATTAGCCGCACGACGGTTGTGAGTCCTAATACGGCCCATTTTTCGCTTAGGTACTGCCATGGTAAACCTTTCAAATTCTCGATACGCCTGTCTTGCACAGGGATACTCTACATGCAATATTTAATTGTACTCAAAAGAATCCTCTTTTGCATGTACAAAATACATTCACAGTGCTGCTTCACAGGTTATGCATTAAATTGTGAAGCAACACCATAATTTATAGTTTGAGCGAGTTCAAAACCGCAAACGGACTCGCTTCTTTTTTAGCTTCCTCAGCCTTTTGTGAACAAGAACACGTTTCTTCATTGAGATTACAGCCGCATACCGGGCAAAGGCCTTTGCAGTCTTCATCACAAAGAACAATGTACGGGAGCTCCATATATACGGCGCCAACAACCGCTTCTGAGAGATCGATTCTGCCGTTGACTTCATCTATGAGACCAAAGTCCTGGTCATCATCCATCTCGTCTTCGCTTGGGAGCTCGTGCACATAGTAACAGGTGACTTCTGCAGCAAGATCAAACTGAGCATCGCCCAAACACCTGTCGCATGTGGTATTAACGTGACCCCTCACAGTGCCGGCTGCCAAAATACCTTCGCCTGCATGAGTCAGCGCAATATCATAATGGAGTCCGTCTTCAAAGAGAAACTCCCGGCCACCCAAAACGAGCCCATCTATATTGAGCGTCCCCTGCGTATCAAAGGTATCGCCGGGACTTACAAGATGGGTTGCAAGCGCAACATAAATTGGAGGTACATCCGCAGCATTACATACGGTCATAACCACGCTCGTCTTGGTTATCCGGCATGGCTCCGTCATTCTCAAAAGAGCCGCTCAGAAGACTACGACAATAATTGACCTGCTCAAGCATGCTGTTGATGCGGTCAATCATTTGCTGCATCTCGGTAGCCAGTTTGCCAAAGGTGTCCTCTGCCGAATTCTCTGCCCAGTAACGAATATCGCGGGCGTCCTTCTCGGCCTCACGGCGTACTTCTTCTGCCTCGTTATGAGCCATACGTACAACTTCCTGCTCGCTCGCAAGCATAAGAGCATGGCTCTTGGCATCCTGAACAATATGCTGAGCTTCAGTCTCAGCCGAGTTCAGAATCTCATCGCGCTCATGGATAATACGACGAGCCTTTTGGAATTCATCAGGCAGAGAATTCTTGATGTCGTCGAGAATCTCATAAGCAGCTGTAGAATCAATGATCTTTTTGGAGCCACCGCCGGAGATAGGGGACTTGGCTTCATTAATGAGGTCTTCAAGTTCCTCTATAAACGCTTCGATCTCGCTGCCGGGCATAAACAATCCTTTCTCATCTCGTCTTTTGATCTTTGACGATTCACTTGCATCTTGTTAAACAATGAATGATACCAGAAAATGAGCACATATCAACATTATTTGTGCATATTTTAGAATGAGCATAACATCACACGTTCACTACTTCCGGGCGCCAAAGCGTTTGCGGAGGGCGGCTTCTACGTTGGGGGTTACCAAAAACGAGACGTCGCCGCCAAAGCTTGCGATTTCGCGAACGGCTGAGCTTGATACATAGCCGTACTCAACGGCGCTCATAACAAAAATTGCTTCAATCTCGGGAGCAAGCATGTAGTTGAGCTGGGCTTGCTGGAATTCGTATTCAAAGTCGGTAATGGCGCGGAGGCCTTTTACCACAGCGCTTATATCGCCGAGTTCGCGGGCAAAGTCAACGAGAAGCCCTTCAAAAGGCATGACAACCACGTTCTCGAGCCCTTCAAGAGCGCAGCGGGCCATTTCCACACGCTGATCGAGCGTGAACGCAGGACCTCCGCGTTTCTCCTGAGAGGCGGCAACGGCAACAATAACTTCGTCGGCAAGATGGGTCGAGCGTTCTATGACATCTATATGCCCCCTCGTAATGGGGTCATAAGTACCCGGCACCAAAAGCCTTCTGTACTGTCCCTTTTTGCTTTTTTTGTCACTCATTGGTGATGTCCTCCTGTTGTGACTCGTCTTCTTGCTGAGGCTCCGGAACAGCCGTCCAGCGGAAGGTGTCTATAAGCGTTTTGCCGTATACATGCTGCGCTAAGTGGCGATAATGCTGGCTCTCAAGGCCTGATAAGGCTTTTTGCTGAACCTTTTTTCGCCGAATACCTTCATGTTCATATACAATTAAAGCGCCGTCCTCAAGAAGCTGCGAAGCTTCAAGATCGCACAAAAGACGGCACACGTCTTCTTCGCTTGTGGCATACGGCGGGTCCAAAAGAACAACATCAAAAGGTGAACCGGCCACATTTGAACGCTTGGCAACGGTAAATGCATCTGCTTTGAGCACAACAATACGCTGCTGGCTTACGCCGAGTGTCCTTATGTTTTCTTTTATACAATTAATCGCAACCTGGTTATTATCGAGAAGCGTTGCATGTGCGGCATCTCTCGATAAGAGCTCAAAAGAAAGCGCGCCCGAGCCGGCAAATGCATCGAGAATACTCATGTCTTCATACGTGCCCCGGTCCGAGAAAATAATGGAAGATACAGCCTCGCGAACCCGGTCATAGGTTGGACGGGTTGCATCGCCTTCAGGTGTTTTGACAGTGCGGCCGCGCCAGGTGCCCGAGATTATTCTCATCCGCCACCAACCTCTCTGAATACATCGCCGTACAGGGCGATAATACGATCTTTTATAGGAGCATAACACGCAGAATCAAGATGCGGGTCAATTTTGAGCATTTCGCGCACATCTTCGCGTGCAGCAATAATAATAGCCTCGTCCTCAGACACATCAAGGAATTTGAGAGTTGTCTCGCCTGATTGGCGTAATCCCAGAATTGTTCCTTCCCGCCTGAGCTTTAAGTCTTCTTCTGCGAGTTTAAAACCGTCAGAAGTTTTTTCGAGCGCTTGAAGACGTTCCTTGGCCACCTCGTTAGAGGTGTTGGCCGCAATGTATACACTACCGCGTGCCGAGCCTCTGCCAACACGTCCACGCAGCTGGTGAAGCTGGGCCAAACCAAACCGTTCGCCGTCTTCTATGAGCATAATGGTTGCGTTTGGCACATCAACACCAACTTCAACCACGGTTGTGGATACCAAAACATCAATTTCTCCGGCCTTGAAACTCGACATAATAGACGTTTTTTCTTCTGCTTTCATGCGACCGGTTAAAAGCCCCACCCGCGCATCTCTGAACACGGTACGCGAGAGAATCTCGGCCTCCTGCTGAGCGGCTTTTGCATCAGAGGGGTCTTCGCCTGAAGCAAGTTTTTGCGAAGCAACATCGTTTTGTTCTTCTTGGGAATCGTCTGGTTTGGTTCCTACCAAAGGACAAATAATGTAAGCCTGATGCCCGAGAGCAAGCTGTTCTTTTATAGCGTCATAGGCTTGTCCACGGTCATCCTTCTCGATGACATACGTATCTATACCTGCTCCTTGAACCGGACGTTCACGCAGGTAGCTGAGATCAAGATCACCATAAAGGGCCAAAGCGAGCGTGCGCGGTATGGGTGTTGCAGTCATGACGAGAAGATCTGCCCCACGGCCTTTCTCGCGCAAAAGGTGGCGCTGGTTTACGCCAAACCGCTGCTGCTCGTCAATAACCACGAGTGTTAAGCGTTTAAACAAAACATTATCCGAGAGAAGCGCATGCGTTCCAAACAAAACAGTGATTTTGCCCTCGGCAAGTTTGGGAAGCAAAAGTTTGCGCTGCGAAGCAGGCGTTGCGCCTGTGAGCAATGCCCATGAGATACCGCACGCATCAAGAATGGGTCCTATTTTTTGCGCGTATTGTGTTGCCAAAACCGAGGTAGGCGCCATAACGGCAGCTTGCGTTCCGGTATTTGCAACCGCTGCAAGCGCAAACGTAGCGACCGCAGTTTTACCGGTACCTACATCTCCCAAGACCAAACGGTTCATGGGAACAGGCTTTTTCATATCATCAAAGATTTCTGCCACGGCCTGCGCCTGATCCCCCGTCAGTTTAAAAGGCATGGCGTCATAAAGAGCGTCAACATAATTGCCCTCTACCGCATGTGCCTGAGGGTTCAGTTTGGCAAGTTCTACGTCTTTGCGCACAAAAAGAGCCGTTTGCAAAAGAGCGGTTTCATCATATGCCAAACGTTTGCGCGCCTGCTCAAGCTCATCTAAGCTTTGCGGAAAATGCAGGTATCTGAACGCGCTCCGTAAGGGCATAAGCCTGCGTTTTGCTCGTAAGCGTGCCGGCCAGATATCGCAAACGTCTGCATAATCCTCAATTGCACAAGAAGCAACACGGCGCGCCCACTGAGCCGAGAGACCCTCGGTGGTATGATGTACCGGTAAATACGGCAAACGAATCTCGGGAGTTGTTTTCTCGGCCAGATTGATCTGGTCTGCGTCATCAAGAACATCGTGAAAAGCGCCGTTCATGCGCTTATAACCATAAGAAAAACTGATTTTCCCCGAGAAGGCCACGCGCTGCCCCACGGTGAACTGCTTTGTGAGCCACGGCTGGCCAAAATATGATATGACAAGCGTCTCGGTTTGATCCCAAACATATACTTCAACAATTGACATTTTGGGACGGGGACGCTTGAGGTTGACTTTACCTACATAAGCAATAACCGTGACTTCTTCGCCCACTTGGGCCTGTGCTATGCTCGTAACATTTGTAAGATCAATATAGCGGTACGGCATATTGAGCAACTCATCGATTACCTTGTTAACGCCAAGTCTCGCAAACTGGGTAACGCGCTCCCCTCTTACAAAGCGCAAACGAGAGGCATCTGCCATAAGAGATGCGCTCGACAACAGACGTTTAGCCTGTCTGTCAAACAAAACCTCATTATGGTCAGATGCCTGCATAGTTGTCACAATATCGCTATTCTATTGAGAAAATAACCGGGTAGAGGGGCTGTTCTCCGCGATGCGGATCAACTTCGATATCAATGTTGTCTTCTATTTGCTCAACAAGGTTCTCGAGCTCTTCATCGCTAAAATCGCATCCGGCAAGAAGCGTTAACGTATCGCCCTCAACCTCTTTTTGCATGCGCTTTGCAACCTCAAGAGCAACCTGGCTTACATCAGAACCAACCACAATAATTGAGTCGTCAGCAATGCCAATAACATCGCCCGCATGAATAGGGGTTCCGTCAGCAGCTTGCGAATCGCGTACAGCCGTTGTTATTTCGCCGTCATGAACTGCGGTTATCGCACATGACATTGCCTCAATGTTCTGCTCAAGCGTTCCTTCCGGATCATAGCTGAACATTGCCGAGAAACCCTGCAAAACACTGCGTGTAAGCACAACGCCAATGGGGAAGTTGGCTGCCGCCGCCGCCGATTGTGCTGCCATAACAATGTTTCCGTTGTTGGGAAGCACAATGACCGACTCTGCATGAGCGGCTTGAGCTGCTTCGAGAATATCGGCCGTTGAGGGGTTCATGGTTTGACCGCCCTCAACTACAACATCCACGCCGAGAGAACGCAGTATCTCAGCGGTACCGCTGCCGGCTGCAACGGCTATGACGCCAAGCGGTTTGCGCGGCTCTTCCATCTTGTCCTGAGCGATCTTCTCGGTACGCTCTTTAGCTTCCATGTCCATGTTATGAATAAACACGTTATAGATTTGGCCGAGCTCCAGCATGTGTGCAAGCACGTTGTTGGGAGTATCTGTGTGAACATGAATCTTGTAATCAGGATGATTGCCTACCAAAAGTTCGCAGTCACCCTGCGTAGAAAGGAAGGCGCGTGTTCCGTCTTCATCAATGGGAGCGTCTGCCCTGAACAAAAACTCCGTGCAATAGCGGTACTCCGAACCCTCCCAGTCATCGTTCAGCTCAATGGCTACGCGGGCATTCGCGTTGGCACGTGCCATAGCGGCATCTGCGGCGCTAGCGGTAGAAGTACGTCCCTGAATTGCATCAAAGAACGCCTCAAGGAATACCGCAAAACCAAAAGCGCCGGAGTCAACAACACCGTTTTCTTTAAGCACCGGTAAAAGATCAGGAGTGCGAGCAACCGAGTTATATGCCTCGGCAACCAAAGAATCGAGCGTCTCAGGAACTTCGAGCTTGCGCTTCTCGGCAGCGTCGGCGCACTTGCTGACATCGCGCAAAACGGTAAGAATAGTACCTTCTACCGGCTTTCGCACCGCCTGGAAGGCAACCTTGACTGCGCGCCTGAATGCAGCGGCAATCTGAGGGGTTCCGAGGGGCAGGCCGGCTTCTGCGACGCCCTCGGAGAGGCCGCGCAAAATCTGGCTGGTAATAACACCTGAGTTACCGCGGGCACCCATGAGAGAGCCGTGGGTAATGGCTTTTGCGATAGCCTGGATATCAGCACTTCCGGGAAGCTGCTCAAGCTCTTTGACCACGGTTGCAAGAGTCAAAGCCATGTTTGTGCCCGTGTCGCCGTCAGGCACCGGGAAAACATTGAGTTTGTTGATTTCTTCGCTTCTTTGCTTAACCGCTTCTGCGGCAAGTGCAAAACTAGATCGGAGTCGTTTTTCGATCATGAGATTCTCCAAAATGGTTCACGGACACTACTTGGTTTCGCGAACCTTCATTTGTTCGACATGGACGGTTACCTGGGCGCCTTCTATTTGCGCAATACCTTTAAGCACAAACTGAACGGCATCAACAAGATTGCGTGACACCGCATTGATGTTCACGCCATACTCTAAAACAACATGCAAGATAACCTCAAGAGACCCGGACTCCAAATGTCTGACTTCGACGCCTTTGCGTAAACGCTGTGCGGGGAGCAAACCTTGCAAACCCTCCTGAACCGTTGAGGATGTTGAAAGCATGCCCACAACACCATAACACTCTTTGGCAGCATAACCGGCCAAGTCTGCAATAACATCGTCAGAGACAACAAGTATGCCTTCATAATTATTTGTCATGTGCAGCTCCTTCCTTTTTTGAGGTACCTCATTACATAGTAACGTACTAGTATACACCAAGCGCATCATCTATTGTTGAAAATTGTTTGCGATACAGTTGCGCATATAAACCATTCGCATGAACAAGTTCATCATGCGTACCAGATTCAACGACATCACCGGCCTGCATAACAATGATCTTATTTGCGTTTCTAATTGTGGAGAGGCGGTGTGCAATCACAAAACTTGTACGTCCCTCCATAAGCGCATCCATTGCAAACTGTATGCGCTTCTCGGTACGGGTATCTACGTTTGAGGTAGCCTCGTCCAAAATAAGAAGCGGTCTGTTCGCCAAAACGGCACGCGCTATGGTTAAAAGCTGGCGTTGTCCCTGTGAAATATTTGAACCGCCCTCGGCAAGCTCGGTGTCATAGCCCTGGGGCAATGCTTTAATAAAAGCGTCGGCCAAGGCTGCCTGAGCCGCAGCTTCTACTTCTTCATCTGTTGCCCCGAGATTGCCGTAGCGAATATTTTCACGCACCGTACCCGAGAAGAGCCAGGTTTCCTGCAAAACCATGCCAAAACAGGTTCTCAGGTCATGTCGGTCATACTCGCGAATATCTACATGATCGAGCATAATATCGCCTTGCTGAGGGTCATAAAACCTCATAAGGAGCTTGACCAAGGTTGTTTTTCCCGCGCCGGTGGGTCCTACTACAGCTACCGTCTCGCCCGGTTCTACTTCGCAAGTAAAACCGTTAATCACGGGATTTGCGGCATCATAACCAAACACGACGTCATGGAAATCAACCGCTCCTTCAATTTTTTCCGGGAGCTCCTTTTGTCCGAGGTGCCCTTCAACAACAGTGGGTTCTTGAGGCGCATCCAAAAGCTCAAAGATACGCTCAGCTGCAGCGGCCATGCTCTGGAACATGTTACCCACCTGGGCAAGCTGGCCCAGCGGCTGGGTGAAGTTGCGCACATACTGTATGAAAGCCTGAATATCACCCACAGCTATCGAGCCGCCGGCAGCTAGCATAGCGCCGCCTACCGCAACAACCACATATCCAATATTGCCGAGCAAACCCATGGCCGGCTGCATAAGACCTGAGATAAACTGGCTCTTCCAGGCAGATTCGTAGAGTTTGCCGTTAATATCGCGGAATTCCTCAAGCGCCTGCCCCTCGCGTCCGTACGCCCGCACAACGGTATGACCGGCGAATGTCTCCTCTATATGACCGTCTATATGGCCAAGTTCTTGTTGCTGCTGGATAAAGTACTTTTGAGAACGCGACATAATAAACGCCATGAGGACGCCGCTTATGGGCAAAAGCAACAAGACAACAAGCGTAAGCGGGACAGAAATAGTAAACATCATGACAGCAATACCCACAACCGAAACAACCGAGGTAATTAGCTGTGTGGCTGATTGTGTTAGACCCTGACCGAGCGTATCCACATCATTGGTGATGCGCGAAAGCGTATCGCCAACCTGCGTACCCTCAAAATGTGAGAGCGGAAGGGTATGAATCTTGGCCTCAATGCGTTTGCGAAGGTTGTAACTCACGCGCTGCGTAATGGTAGCCATCACCCAGCCCTGGACCCACGTTAAAAGTGCGCTGCCAACATATATGATTCCGGCAATCACGAGAATTGTGGCGATTGCCTCAAAGTTAATACCACCCGTTCCGTCAACCGTTTGTACCAAACCGTTATAAAGCTCTGTTGTGGCAAGACCCAAAACTTTGGGTCCGGCAACAGCAGCAACGGTCGATAAAAGCGCGCAAACAATTACAAGGATTAACCTGCTCTTGAATGAGGCGATTTCTGTAATAAGCCTCTTGATAGTACCTTTGAAATCACGTGCTTTTTCGCCGGGAGCAAAATTACCGTGACCGCGAGGTCTCGAGCGCATGCGTTCACGTTCCTGGCGGCTGCGTTCCAACTCCTGAAGTTCCTTCTCGTCTGCCTGACTCATGACGCATCACCTCCCCTCAGGGTTTGTTCAATGCTTTTGAGTTCCTCAGCGCTCAACTGGCTCTGAGCAATTTCACGGTACGTTTCGCAAGAATTCATAAGCTCGCTGTGCGTACCGCAGCCCACCAGTTTTCCTTCATCCAAAACAAGTATCTGGTCTGCATCAAGAGCGCTCGCAATACGCTGAGTAACCATAAAGATAGTTGCCCCTTGCGTTTCCTTACGCAAAGCGCTTCTCACTGCGGCGTCTGTTGCTCCGTCCAAAGCGCTCATGGCATCATCAAGCAAGTAAATAACCGGCTGGGATGCAACGGCTCGCGCGATTGCAAGCCGCTGGCGCTGCCCGCCTGAAACATTGAGACCGCCCTGTGATATCTCGGCATCAAAGCCATTGGGCTTTTGTTCAATGAACTCGAGCGCTTGTGCAACCTGAGCGGCATGCTTTACCTGTTCATCAGGCATATTTGGATCACTATACGCAATATTCGAGCGAATTGTGCCGCTAAAAAGAACCGATGTTTGCGGCACATACCCAATATGCTTATGCAAATCGCTCTGGGCATATTCTTTGATGGAATGACCGTCAATATAAACGGTACCCTGCGTTGCATCATAAATGCGGCCAATCATGCGTAAAAGCGTTGATTTACCTGAACCGGTAGAACCCACAATCGCCGTGACCTGACCGGGATATGCGCTAAAACTGATATCATGAAGCACATCGCCCTCTGCAGCAGGGAACCTTAGGCTTACATCAGTGAATTGAACACTCCCCTGCCATCCCAGCTCAGGAGCTGTACGTGCATTTTCTGCATCTTGTATGTCGCTCTTTGTGGCGAGAACTTCTTCTATACGTTCTGATGAAACCTGTGCGCGCGGGAGCATAATCGCAATCATGGTAAGCATCATAAACGACATACAAAACAGCATTGCATAGTTCATAAACGCCATTAAGTCGCCTACACGTACTATACCTGCGGTAATCTCAAATGCACCAAACCAAATAATGGCCATACCCGTGCCGTTCATAATAAGCATAATCGCCGGCGCCATAGAAGCCATAGCATGGTTAACAAAGAGCATGTTTGCGGTAAGATCCTCATTGGCCTTGTCAAAACGGGCTTGTTCATGAGATTCCCGGCCAAATGCGCGAATCACATTGACTCCGGTCAGCTCTTCCCGGGCAACAAGATTAACCCTGTCAATAAGCTGCTGCATCAGCTTAAAGCGTGGCATGGTTAAGCACAAAAGCGAAATAACCACCAAAAGAATCGCCGCTACCGCCACACCTACAATCCAAAACATATTGGGGGCAGTCATAGCAACCATAATCCCTGCACCTATTGCCATAATAGGCGCAAGAACCACCACACGCATGAGCATAACTATAACGCTCTGAATCTGAGTGATGTCATTCGTACACCGCGTAATGAGCGAAGCAGTACTGAATTCCTGGATGTTTCTGCGTGAGAATCCCAGAACGCTCTCGAACACCCGCTCGCGGACATCGCGCGCGATTTTTGCCGCAGTGCGCGAAGCTATAGCGGCAATTGCCACAGCCAGACCCAAGCTTAAAAGTGTAAGACCCAGCATAACGCCGCCGCGCTGGAGCAGATACGTAATCTGAATTTGAGAAACATCCATTCCGAGCTTCTCATATTCTTCGCGAATAAAACTTGCCACACGGGCATCGCGTAATCCTGTATCTTCTGCAGAAGAAGCCTCAAGACCATATTTTTGTTCATAAAGCTGAGCTTCATAGGCAAGAATCATTTCCTTCACGCGCACCATGGTGTCTGATTGCTCAGCTTCAGGCAAAATCGCCGATCTGCTGTAATACGGTGTGCTTTCACCTTCACACAACTCATAAAATTCACCAAAGATTACCTGATCCTGGCTATCTTCGAACTTTTGATATATCGCTCGGTAGGTTTCCTCCGTCAGAACAGGAGAAACGCCGCTCTCAATGCCGTATTGCTGAATACCTACATTTACAATATCGCTTGTACACCGCGGTATATTAAGATCAGCAACTACCTGTATACACATAAGGCATATAACAGCAATAACAGCTCCTAAATGCCCTTTAAAATACTTGAACACTCCCATGAATCTTTGAATAACCTCCTTACATAGATTCGTCGTGTTTATATAATCTTATTTTACGCCTAATTCCTGAATGTACTGAACGGTGATCTGTAGTGATTCCGTGGGTGTGTTATGGATTTTTAAATAAAAGCGCAAGCTGTGCTATAGTTTGCAAATTGCAAATAGCGTTATGGTTTAAAACCTGTTCCACTAGAAGGAGTTCTTCACATGTCCCGAGTATGCGAGATCTGCGGTAAGCATCCTGTAGCAAGCCGTACCGTTAGCCACTCACATCGCGTTGTAAACCGTCAGCATATCCCCAACATCCAAGACGTGTATGTTGTTGTTGATGGCGAGCGTCGCAAGATGAAGGTCTGCACCAAGTGCATGAAATCCGGCAGGGTTGTACGCGGCTAATTGGTGTTTCTGAGCAAGGTTAAAAAGGGCTGCCCTCGGGCAGCCCTTTTTTGTTTGACTTGAACCAGATCATAAGCCAGAGAGTCAGGTGGACAGTTCTTATTGACTCATCCCCTGGCTCATTATCAATAATTCCTCAGCTTGTGCAGCTGCTTTTTTATGGCTTCTCTTAGAACAGTCACAAGAGCTATACCGCTTGAGACTTCAACATATGCGCCGGATTGGTTCACTATGTTTGAAACTCCCAAATCGCTCAACAATTCAACATGCCGGTTTTGCAGATTCCACTCCATACCGTTCTCGCTCACAACGGTATTCTCGGCAAGCGCGATTACACTGAGCGTACGTCCAATATCACGCGATGTTGCAACAAAACGGCTCCTTGCATCCTCATGGAGTATATAAGCCGTCATGCTGTCTTCTTCTATACATGGCTCAAGCATATACTCATGCGCTATGCTCCCAAGCGCTGCCAGTTCATGATCAAGGCGTCCGCCGAGAATACCCGTGCATACCAAATAGGGCTTCTCTCCCCGGGCTTTTGCGACATCCTTAACATGGCGCAAGGCGAGTTCGAGGTCCGTCTCGTCTTTATGTTCATCATACTTTAAAATAAGAGCGCCGCAGGACTTTGCATACTCCAATGCTTCTGTGCTTACAGAATCAAGATCGCCCACAAGCGCATCTATTCTGACTTTAGATTCATAGCATGCTTTTGCACCGGCGTCTGCGGCAACAATATAATGTGATTGCATAGCAAGCGCCTGAACAAGCTCAACTGAGGGCTTCTTTGGCGAGCCGCCTACTATGAGCGCCCTCATCTGAGGAACGCCTGACTGTTGCGTATTATGTTGACCGAACATTTGCATTCTCCGACTCTCGTGTGAAGGCTGTGCATGTTATGAATTTTACCATAGATTCATATTTTACGGGTACTATGCAACATTGCAAAATTTCGACATCAACCCGAGAGAGTTTTTATGCCCCGTTATGACTATCGCTGTACCGAATGTAATCATGTGTTTGAGGTTACACACGGAATGAAAGAACACCCAGACATTCTTTGCCCCGAGTGCGGTGCCGCCGCAACGCGCGTATTTGATGTCAGCGGTATTATTCTTAAAGGCAGCGGCTTTTATAATACTGACCAGCGCGGCAAAAAGGGAGCTACCCCTGCCACCGCCGCACCTGAAGAAAAGAATTCTTCAAACGAGGATTCGATTAAAACTGATTCCGCTCAAAAGGACAGCTCATCTTCTCAGAAGAAGAATGAAGGCTCTAAACCCACTTCTCAAGATACCGGTTCATCTTCTAAAACTTCAGAAAAGACATCGACCACAAAAAAGGAAGCATAATGGACGCCGGGCCCGGTCAACCCCCTGTTGCATCTGAATCTGTACAAAGCGACCTCGAACGCTTGCAAACAGAGATTTCTCAATACCCGAGTCTTCTGGTGGCTTTCTCCGGCGGAGTCGATTCTTCGCTCTTGCTTAAGGTCGCCCATGATGTACTGGGCGATCACGTTGTTGCCGCAACCGTAGAGGGCGTCACTCTCCCCTCGGGCGAGGCTGACCTTGCCCGGCTATTCTGCGAAGACTACAATATTCGCCATATAGAGCTCAGCATTGATGAACTCTCTTTTGAGGGCTTTGCTCAGAACCCGCCAAACCGGTGCTACCTTTGCAAGCGTGAGATATTTAGCGCGCTCAAAGAAGCTGCTTGTAAGCTTGGTATACAAACGGTAGCAGAAGGCTCGAATCTTGATGACATGGGCGATTACCGTCCCGGGATGAAAGCTGTCACCGAACTTGGCATTGTAAGCCCGCTCCGCAACGCCGGCCTTACCAAAAAACGTATTCGCGCATGCGCAAAGGCTCTTGGCCTCAAAGTATGGAATAAACCATCTCTTGCTTGCTTAGCCTCTCGCTTTGCTTACGGAGAAACCCTTACCAAGCAAAAATTCGAACAAGTCGATGCTGCCGAGAAATGCTTACGGGGACTTGGTCTCAGCCAAGTCCGAGTACGGGTTACCGGCTCAGATGCGCGTATAGAAGCTTTGCCTTCTGAGTTTGATCTTCTCATTCACAACGATATGCCTCATATCATAGGCCAAACACTTAAAGAGCTTGGGTTTACTCATGTATCGCTTGATTTGTTAGGGTATCGCACTGGGAGCATGAACGAGGGTCTCACGCGGTAATTATGTTTTTAAGAATTGAAGAAAGACTTCTGAAAGAGGATACCTATCTTCTCCTCGCTAGCCTGCCGCGGGTTGCGTGTACGACGCGGTTCCCATACTACTAGTGAGTCTTTTCTACTCGTGCCGTGTCTATGCAACCGCGCGTACAGAGACGCTCGGATAAGATAGGTATCCTCTTTCAGAAGTCTTTCTTCAATTCTTAAAAACATAATTACCGGGACGTTTTACTGAGGCTGCTTTGTAAGAACAGCGCAGAAATGGCCGTCACAGGATGTTTTTGAGGGATAAGTGCGCATGTAGCCTTCAGGTGTTGAAACTGATTGGAGCTCTTGTCTAAGGGGTTCTGAAGAAGCTCGTTCGGATATGGGATCAATTACAAAACCTTTTCCCTCTTCAGAATTCAAAAACGCATCAATAACATCTTCATTTTCTTGACGGAGGATCGAGCAGGTAGAGTAAATAAGGCTTCCGCTGCTGTTCAAATGCTTGGCAACACTTTTTAACATCTTTACTTGTAAAGCTGCACATGAGTCAACATCGTTTGGGGTAAGAGACCAAACTATTTCAGGGTGACGGCGCAGCGTACCGGTGCCTGTACAGGGAGCGTCAACAAGTATGCGATCGAATGCATCAGGGAGTTCTTGCCAAACTTCTTCTTGGCAGATATCACCGGTATACCATGAGACACCGGTCATGCCGTTTAATTCAAAGCGCTCTGAGGCAATGTTTGCTTTGTGATCGTGGATATCAACGGCGCAAATATGCGCTTCTGACGCAAATCTATTGGCATGAGACATCATGAGAAGGCTTTTTGTGCCTCTGCCGCTGCCTACTTCTAGCATTTGCTCGCTGTGTTTTGGCGCTGCTATATATGCTACTGTCTGAGCTGCATAGTCGCTTACAACTGCGTAATTGTCTTTGAAAAGTTTGCAGGTACTAATACGCTCAGGATTTTGTATAAGAAATGCTCCGGGTATTTCACCGCAGGGGACAGTATGTAAACCTTCAGCTTCAAACTGAGCTTGTGCTGAGACGGCAGGAATGCATGGTTCCAAGGCTGCTACATAAATGGGAGGTTCATTGAGAAGCGATTCGCTTAAAGCTTTTGCTCGTTCTTCTGTGCAATCTTCGATAATCCTCTTAAAAATCCAACTGGGAAGGCCGTATTTTGCTTCCGGGTTTGATTCAAAAAAGGTTTCACGGTTTTGGGCTATTTTGCGCAGTACGGCATTTGCCAGACCGGCAGCGCTTTTTGTATGCAATCTCACAAGTTCAACGCCTTGACTTACGGCAACATGTGCAGGCTTCTCGAGATACAGCAGTTCATAGGCAGAAATGCGCAGGGCTTCTCGTACTGATGTATCTAGTTTTGATGGTTTGGCAACATAGTTGTCAATTATCTCATCAAGGGTTCCTTTGGCGGCTTCGCAACCGAGAGCTAGTTTGCGTGCGAAAGCAGCGTCTGACTCTTGTAAGCCTTGAAGCTGTTGCGTGCCAAAAGGAGAATTTAATACCTCACGCACATAGGCATTGCGCTCGTGGGCATGGCATAAAACATTGTATGCACTTTTACGGGCGCTCGAAAGTTGGGCCATTTAACAGGCCTTCCAAATTAATTCTTGCGATTTTAGACCCGGAATAAATTCCTTGCTATGCATTGAGCGTTTTCCGTCGGGTTTGAGTTCCAGGACTTCGAGGACACTCCCGCTTTCGCAACCTAGCAAGAGCTTCTTCTGTTCGATCGACACAGCGCCAGCTTTGGGCATCGCAAAGGGCATCTCGTTCTTTTCGGATTCGCTTATTACATGAGCTTTCATCACACGGAGGCTCTTATCGCAAATTATGCATCTGGCCGGTGCGGCGTCGCTTGAGGCTTGGATACGACACATATTGTGGTTTGCGTCAAGACTTGGGTCCAAGAGGACATCGGACTTTGCTAGTTTTGGGGCAAACGTAGCTTGGGAATCATCCTGCGCTATCCACTCGGGAGTTTTGCCCTGAGCATATATGTTAAGTACCTCGAGCATGCCCTTGCTTGCTGCTTTAGAAACCTCTAAAGAGACCTCTTCATACGTGCGCTCTCCAACCTCAACACTCCCCTGCAGACAGTATGGGCCTGAATCGAGGCCTTCTTCTATGCGCATAATTGAATAACCAAGCTTTGGCTCTCCGTGCAAAAGGGACTGTTGCATGGGAGCTGCACCTCTGCCTTTGGGCAAAAGGCTGGCATGGAGGTTAATGATGTCATAACGCGGGAGTTCGATAACACGAACAGGAACAATGGCTCCGTATGCGGCAACAACCATCACATCACAGGGAATCTCGCTCAAATATGAATAAATCTCATCTGATTTAAGCGACGCTGTTTCTAAAATGGGCAAACCATAAGATTGCGCAACCTGTTTAACCGGGCTCGGCAGCAACGTTTTGCCGCGGCCTGAGGCCGCGTCAGGGCGGGTTACCACAAGATTGACCTCAATACCGTCTGCCTCGGCAAGGGCTTTGAGAGGTTCACAGGCGAACTCAGGCGTTCCCATAAAAATAATGCGGAGAGGCCCGCTTTGAGCCAACGTGCTGCTTTGCGTCATAGTTTAAACCTCGGTATCTCCCGGCATTGCACCGTTATCAAGCGCCTCATGGTATGCCCTGACCGCTGACAAGCGATCCTGGGGCTTCAGCCGCTCAAACATGGTAATTCCGTGCAGATGATCTATCTCATGCTGGAGGCATCTGCAAAACAGACCGTCCTTCGCATCATATTGCATAAGTCTGCCTTCGAGATCGCGTGCATGCACAACTACGTGGCGCGACCTCTCGATCTCAAACGACACACCGGGAATGCTCAGGCAACCCTCGCACTCGGTAATAATATCATCGGATTTTTCTACAATCTCAGGGTTAATAAGGAATATGGGGTTCTTTTTGCCCGTGTCGCCCCAGTCGCAGTCTATGACAATGAGCTGCTTTAAAACGCCTACCTGAGGAGCCGCGATGCCGCAGCCTTCATATTTATACATTGTCTTGGCCATTTGCTGAGCCAGTTTTTTTATGTCATCATCAATCTGATCAATGGGTTCGCACTCTTCGCGAAGTCTCTCATCCGGTGATAATACAATCTGTAACGCCACAATTACCCTCCTTGGGATGTCAAAAATGAACGCGGTAAGTGTACCCTAAAAACACTAAAGACGAAATGTATATCAGCCTGCTCTCTCAAATACCACCTAAAGTTGTCCCTAGGGTTCCTAAAACGTATTTTTACATGAGATCTATAGCATCAATATCACAGGTTACATTGATGCCTTGTTTGGATGGTACTTGGTTCAGAGCTTCTTGCAATAAAGCGCCCGGGCTTGATGTGGCATCAGTCTTGATCATAATATGCCAGCGATATTTGCCTTTTATGCGTGATACTACGCACTCGGTAGGTCCCAAAATCTCGTAATAACCATGATACAACTCGAATCTTGTTCTCAGGGCCTGTGCTGCTTCGCATGCTGTAGTTATGACGGTGTTCTCGGCATCACCCCATACAACAACATTTGATACACGTATGTATGGAGGATATTTTGCTTCCTGCCGTAAAAGCATCTCTGAATCAATAAACAAAGAGCGCTCATGAGAAGCTGCAGCTTGGATCGCCGGATGATCAGGGTCGTATGTTTGGATAATTACTCTGCCCGGGAGGTCACCGCGCCCGGCACGGCCGCTCACTTGTTCGAGAAGATCGTAGGTTCTCTCGGCGCTTCTGAAATCGCAGAGCTTGAGAATGGTATCTGCATTTATGACGCCTACGAGGGTCACCTGGGGGAAGTCTAGCCCCTTGGCAATCATTTGGGTTCCCAAAAGAACGGCTGACTCTGCGGCATCAAAGCGCTCAAGGCAGCGCTCGTGACCGCCCTTCTCTCGTGTGGTATCCATGTCCATGCGCACAATTTCTGTCTCGGGCGGGAGCATTGCACGCAGCTGAGCTTCTACCTGCTGGGTTCCTACGCCTTTCTTGCCTAAAAAATGAGAGCCGCATACGGGGCAAATACCTGGTACATAAAACTCGCGGCCGCAGGTATGGCACATCATGATGTTCCGGTCAATATGGTAGGTTAAAGACGTTGAACACTGGTTGCAGGTGGGCACATGCCCGCAGTCAGCGCACAAAATAAAGCGTGCAAAACCCCGCTGATTCAATAGCAGAACTGCTTTTTGCTGCTTCTCAACAACCTCATGAAGAGCCTCTGTGAGTGGCCGGGAAAACATGGTTCGCACGCCTGCCGCAAATTCACGGCGCATGTCAACAATCTCAACCTTGGGAAGCACACGTGTTCCGGGGCGCTGTGACATCTCGATACGGGTCCACGGCATCCCGCCATACTCACCTGTCTGAGCTCTTCTCAGCGACTCTAGAGATGGAGTTGCGCTGCCGAGAATGAGCAAGGCGCCATGAAGCTCGGCAAATTTTGCCGCTACCTCTCTAGCGTGATAGCGCGGTGCTTGCGCTTGTTTATAGCTTGATTCATGCTCTTCATCAATAATATAAATACCAGGATTCTTTAACGGTGCAAAAAGAGCAGAGCGCGCTCCAACAACTATATGGGCATCGCCGGAGCGTATACGTTCCCATTGGTCCGCACGTTCTGATATCGAGAGCTTAGAGTGCAGCACCGCAATGTCATCGCCAAAGCGCGAACGGAATCTGCCCACTGTTTGGGGAGTCAAAGCAATCTCAGGCACCAGGACACATGCATCCCTGTTCAGTGCGCGCGCTGCCTCTATAGCCTGTAAATAAACTTCTGTTTTACCCGAGCCCGTCACACCGTCGAGAACCAAAACCGAGCCCTCGCCTTTTTGAAGTGCGCGATGGGCAAAAGAAAGCGCCTTCTTTTGCCCATCTGTAAGCTCGTGTATTTCGCGCTTGGGTGCTGCGGCACTTGAAAGCGATGTTTCTTGGTTACCGCGATACTTACGCCTGTGCTCAAGAGAGATAATGCCTTTCTTTACAAGGCGGTTTACTATAGAAGTAACACTACCGAGTTCGAGCGCAATTTCTACCTGGCGTGCCGGGCCCTTCTCGAGGATTTCGAGAAGCCTTCGCTCGGTAGAGGCGTTCTTTCTCGGCGTATAACCACAAGCTTCTTCTGCAAGCTCAAGCCAGCGGTCATCTGCGGGGCGTATCTCGGAGGTTTTTAAAGACCATTCACCGGTTTGCTCATTGCGTACAGTTTTTGCGGCAAAACCGGGAGGGCAAAACAAACGTGCAACCGTACCGGGAGGCGCTGCGTATTCCTGAGAAATCCATTGAATGGCACACGCTGCCTTCTCGTCAAAAAACGGATCTGAGATAACGCTTGTAATGTTTGATATACGTGATTCATCAAGGTCCTGAGGCTTTTGTGCCTGCGCGTCAAGAACATACCCAACGCAGGCTCTGTGCCCAAATGACACCAATACACAGCACCCTACGCTCACCTTTTGCTCGAGTTCCTGCGGAATCCCGTACACAAAGGGAGCGGTTAGGGTACGTACCGTAATATCTATTGCGACCAATGCATAGCGCATAAACTAATGTGAGCTTTCTGCAGCTCTGATGAGCTCTTGCGTGCGATTTGTTTCTTCCCAGGCAAAGCCCTCGCCCTCGCGGCCAAAATGACCGTAAGCGCTTGTTTTCCTAAACTGCGGTTTGCGCAGGTTAAGCTGGTCAATAATCGCTCCGGGCCTTAGGTCAAAAACCTCATTGATTGCAGCTTCAATAGCCTTTACCGGAACATGGTTGGTATTATAGGTATCGACCATAAGCGACAACGGCTTTGCAACGCCAATGGCATAAGCAAGCTGAATCTCGCATTGGTCAGCCAGACCGGCAGCCACTACGTTCTTGGCAACCCAGCGTGCCGCATATGCCGCCGAGCGGTCAACCTTTGTGCAGTCTTTACCGCTAAACGCTCCGCCTCCGTGCCTGCCCATGCCTCCGTAGGTATCCACAATGATCTTACGGCCGGTAAGCCCGGTATCGCCCATAGGGCCGCCCACAACAAAACGTCCGGTAGGATTAACATAAATCTCAGCATCATGCCAAGCAATGCCTTGCTCGTCAAGAACCGGTGCAATGACTTCGCGGGTAATATCGTCACGAATAAGCTTCATTGAGCTAATTGCGTCATCATGCTGTGTCGAAACTACAATCTTATCTATCGCAACAGGAAGCCCGTTCTCATAACGCACGGTTACCTGAGTCTTCCCGTCAGGGCGCAGGTAGTTAATAATGTTTTCTTTTCTAACCTTGGCAAGTCTTGAAGAAAGCCTGTGCGCCAAATAAATAGGCATAGGCATAAGCGTGGGTGTCTCGCGTACTGCATAGCCAAACATCATGCCCTGATCACCGGCGCCAATGAGCTCATATTCATCTGTTGCCTTGGCTTCTCCTTGCTGGACTTCATAGCTCTTGTCAACACCTGCAGCAATGTCTGCACTCTGATCATGAATAGCAGTAAGAACGTTGCATGTCTCTGAATCAAAGCCAAACTTTGCACGTGTGTATCCAATATCGCGCAGGACTCCGCGAACTATGCGCTCAACATCCACATATGCCTGGGTACGGATTTCTCCCGATACCAGAACGAGGCCTGTTGTAGTAAAGCACTCGCAGGCACAGCGCACATTCTTAACGTTTGCCGCTTCTCCTGTGGGCGAAATATAGCCTTTAGCTTGAAGCTCCGTCTCCTGTGCGAGCAAAGCGTCGAGCACCGCATCGCTAATTTGGTCGCATATTTTGTCGGGATGACCCTCGGTAACACTCTCTGAAGTAAAGAGGAAACTTCTGCCTTGATGTAAACCCATACATCACTCCTTAAACAATTTGTCTTATGGTGTAAATACCATCTTATAACTCTTATAACTCAATCAATGGGTGCAATTGTGTCATGGTAACCGTGCGGCGGTGCCATGCAACGAGGCAGGTAATAATGAAGCAAACCACACCCACTGCCAAAAGAATTACTGCGGGTTCTATTGCCATGGAGAGATTCACTCCGCTAATAACCTGCTTGAGACCGCTTACTACATATGTCATTGGCATGTAGGGCGAAAGCGCTTGGAAGAACTCGGGGCACGTCTCAATGGGGAATGTACCCGCCGCAGTGGTAAGCTGGAGCATGAGGAAGATAATGGCAATAAACTTGCCGGGGAATCCAAATGCTGCCATGCACAGTTGCAAAATACTTGCAAAGGTGAATGCTGTCAATATAGCAAACCCATAGAATGCAAGCGGGTGGTTAATCTCTATATGAAGCGCAAACTGTACAACAAGGCAGAGCAAAACTGCCTGAATCAAACCAATAATAAGGGTTGGGATCAAACCGCTCAGTGCGGCTACCACAGGATGCGCACCGCTCGAAATAAGCCTGTTGTTGAGCGGTTTCACAAGGAAGGTGAGCATAAGAGCGCCAACCCAGAGACCGAGTGCGATAAAGTACGGTGCAAAACCGGTACCATAGTTCTTTACGTTGGTATAGTTGCTGTTTTCTATAACAACCGGCTCGCTCATCATAGCAGCATGAGCGTTAATTTGTTGTTGGTCCATATTGTTCATGGCCGCAACGCCGGTATTGAGACCTTCATAGAGATTCTGAGCGCCGTCTTTTGCAGAAGCAAGACCACCGGTAAGGCTTTGGCTTCCTTCATAAAGAAGCTTGTTGCCGTCAGCGAGTGTCTCGGTTCCTTCATGAAGCTTCTGCGCACCATCCTTAAGCTCAGCTGCACCGGTATAAATCTTGTCTGCACCGTCTTTTGCGGCTGTTGTACCCTCAAGAAGCTGCGCGGCTCCTTCATCGAGAGCGGTTGCACCTTCGTCTGCGCTGACAATACCAAAGTAGAGATCTGTTGTTCCGTCAAAGAGGGATTGTGCGCCTTCAACAAGCTGGCTCGAACCGTCCTTCGCAGAAGCAATACCCTCATCAAGCTCGGTTGCACCGTCTGCAAGCTGACGAGCGCCTTCGAGCAAGCCTGCATTGAGCTCAGTGCCGTTAATGCCCTCGGCTATTGCAGCTGCACCGTTTGCAACTTGGGCGGTTCCGTCCTTAGCTACAGCCAAACCTTCATCGAGCTGCTTGGCACCTTCATCTGCAGCAACAATTCCGTCATAGAGATCATTTGTACCGCTATAGAGCGTTTGAGCACCCTCACTCAGTTGAGTTGAACCCTCTTTAGCTGAGACAATTCCGTCATAGAGTGTCTGGGTTCCGGTTGCAAGTTGCTGAGCGCCTTCTACCAGACCCATTTGTTCCTGCGTACCGTTAATGCCGTTTGCAAGAGCCTGAGCCCCTTCGCTCAACGCAGCCGTGCCGGCTTTGACGGTTTCTAAGCCGGAGTTGATTTGAAGGGCACCGGTACTTGTGGAATTTATGCCACTGTTCAAAGCCGCTGTGCCTGCTACCAGGTCAGAAGCACCGGTTGCGAGCTCAGAAGAGCCTTCCTTAACGGATGCAATGCCTGCGTCAAGCTGAGTTGCGCCTTCGGTTGCAGATGTAATGCCGCTGTCGAGCGTTACGGTTCCGTCGTAAAGTGTCTGGGCACCGGTTGCAAGTTCTGCCGAGCCTTCCTTAACGGATGCAATGCCTGCGTCAAGCTGAGTTGCGCCTTCGGTTGCAGATGTAATGCCGCTGTCGAGCGTTACGGTGCCGTCGTAAAGTGTCTGGGCACCGGTGGCAAGTTCTGCCGAGCCTTCCTTAGCGGATGCAATGCCTGCGTCAAGCTGAGTTGCACCTTCGGTAGCAGAGGTAATGCCGCTATCGAGCGTTACGGTTCCGTCATAGAGCGTCTGGGCACCGGTTGCGAGCTCAGAAGAGCCTTCCTTCGCAGAAGCAATACCGGCATCAAGCTGAGTCGCGCCTTCGGTTGCTGAGGTGATACCGCTGTCGAGTGTTACCGCGCCATCGTAAAGTGTTTGGGCGCCGGTTGCGAGCTCAGAAGAACCTTCCTTCGCAGAAGCAATGCTAGCGTCAAGCTGAGTTGCACCTTCGGTAGCTGAGGTAATGCCGCTGTCGAGCGTTACGGTTCCGTCGTAAAGTGTCTGGGCACCGCTTGCAAGTTCTGCCGAGCCTTCCTTAACGGATGCAATGCCTGCGTCAAGCTGAGTTGCGCCTTCGGTTGCAGAGGTAATGCCGCTGTCG
The DNA here is from genome assembly GCA_017515595.1 of Coriobacteriales bacterium. Taxonomy (GTDB): domain Bacteria; phylum Actinomycetota; class Coriobacteriia; order Coriobacteriales; family UMGS124; genus RGIG5691. The sequence goes on from JAFWFL010000025.1 coordinate 62,270, forward strand.
AGCGTTATGGTTCCGTCATAAAGTGTCTGGGCACCGGTTGCGAGCTCAGAAGAGCCTTCCTTCGCAGAAGCAATACCGGCATCAAGCTGAGTTGCGCCTTCGGTTGCTGAGGTAATGCCGCTGTCGAGCGTTATGGTTCCGTCATAAAGTGTCTGGGCACCGGTTGCGAGCTCAGAAGAGCCTTCCTTAACGGATGCAATGCCTGCGTCAAGCTGAGTTGCGCCTTCGGTTGCAGATGTAATGCCGCTGTCGAGCGTTACGGTTCCGTCGTAAAGT
>JAFWFL010000003.1 GCA_017515595.1 Coriobacteriales bacterium
AAGGTCGCCGCGGTCATAGAGGTCAAGAAGACGTCCGGGAGTTGCAACCAATACGTCGATACCCTTGCGCAGGCCTGCGATTTGCGGGTTATAGCTGAGGCCGCCAACAACGGTGAGCACATAGTGGCCGGTCTTTTTTGCTACTGTACGAGCAACGGAATCAATTTGCTCGGCAAGCTCGCGGGTAGGGGTGACAATTAAGCACTTTGGCCCGTGGCCCTTTTTAAAATGGCCAAGCTTATCGAGAATAGGGAGCACAAAAGCAGCTGTTTTGCCGGTACCGGTTTGTGCTGCCGCCAAAACATCTGAACCTTCAAGTACCAAAGGAATAGCTTGTTCCTGAACAGGTGTGGGCTCGGTATAGCCCATAGCCTTAACGGCTGAGAGTACCTTGGCATGTAAGCCAAGTTCTTCAAATGATGACATAATTCTCCAAATCAAACGGACTCGCGAGAGTCCCTATAAACAAAGCAAACCTTGCTATTATAAACAGCAAGGTTTGCATAAAACAAGAATAATTTCACCCTCCCGCAAAGCAACATAAGGCAGAAGACTGTCAGGAGAACCTTAGTCTTCGTTGGTCTTGAGCAGGAGTTCTTCGCACGAGGTTTCGCAGGGCTCTACAGCGCCTTCACCTTGGGCTATGATGGCGCAGAGCTCGCAGCCTACGCAGATGAGCTTGTCAATATATGCTTTACCGTTCTCGTCCTTTTTAACGGCGCCAAGCGGGCAGGCGGCCATGACTTCATCCACGTTGGTGCACTTCTCGGGATGAAGCTGCATACCATGGAGTTTGGTGTTCTTGGCGATTTGCGGGAACCTGAGCACGGCGTCGAGAATAGCGGCGCGGTTTGCGGTGAGCGTACCGGTAAGTCCTTCTCCGCCCTTCATGCCGGGAGTCTCTTCGCCCTCTTCAGGCGTGATCTCCTTGCGTATGCGTACACGTGTTTTGCGCATGTCAGCAGTGCCGCGTTCTTCTTCTGAAAGATCTTCATCAGCGCCATGGGTAATATCGCGAACCATTTCGCCAATACCAAGGTTCATGCCGTCGTCTTCTTTGGTGGGCAGGCGGCCCTTGGAATCAGTGAAATCAAGCTCGCGGCGATGCTCTACAAGCGTTACTTCAGCCTCGGCAATTTCCTGAGCTGCGCATACTGCGTCTACAATGATGCTCTCGGCATCTTTAGCCTTGCAGCGGCCGCACAAATCGCCGGGCAGGTACACAGCCAGGTTGGGGAAGTCCAGAATGAGCGATGTCCACATCTCGGTTGTTAAGGCGCCCAGGCAGGGGAGCTCTACCACCGAGCCATGCTCGGCTGCAAGACCCGTCTCTATGCAAGTCAAATACACATGGTTGTCTTTACCGGCAGCAGCGTTTGCGCGCTTTAAAAGCTGACGCAAATAGCGAAGCGTGGGCTCAAGAATGATAAAGGCCGAGGTTGGGCACACGTTGCAGCAAAGGCCGCAGTCTACGCAGAACCCTTTGCTCAGAGAAAGCTTGACTCCTCCCGGGGTGTCGGTTGCCTTGGGCAGACGAATCGCGTGGCCCGGGCAGATGTCGAGGCATTTTTGGCAGGTAGCTTTGGCGTTTGACTCGCGCAGACACAACGACGATTCGTAGCCAATGGCGCGTACCAATGACACAGCCTTTTCTCCTGCTGCACGAAGCTTTGTTTGTTGAGCCATGGTCAGAATGTCCTCCCCTTAAAGCTAAAACAATAGAATGCCGCACATTGTAGCGCTTCAAAGCCAAAAGAATCATGTGCGGAACAAATAAATAACACTTTACGAATAATTCCCCATGTGTGAGGGATTGTACACAACAAAAAGCGTAGAATATAAAAGTCCATAGAAATGATGACGGAGGTCTACGTGGCAGCAAAGGAATCTCAGGACGCCGCATCTTTGGCAGAAGAAGCAGCCAAAGAGGCAGCGCGGGCCCGGCGTATTGAACTCCGGGCACAGGAACTTGATCTCAACCGTGAGGGAGCGCCGGGAGCCCACCCTGCGCTCGATGAGCTTGTGCAAATAATCTGGCGCTTGCGTCAGCCTGACGGGTGCCCGTGGGATCGTGAGCAAACCCATGCATCAATTGCAAAAAACCTTGTAGAAGAAGCATATGAAACGCTTGATTGCATAGAGGATACCTCTCAGGTTAAAGCACGCCACCTCTCGGAGGAATTGGGCGATGTGCTCATGCAGGTTGTTTTGCAGTCGCAAATTGCAAGCGACAACGGCGAGTTTACCATTGATGACGTGGCCGAGGGTGTCTCGACAAAGCTCATCAGGCGGCATCCTCATGTGTTTGGCGATCTTACGGCAGCAAATGCCCGTGATGTTTTGAATCTTTGGGACAAAGTAAAGCTTGCCGAGCATGCCAATGACGCAGCACAGGCTACAGAGGCGGGCGTCAAACGCGAGGGGCTTCTCGACAGCGTGCCCAATGCGCTGCCGGCGCTTATGATGTGTCAAAAAATCAGCCGCAAGGCAGTGGCGGCGGGCTTTGACTGGGAGTCGCTCGAAGGCGTTTGGGACCAGGTTTATAGTGAAATCGCCGAGTTTCGTGACGCTGAACCCAATTCTTCGCAAGCAGAGATGGAATTTGGTGATATTCTATTTTCGTTAGTAAATATTGCGCGCTGGTGCCATATTGATGCCGAGAGCGCTCTGAGGGCAAGCTGCGCCAAGTTCCGTGCCAGATGGAGTGACATGGAAGAGGCAGCGTGGGCTCAGGGGACTACGGTAGAAGCTCTTTCGCGCGATGAGCAGGAGACCCTTTGGGTCGAGGCAAAACAAAAGGAGATGCGTTCATGAGTGAGATCATAGATGTTTATGGCCGAGAAGTACTCGATTCACGCGGTAATCCTACGGTTGAGGTAGAAGTCACGCTTGACGACGGCAGCTTTGGCCGTGCGCTTGTTCCGAGCGGCGCTTCAACCGGCGCTTTTGAAGCATGCGAGCTGAGGGACGGCGATAAGAGCCGTTACCTCGGTAAGGGTGTTCTTAAGGCCGTTGACCATGTAAACGGCGAAATCGCCGAGGCAATTGTGGGCGAAGATGCTCTTGACCAGCGTACCGTTGACGCAATGCTTATTGATCTCGATGGCACCGAGAACAAAACCCGTCTGGGTGCCAACGCAATTCTTGGTACGAGTATGGCAGTTGCCCGCGCCGCAGCCGTCTATACCGGTATGCCCCTCTATGCGTACCTGGGCGGCACCAACGGTCACACGCTGCCCGTACCTATGATGAACATCTTAAACGGCGGTGTTCATGCAGACAACAACGTTGACTTCCAGGAATTTATGATTATGCCGGTAGGCGCCGAGAGCTTTGCCGAGGGTCTGCGCTGGTGTGCTGAGGTATATCACACGCTTAAGGGCGTTTTGCACGAGGCCGGCCTTGGCGGCGGCGTGGGCGATGAAGGCGGTTTTGCCCCCAATCTCAAGACAAATGCCGAACCGTTTGAGTGGATTAGCCGCGCATGCGAAAAAGCCGGTTATACGCCCGGTGAGCAGATTCTCTTTGCAATGGACCCGGCCTCAACCGAGTTTTATGATGCCGAGCGCGGTCTCTATTGCCTGAAGGGCGAAGGCCGAGAGCTCACCGGCGAGCAAATGGTAGACTACTGGGCTGACCTTGTAGAGAAGTTCCCCATTGTTTCTATTGAAGACGGCATGGCCGAGGAAGACTGGGACGGCTGGAAGGCCCTGACTGACCGTATTGGTAAAAAGGTCCAGCTTGTTGGTGACGATCTCTTTGTAACTAACCAAAAACGTCTTGCCAAGGGCATCGAGCTTGGCGTTGCAAACTCCATCTTGGTCAAAGTTAACCAAATTGGTTCTCTTACCGAGGCCATGGAGACCATGGAACTCGCAAAGCGCTCAAGCTACACCTGCGTAGTAAGCCACCGCTCGGGCGAGACCGAGGACAGCTTTATTGCTGACCTTGCCGTTGCGGTAAACGCCGGCCAAATTAAGACGGGCGCTCCGTGCCGCAGCGACCGTATTGCAAAGTATAACCAGCTTCTCCGCATTGAGGACGAGCTTGCTGTTGCAGGCGAGTATCCCGGCAAGAAAGCATTCTATAGCATTAAACGGTTCTAACGGGATGTAACGCAAATAAGAGATACCCGGTTAAAGAGTGCATCGGTGAGGACGAAGGTTGTTATTAAGAAAGGAGGCGGGTATACATACCATCCTTCGCTTTCGCCTCATAAAAACGCTCAGGACGGAATGTATACCCGCCTCCTCTCTTAATAACAACCTTCGTCCTTGTTATATACGGGTATCTCTTATTTGTTTGGTGATCATCATGTTTTGCCCTCTAAAAGCGCTGTTTTGCGCTATGATAAAGGGTGCTATTTTGGGGCTCGTACGTAAGAAGAAATGCAGCAGATGAGCGGTTCGGCACAGGCAAAACTTGAATGGGTTCAGACAGAGGGTTCTCGCTCGAGAACTGATGCTGACCACTCTGTATTTGACAGCCGTGTTAATCTGCGCGTGGTAAAGAGCACCCCACATACCTCTGAAAATCATAAGGATACTCAAGAGCGGGCTCCCTGGGATATAAACCAGGCAACTCCTCCCGAGCAACCAAAAGAGCAGCCTAAAGATACCGCTCAAGTTGAGCAGCCACCCAAAAAGACGCAAAAGTCTCCATATGAGCAACCCCAGCAGACATACCGCATGGCAAAATCCCGTGTTGTCGCTAAGCGTACGTCTCAGCAGCAAGCTGCACAGGAGCAGGCTAAAGAACGCCCGGTGCGCGGCGTTATTCCCCGAAATCCCGGAATCTCGTATACAGATCGTTCTAAGCGCCAGTTTGCGCTGCTTATTACCGGTATACTCTCGGTTATCATGGTTATCACCATCTTGTATACCCCGTCGCAGCAGCTCTATTTATCATTGCGCGAAAACGAGCGTCTTGAAGACGAATTGGCGCGTAATGAGGAGCGCAACGCGGTTCTTGCCGAACAGGTGCAATATCTCACGAGCGAAGAGGGCGTTCAGGATGAGGCGCACCGTCTATTTGGTTATGTAGTACCGGGAGACAATTCGGTCATTGTTATTGGAGACGGTGTTGACTCCTCTAAGGCAATGCAGAAGGTTCCCGAGGTAGAACGAGACAGCGGCCGGAATACACATAATGTGTTTTATGATATTCTCGACAAGCTGTTTGATGCTAAGGTAGTCAACACATCTGCAGGTACCAAGGCGACGGTCCAGGCAAATACGGCAACGGGTGGCGACTGGGTTACAACCTCAGCCGGTGCATGGAACGTCAACTCAGTTACCATTTATGAGCCCACCTCTGCGGCAGCGGTTTTTGCTGCTGTTTCCGAAGAAGAGGAAGCCGGGAGTGAGGATTGGGACTGGGGCTGGGACTATGATCCCTACTATGACGACTACTCGAATTATGATGCATATTATGCAGATTATACAGATTACACGGACTATACGGATTACACCGCTTACGCTGATTACACCGAGCCTGAGGATACCGCTCAGAGTGAAAGTGTTGAGGATACTTCGTTTACTGATGTTCCTGTTTTGCTTGATACTGCTCCTGAAGACACGTGGGCAGGAGAGCCTTCTGAAGATGTGGGGGATTGGGGCTATATAGAGACGCCGCCTGCAGAAGACCAAACCTCGACGTATACCGATGAAAATCAGTACGAGGATTACACCGCAGACAGTACGTGGGAACTCGAATGGCAAGATATCTCTTATGATATTAATACCGAGGATTACTCGGGAGAAACATGGTAAAAAAGACCCTTGCGTCAATTGATATCGGTACGGTAACTACGCGCCTCATGATTGCCCGTCTTACGGGCTTTGATGTGGAGTGTATTGAACGCTTAAGTATTATTACCAATTTAGGCGAAGGTGTTGACGCAACGGGCTGTCTTTCTGAAGAAGCCATTGAGCGTACCTGCAAAACCGTGGAAGACTATAGATCCCGCATTCTTGCGGTTGAGGCTTCTGGCATGCCGGTTGACGGTATTGTCACGACGGCTACAAGCGCTGCTCGCGATGCCTTAAATGCATCTGAGTTTTTAACGAGACTTGAGGCTTTGGGACTCAAGCCTCTCATTATTGGCGGTTCCACAGAGGCACATGTTGGTTTTTTGGGAGTTGCGGGCGACTTTTTGAACAACCGCATTACGGTTGCAGATATTGGCGGTGGTTCTACTGAGCTTACCTGTGGTCTTTGTACGTCTCAGCACGAGCTGCGTATAGAAGCAAGCGACTCTCTCACCATGGGAGCCCGCAGGATATGCGAGCGGTTCTTTAAGAACGAGGATGGCAGTGCGACGCCTGCTCAGGAGCATGAAGCGCGTGCTTATGTTGCTGCCCAGGTAAACGGCTATAAAGCGGAGCTTAAAAACGAGTTGCCTCATACGCTTGTATGTGTGGGCGGTACCGCGACTTCACTGGTTTCTATGATCAATCAGCTGATTGTTTATGATCGTGATTTTGTACATTTATACCGTACGACATATGATGAAGTTCATGAGCTTACCGGGCAGCTTTTGCACATGACAACACAAGAGCGTGCGCAGCTTGTGGGCTTACAGCCTCAGCGTGCGCCTATTATAGCTGCCGGAGCGCTTATTCTTGATGAACTCATGGCTTGCGGAGGGTGGAGCAGCTATATTGCAAGCGAGGCAGATTCTTTTTATGGTCTATTGTGCTGTGCCTACGCCGTCTCCACCGGTACTCAGAGTCCTTTATCTTGGGAGCCTCAGCTCAGCAGTATCCATGCATTGTCCATGAAGTAGCGAGTTTTTTTATGCGTGAGAGTGTTCATGTGCTAAACTCTCATGACACGGGAGCGTGGCGGAATTGGCAGACGCAGTTGACTTAAAATCAACCGCCCGAAAGGCTTGTGGGTTCGAGTCCCACCGCTCCTACCATCAAATCTTTGAAATTAATACAAACATCGCGCCTGCAGTGAGTATTTTGCTATATACTCATAGAGAGTTGGTTTACGGTGTATAAAGTATGTGAGTGATAGGCGGGCGTTATGTCAAACGGTTTTGAGACATATCTTGACGAGCATCATGAAGATCTTGATGCATTAATTGTCTCATATTATAAAAACCGCGGTTCCCATAAAGATATGGCTACCTATCTCTATGATCCGCTTTACGCATTCGCGGCAAACGGTGGGAAGCGACACCGTCCCGCGGTATGCTTTTTAGGATGTGCGGCTGTTGGCGGAGATTTGTCTTTGGCCGTAAGCAGCGCCGCTGCTGTGGAGCATTTTCATACCGCAGCATTGATTCATGATGACATTGCAGATGAAGGCGAGCTCAGACGCGGAGTCCCTTGTTTGCACATAAGCCAGGGAGTAGGTCTCGCCATTAACAGCGGAGACCTTGCATTGTCTCAGGTTACTGGCACTGTTCTTCAAGATAACCTGCTTAATGACGCTACAAAAATTCGGGTTTTACAAGAACTCGTAGACATGACCACGCGTACCATAGAAGGCCAGGCGCTTGACATTGGCTGGGCGCGCGACGGCCGCTGGGATATTACGTTGGATGACTATGTGGTCATGGCAAACCACAAAACGGCATATTACTCGGTGGCTGTCCCTCTTGCCTGCGGAGCGATTGTGGGTGGCGGCACACATGAACAAGTAGAAGCTTTGCGTGCATTCGGCATGAATACCGGTCTTGCTTTCCAGCTCCAAGATGACTTATTGAACCTTGTGGGCGAAAAGGAATCGGTCCGCAAAGACTTTAGAACTGATATTACAGAGGGCAAGCGTACTATGCTTATGGTACATGCGCTTACTACGTTTGGCGATGATTCCCGTGCGCAAGAGCTGCGCGGTATTCTCAACAGCCATACAAGTGATCCTGCCAAACTTGCCCGTGCGGTTGATATGCTGTACGAATCAGGTTCAATTGAGTTTGTACGGGAGTATTCGCTCCATCTCATTGAAAGCGCGAAAGAAGAAATTGAACCGGTCGCTTTTGAAGCAGAACCCAAACAGCTCCTCAAAGACATGGCCGATTTCTTTGTACAAAGACTCGTATAAACAAGTTCCAGCCTCCCATAAATCATAAAATACGCAATAAAAAGGGCTTCTCGACGAGAAGCCCTTGCTGGTTTGATTTTAAGACTATCGACTGTTACTCGGTTACCGTGTAATCCTCAAATATCTGTTCTTCAGGAGCAGACTCGCCCTCGGTAAGGGTGTAATCCTCATAACCGTTGTCGTAGTCATCTTCACTTCAACTGTTATAATAATCGTAATTCTCGTAATAATCGTAGTTATAGTTGCCCCAGTATGTAGTGGTGTGATAAATGGTATCTGGGTTGTAGCTGCCCGGATAGTCATGGAAGTAAATCCATACTTCATCTTTGATGGTGCTGAGATCAGGAATGAGGTCATAGATATTAATAATGTCTTCATTCATGATATTAATGCACCCATGGCTGCCACGGCGGCCAATAAGGCCGTAGTCACTTACGCCATGTAAGAAAATCATGGGAGCGTCGCTTACAGCAAGAGCGCGCAGACCAAGCAGCGATTCAACTCCCGGACCCAGTGTCTCGGGAAGATCTTTACCCCAGCCTTTTGGATCAGGGTTATACCAAATGGGCTCATAGACTTTCTCGGTACAATAATGAAGGCCTGTAGGGGAGTCATAGGTAGAGTTGAGCGCCGGGTCATAACCGCAACCATAGCCCATATAGCAATGGTAAATGCATACGTCTTTATCAAAAACAAAGACTGAATATGAAGAATAGTCAACGGTGATTGACGGGGGCATCTCGTCAACGGTGAGGTACGGCTTGGTTTCTACAACGAGGGCTTCTACCGTGAAAACAGTATTGAGAAGTTCAGCTACGCTCTCAACGTTACTAATGGCGTCATCAATGACGGCTTTTGCTGCGGCATAGGTGGTGTCAACATTAAGATCGCGGCCAATAACCTCGGGATGGACCGTCACGGTATTGTCATCGTTAAAGTCTCTCCATGCGTCTGCCGGTTCAACATGAAATGCTGGAGCAGTGGCAACAAGATTGTTGTAAAGATTCGAAGCATCCAAGTCAAACTCAAGCATGATATCGTGGCGTTCTGCCGCGACGCCCGTTGTGGAATTAATAATGCGCTGAAGAGCCGGCGTGTCATGGTTGTAACCGATTGCCGTCTGAATCGCCTCATCAACATTGTAACTGATGCCCGCATCAAAGGTGATGTCCTGTGTAACGCCAGATACGGAGTCTACTACGTGGAGCGTAAGCGTATTCCCGTTTGACAGCAGAAAATTCTCGACCTCAGCCTTTGCTTCTTCAGCTGTAAGACCGGAGATATCGATGTTCTCTATGTACGTGTTTTGCGGTGCCAGGTTATAGGTGGCGTTGTCGCGGGCGAACGCAAGCCCTGCCAAGCTTCCAACCAGGACCACTACCGCAAATGCTGCACCAATGCTGATTTTGGATGATTTACCCAATTGCATACGTGTACCTCGTTCCGTGTTAGGCGCCTATGAGTTGCTTTTTACGGGATATGTATTGCCCGTGAAAAAAATGCATGACCCTTGCCCCAACGTCGTGTGTTTAAAATAAACAGTTCTATTCAAACTGTAATTTGATAGAATACCCTATTACGAATGTCTTGTTGTGAGTCCTTATGCTTAAAAGAGTATTTGTGACAAACTCTGCATGATCATGAAGAAGTTCTGAAAGCTGTTTGTGCGTTAAGGAGTTAGTGTACGTGAAACCAATTGGTCTGGGGCAATCTGGCCCTGCGGTAGAAGATGTTCAGCAACGTTTGTCAACGTTAGGATTCGATATTGCATCCAATGAGCTTGAACTCCATGAGTTTGGAGAATCTACACAGGCTGCTGTGCGTGACTTCAGAATCAGACAAGGTTTGGAACCGCTTGGCGAAGTCGATGACGCCACCTGGATAGAGCTCGTAGACGAGACGTACGAGCTTGGCGACAGAACCCTCTATTTGCGTCTGCCGTATTACCATGGAGCAGATGTTAAGCACTTGCAGATGACCCTCAACGTTCTCGGGTTTTCGTGCGGGCCCGTTGACGGCCTTTACGGACCCCATACCGAGGCTGCCGTGGCGGCATTCCAGGCCAACGTGGGATTAATGGCCGACGGCATGGCCTTCTCGGACACTTTTGACGCAATTGAGCGCTTGCACCACGTTTGGAAAGGTAAAACCGCAAGCCCCGAGTTTAGTATTCCCCATGCGGGTTTGGCCCGCGCGGTCGATATTCTTGAGCAAACGCGTCTTTTAGTGACCGCCACAGACCCTATTGCCCGCAGTGTTGCGAGCCGAATTTGGAACGTAGCATATGCCACAACCGATGATGCCCAGGTAGAGCTCATAAACTCCTGGGATCGCGCTCAGGAAGATAAATCAAAGCCCGAGGCCGACCTCATGGTCATAGTGGCAACCGCTCCGCTCGAGAAGGGCGAGAAGCTCCCCAAAGGTACGGTTAAGCTTGTGTGCAACGAGTACGATGAGCTTACCTCGCGCATAACCACAGCTCTCGTGGGTACTGATTCAAAGCGCCGCAAGGCTATAAGAATTGAACTTCCGCAGCTCAACAATTACGACGGTTCAATTACCAACCGCACGGTTCAAACGGCTGCCGTGAGCCTGCTCGATGCGCTGTGTTCGGCGCTTTCGGCAGTTGGAGCATAAAACTTCTGTGCAAAGGAGATGCGTATGTTTAAAGCAATAACGAGAAGGTCGCTTTTGGCCGGCTCAGTACTGCTCACCGGCTCGGCATACGCGGGTTCACTCCTGCCACAGGCTTACGCTGCCGGGAATGCGCCTAAGCCGGTCATTTTGGTGGTTAGCTTTGGTACCTCCTACAACGCAAGCCGCCATATTACTATTGGTGCAATTGAGGACACCATACGTGAGCAATATGCTCATGACTTTGATATACGCAAGGCGTTTACAAGCCAAACTATTATCGAAACGCTTGCTTCGCGTGACGGTATTCAGATTGACAACGTAGAAGAAGCGCTAAATCGCTGCCTCGCCGACGGTGTCAAGACACTCATTGTGCAGCCTACACACCTCATGAATGGCTATGAGTACACCGAGCTTGCGGGTACACTTAAGTCATACGGAGAGCAGTTTGACGCGCTCATTTTAGGCGCTCCGCTTTTGAGTGCAGAAGAAGACTTCACCGCCGTTGCTGATGCCTTAGCTGAGGCTTTTAAACCGTACGATGACGGAGAAACCGCCTGTGTCCTCGTGGGCTGGGGCACAGAAGCAGATTCCAATGAAGTATACGCAACGCTTCAGGAAGCCTTGAGAGCCAAAGACTATGACCACTTCTACGTAGGAACCGTTGAAGCAGAACCTACCTGCAACGATGTGATTTCTGCTGCAACCGAAGCCGGTCTTAGCAAAGCTGTCTTGCGTCCTCTTACCGTAACCGCCGGAGCATATGCAACCAACGCGATGGCTGACCTCGAAAATCCTGAGTCCTGGGCAAGCAAATTCACCGAAGCCGGTTTTCATGTGACTTGCATTGTAGAAGGCCT
>JAFWFL010000026.1 GCA_017515595.1 Coriobacteriales bacterium
ATAGCGCCGTCCATCTGAGCAGCACCCGAAATCATGTTCTTAACATAGTCGGCATGGCCGGGGCAGTCTACGTGAGCATAGTGACGCTCGGCGGTTTCATACTCAACATGGGCAACAGAAATGGTAATACCACGCTCGCGCTCTTCAGGAGCCTTGTCGATCTGATCGAAAGCGGTGAAGTCTGCCTTGCAACCAGGGGTCTGCGAAAGAACCTTGGTGATGGCAGCGGTAAGGGTTGTCTTACCATGGTCAACGTGACCAATAGTACCAATGTTTACGTGTGGCTTTGTGCGTTCAAATTTCTGCTTGGCCATGCTTCCTCCTCATTAAGGAACTTATCCGGTTGGCTGACCGGTATTAACACCTTTTATAGCACAGCGGCACACTTTCGTGTGCCGCATTGTACACATGTGGTAGCGGTGACTGGATTCGAACCAGTGGCAACACGGGTATGAACCGTGCGCTCTAACCAGCTGAGCTACACCGCCATTTTGAGTTATTATGAGAAGACTAAATGGAGCCTGCGACCGGACTTGAACCGGTGACCTCCTCGTTACCAACGAGGTGCTCTACCGACTGAGCTACACAGGCGAACATGGTGGGAGCGCTAGGATTCGAACCTAGGTAGGCATAACCAACGGGTTTACAGCCCGTCCCCATTAACCGCTCGGGCACACTCCCAAAACTTCTTCTCAACCAACTCTGGTTAAGCTAAGCTTTAACCGCTTCGTTAAAAAGCAGTGGGCATAATACGCTAACTTGCTTGCCCTGTCAAAGCTAACACACGCATCCGGGCGTATCTCACGGCATCCACACAATTGCGAAAGCAAAAGAAGCCTGGAGCCGATGAAGGGACTTGAACCCATAACCTATCGCTTACAAGGCGATTGCTCTGCCAATTGAGCTACATCGGCGCTGCGCAAGGAGTTATAATACCAACACTCACTCAAGAATTAATAGACAGATTATGTAGAGTCATTTCTCCACACTCTTTACAAGTCCGCTGTCACGCTATATAAGAACTATGAGGACGCAGATCATGATTACTATAAGGGCGGCCATTATTGCAGCCAGTTTTACGCGGGAGGTTGCATTTTTGGAGGTTATAAAGAAGATTGCCATGAGAATGCAGGCCAGTGTAGAACCTGCCGTGCTCACAAGCTGCGAATTGGCAGTGGATTTAAGAGCTTCTGCCTGACGCCATAGCCTGGCTCCCATGAGTGAGGCAATGAGCGAAATTATGACGGCAAGTATAATAAATACAACGCTAAAGTCAGAGACCACGGGAATCTCAACCTTATGACCTGCGATAACCGCAATACTCAGCTGTGCTGCCAAGCCGAGTATCCAGAGAATTACGGCAGCTGCCCTAAGCCCTCCTCCTGATTTGCCTTTTTTGAAATCTGTTATATGCTCGTCACGAGTTGTGGCCCAAGCTTCCTGGGCATTGCTGTCTTTATTTGCCATGTTTTGCTCCTTTTGTTGGGCCTCTGTTTGTTTTGATATGAACCTGCTTCTTGGGCATTGCCATTTCGTGAAGTTTCTTGGCAACATCCTTGGGAATCCTGTCGGCAACCGTAGCATGCACGGGGCCCGGTTTTACCGGGATTTTCTTAAAATCCTCAAGCTGGCGGGCAAGCGCGTCGGTCTCGTCATCAAACATTCGCGCCGAAAGCCTTGTTACTCCCTCGCCGTAAACAGTGTTCTGAATAAAAGAATCGCTTGTCACCACCGTGACAGGACGGCCCGCATCGCGCTCCTCGCGCACCATGCGCTCTATGATTGAGTCAGCCTCGATTCCGTATTTAGAGAAGATGATCTGCACTCCCCCGCTTGTGCGCTCGGGTCTTTCTGGATCAGGGTTTCCAAAGCCGTCAAACACTATAACCGGGCGGTATTTGCCGTGTGCAAAACCGGCGACATCGCGAACCAAAGCGGTGCGTGCACGCACATAAACATCATGAAGAATCGGGTCCTGATATGCCTCGTCAACCAATGAGCGGTAACGTTTGCAAGCACGTATAACGTTGTATCCGTCAACAACCAAAAGCTGTAAAGGCATGGTTAGGCCTTATCCTTTGTTGCGGAGGCACGCTCTTCTTGTTCCATAACGGTACGGCGCATCCACTCGTAGGCTATAGCGGTGGTTGCCTGGGCAACATTCAACGAACCTACCTCGCCAAACTGCGGAAGGCGTACAAAGAAGTCGCATTCCTCCCCTACTATACGGGAAATTCCGTCATGCTCGGCTCCTGATACAAGTGCGATCCGCCCGTGCATGGGAGCATGCCACACGTCTGATGGTGCGGCTTCCGAGGCTCCGGCAACCCAATAACCGGCACGCTTTAAAGACTTGAGCGCACCCACCAGGTTCGAAACCCTCGCAATGGGTATATGAAGCGCCGCTCCGGCGGATGTTTTATAAACACCGCCCGTAACCTGTGCCGCACGCTTTGAAGGAATAACTACTCCTTCTGCGCCCACAACCTCGGCCGTACGGATAATCGCGCCAAGATTGCCTTCATCTGTAATGTGATCAAGCACAAGAATGAGAGAGGCATCTTTTTGAGAACCCTTTTGGGCGATATCAGCGATATCGGCATACACATGCTCAGGAATTTCGCAAATAATGCCCTGGTGAGCGCCGTGCGATCCTGACGTCGCCGACATAGCATCAAGCGTTGAACGGGGCACAACCGTCACCTTAACGCCAAGCTTGCGAAGCTTGTCTACCAGTTTGTTGAGAGCTGCATCAGCCTGAGGCTTTTGAGACGTGTCTTCTCGGCTTGCCTCTGGCACATCTGCCCCGTTATCCCGCTTTTTGCCTTTGTTAAACCGCGCATAGTGAGGCGCGGTGGCCCCGCGGGCCTGCTCCTGCACAAAAGCTTGTTTAATAGTAATGCCTGCGCGGAGAACTTCTTCTATTGCGCGACGTCCTTCTACGTAGTTTGGCATAAAACTCCCTGTTGAGCGATTAAGCGCGCTTAATGCGCGTTCCGTTTGCGGTGTCTTCTATAAGCAGGCCAAGTGCAGATACCGCATTGCGAATGACATCGGCCAGCGGCCAGTCTTTTTGTTTGCGGGCCTGGGCACGCGTATCTATGAGCAGCTGTGAGGCTTCCTGCACGCTCTCGCCCTGGTAACCGCTCATCTCGCGGGCAAGGTCAATCAGCTCTTTTGGCAGCTCGTCTACCTGAACCGAGGGAACCTCGATTCCCAATACACCAAGCGCCCACAAAAGCGCGTCATGAGCCATAAGGCAATCGCGTGCGCACAAAGCGCTGCCCGAGTCAAGATAGCTGTTAGATGCCGAGACAAGCTCGAATACCTCGGCCAGTGCGCCGGCTGTGTTAAAGTCATCATCCATGCAATCGCTGAACGCGCTGCACATATCTGCGGTTTTTTGCGCAAATTCAGATGTCTCTGCCGGCTCCTCTTGCAGGGCCTTCTCGGCAGCCCAGGCAAGGTTTGCAATGGTGTTTGCTATGCGCTCAAGAGCTCCTTGGGCGCCTTCGAGCCGCTCAAAAGAAAAGTCGAGCGGGCTGCGGTAATGGGTTTGCAGCATGAGCAAACGCAGGGCAGCAGGGCTGTGCTTCTCGAGAATCTCTTTGAGCGTAAAGAAATTACCGAGGCTCTTAGACATTTTTTCGCCGTTTACACGAAGCATACCCGTATGCATCCAATGGTTGGCAAACGGCGTATGCCAGCAGGACTCCGCTTGTGCGGACTCGTTTTCATGGTGCGGGAACTGCAGGTCTGCTCCGCCGCCGTGAATATCTATGGGCATGCCCAAATAGCGGTGAACCATTGCGGCGCACTCGGTATGCCAGCCGGGACGGCCCGGACCCCAGGGAGAATCCCAGGTAGGCTCGCCGGGCTTGGCGCTCTTCCAAAGTGCGAAGTCGAGAGGATCGCGCTTGGTCTCGTCTGCCTCAATGCGGGCTCCGGCCATAAGGTCATCTATGTTTTTGCCAGATACGTGACCGTATTCTTTGTCAGAGCGAACCGCAAAGTACACGTCTCCGTTGAGCTCGTAGGCATAGCCCTGGGCAATGAGCTCCTGAATCATCTCGATCATGGGGCCAATTTCCTGCGTTGCGCGCGGGCGAATGGTTGGCTCGAGAATGCCAAACTGCCTGGTAATGTTAATAAACTCCTCCGTGTACGTGGCAGCAATTTGAGCCGCTTCTACGCCGCGCTCCTGGCCACGCTTAATGATTTTGTCATCAACGTCTGTAAGATTCTGAACAAAGGTAACCTCGTACCCCTGCTCAGTGAACCAGCGCCGTATGACGTCAAACGACAAAAACGTGCGGGCGTTACCAATGTGGATATCATCATAAACGGTAGGACCGCACACATACATGCGCACACGGCCCTCTTCGAGGGGAATAAACGGTACTTTTTCGCGTCGCGAAGAATCATAGAGCTTCATGGAGTACACTCCTTGTTACATCGTACGATGAGTAGATCATTAGTTCTTTTGCAAAAGGACAACCGCCCAAGCCGCAATGCCTTCTTTGCGGCCCACAAAGCCGAGTTTCTCGGTTGTGGTGGCTTTTACACCAATGCGCTCGGCTGTAACACCCATGGCCTGAGCCATATTTGCGCGCATACTGTCCCGGTAAGGTGCGAGTTTTGGTGCCTGCGCCGCAACCGTACAGTCTGCGTCAACAAGCTCGTATCCCAAAGAGCGCACGTGGTTCATAACGTGCTGCAACAGCACGAGGGAGTCTGCTCCTTCAAACGCGGGATCAGTATCAGGGAAAAGCTCCCCAATATCTCCCGCACGGGCCGCGCCAAGGATCGCATCCATCAAGGCGTGGGTCAGCACATCTGCATCAGAATGACCCACCAGCCCGAGCTCATAAGGGATCGTAACTCCGCCAATAATACAAGCGCGGTTCTCACCAAACGCATGGACATCAAACCCGTGCCCAATACACAACTGAGGCATCATTTGCTCTGTCATGGCTTATGCCTCAACCGTACCGTAGCGCTGCTGCAAATATGCCTGGATAGGAGCCAAATCCTCGGGCACCGTGAGCTTAATGTTATCGCGCGGACAGCTCACGAGCATAATGCGGCCGTCGACCCTCTCAACCAGAGACGAGTCATCGGTGCCAATGTAACCCTCCTGCATGGCTGCCTGGTGTGCCTGGCGCAAAACGTCTGCATGGAATATCTGGGGTGTCTGCGCAATCCAAAAGATCGAACGGTCTGGCGTACCCACAACCACGCCGCCGTCGATAACCTTGAGCGTATCTATAGCGGCATGTCCACACACAACACCGTCGGCGTCGAGGGTACCCTTTAACACATTGATGGCATGCACCACCGTCTCGGGCATGATGAGGGGGCGGGCTCCGTCATGCATCGCAATAAACTTGAACTCGGGAGGAACCGCTTCAACACCGTTCATGGCTGACTCCTGGCGTAACGCTCCCGAGGGAACCATCATAACGGGCGTCACAATATCATAGGGGTCAATACACAAGGAACGGTATTCTTCCATGCGGTTCTCGGGACAGCAAACCACAATAAGACCAACATCGCTTACCGCATCAAATGCCTGAAGGCTCCAAACCAACAGAGGCTTGCCGCCAACCGGAATCATGAGCTTGCCTCCCGGCCTGCCAAAGCGCTCGCCCGAGCCTCCCGCAACAATAACAGCAGCTACATTTGCCTTTTTGCCTACGCAGCCCTTGCCTTGCGGGGCGGGTACGTTGGGTATTGCACTTTGCTGGGTTAGGTATGCGTCAATGTTGCCCTGTAACGACGCCGGCTCAATAACCGTGTCTTCAGGCGATGCATTCATCCAGTGTTTGCCTACTTCATCCATAGCTCAACTATCCCTTCTTGCCCCAAAGCCTTAATAAGCTGTCAACAAAAATGTGCGGATTGCTTACGCCAATGTCCCCGAGTTTTTCTGGAGCGGTTTCTGCCACATTCATAAGGGCCGGCAGGCTCCCGTATTCACCCACGATTGTCTCGACGGTCTCATTTGGTACGCCTGTAGAACGCGAAAGTGTGCGCAGGCCAAGCGGTGTGACCACGCTGTCCTCACGCAGGTCATCATAACCCAAAATATGTGCAACGCGTGCCGGAGAAGCCATTTCGCGCGGGGTCAGTGTATCAAACTCCCTGATGATTCTCCGTGCCTGGTCTGCCGAGGAATTCGCCGCGTAGTCGCGCACGGCGAGAAGATACTCGTTGTCCATGCCGCCGGAGAGCTGCTCAATGTAATGCCGCACGAGCTTATCTTCAGAACCGAGCTGAGGGAGAAGGGCTTCGAGCTGCATGGCAGCCTGGTGTACCAGCTGAAAACCGCCGTAAACGCGGGTAATATCTGCAAGCGTCACGTAGTTTTCAAACTCAAGGCGGGTCAGGCGCGAGAGCAAAACGTCGAGGGAGTTCCTGCTTGTTTGCAGAGATACAACAAGCTGGTTTACTTCATTACCAAGGTCTTCTGTTGACCGCAGCGTGATGCTCCTGCCATATACATACACATTGATTTGCTGGCGCCGCTCAGATACCGAGACAACAATGGCGTCGGTCATAAGGCTCATGCGCGATGCGGTTCTGTGACGCATACCTGTCTCAGAAGTAGGGACGTTTGGATCTGGGTTTAAGTGAAAGTTTGCACGGAGAATTTGGTTGGAACCCTCGTCAATTACAATGGCTCCGTCCATTTTTGAGAGCTCAAACAACCTCATGGCCGTAAAAGGCACATTAAGCTGAAACCCGTCATTGCCGCAGGCCAAGACCTTCTCGACATCACCTATGCAAATAAGGGCTCCCAGGTGTCCGGCAATAATCATGTCGAGCGCGGTACGCAAAGCCGTACCGGGAGCAGTCATTCTGATGGCTTCTGTAAGACGTTTTTGGGCATCAAGCGCGTCTGCCATGTACCGGACCTTTCTCAAATCAAACAATTATAAAATTATAGTATATCTAAAGAAGCTGCACCAACATACCAATTTGGCGCAGCTTCAACTAAAGCTTATATTACAAGGATATCCGGCAGTATGCCAGAGAGACAGATGGAGGAATAACACAGAGGGACGGGGGTTGTGTGTGGTTTTGAGTTGGGAATAACACAGAGGGACGGGGGTTGTGTGTGGTTTTGGGATGAGACATGCTGGTTTACCAGCATGTCTCA
>JAFWFL010000027.1 GCA_017515595.1 Coriobacteriales bacterium
CCCCTGAGGGGATGGTGGCCCGAAGGGCCGGATGAGGTGGAAAGACGTTACACTTGGGTGCGGCGTTCTTTTCCACCTCATAAGTCGCCTTCGGCGACAGCTTCCCCTCAAGGGGAAGCCAGGGCTTCGGTTTGACATAAAGACTGCCTTAACCAAAAATAATGTCGGAGAAAACTACTGGTTTTCTCCGACATTTTAACCATTATCCTTTTGTCCTACTCTTACACAAGAATCAGCTTGGGGCCGCTACCTGGGTCTTTTGGTGCGTCGTTTGAGCTCTTGCCGCCTTGGATTACTTTGGCTGAGTTCAGGGTTGAGCTTGGAAGGTGCTCTACGAGCCACTCGTTGGCGCGTTTGCGCATGGCTACTTCACACATGTAGGGCATCTGGCCTGAATCTATAAGAGCCTGGAGAACCTGGGCTTCTCGGCCGGGGGCATTGCTTTGAACGGCATCAAGAATGTCTTCTTCTGTGAGCTGGATGTCAAGATGATCAGCAAGGGCATCGAGCGCAAAACCGCGGCTCAGAGCGTCGTATGCCTGCTTATACATGTCTTCCTGCCAGGCCTCTTTATCCATACCCTGGGCCTCGAGGACCTTCTCGTAATCAAGACCCTGGAGTGCGAGCTCCTGCTTAAAACTGTTTTCAAGATCACCGCTCATGAGGTTCACATAGCGCTCGTCTATCTCGTCGGCAAGACGGGTCGAGAGCTCCTCGGCGCAGAGCTGCAGCAACTGAGCGTGATATTCATCTTTTGATTGCTGCTCGAGCATGGTGCGAACTTTGCTGCGCAACCCCAGAAGCGTCTGGGCCTCGGGCATGTTCTTCATAACCCAGGCGTCGTCAATGCGGGCCGGAACCTTGTGCTGAATCTCGTCGAGCTGGGCTTTTACCTCAATCTGCATATCCTGAGGCGCGCCGTCAGATCCCATAGCCGGCAAGGTAAGGGTAAATTGCTTGCGCTCGCGCGGCTTCATGCCAATAATCTGGCTGTCGAACTCCTCGCCAAGCATAGAGCCGCCAATCACAAACGGCAGATGACGCCCGGTAAGCTCGCGAACAGGCTTTCCTTCTACATTTGATTCGAGGTTAAGCGTCACATGGTCGCCTGCCTGAACCTCGGTGCGCGACTTGTCCTCCTGCCACTCGCCCAGCTCATTGGCCATGTTGTCGAGAAACGCGGTGACATCCTTGCCGCTTACCTCGGGTTGAGGCGGAACCTGGATGCGCACGGGTTCATATGAGGTCAGCTCGTAGCTTGGACGCACGGGGACCTGCGCCTTAAATACAAAGTCTTCGCCCGGCTCGGGGTTCTTCTCGGCCGAGAAAGCCGGGTGCAAAAACGGCATAATTCCGGTTCTCAAGAGGGCTTTCGCAAAGAAGTGCTGCTCGGCAAAATTGCAGATGAAGGCGTTATAAGTCTCAGGGTTCAGCTGCTCTCTGAGCATTTTGATGATGCGCTTATCATTGCCGTCTCCCCCGTAGGTGGCCGCGAGCGAAGCCTCTGCCGAGGCTATCACCTTCTCAATGTCTGCGGCCGGGGCGGTGATGGTAAAGTTCGCGACATCGTGCTCATCCAAAAAGACTTTGACGGCGACGCTGTCCTCTTTTGCCATGTAAATGAGCTCAGTGCCGTCGGGCGCCTCCTCATTAAGCTCATTTTTGTGCTTGGCCGGCTTAAACGATAATATATCACCCATAAGGCGTTCTCCGATCCTATAATTATCCTGGTACGGGGCTTACTCGGCGATTTCAGTCGCCATGAGCTTCTCGAGCGCGTAAATGTAAATCTTGAGAGAGCGGCGGAGAAGCTCTTCGCTTACGCCCTCGTCAGGACCGTGAATGGTGCCAACCCACTCGGGCAGCAGCTCGCCGGGCTCCTCGGGACCAAAGCTCACAGCGTTCTTGAAGTGGCGCGCGTAGGTGCCGCCGCCAATGGTAAACGGCTTCTCCTTTTTGCCGGTGACCTCGTTGTACGCGTCAATAAGCGCCTGTACGCAGGGATTTTGCGGATCAATATAGAAAGGTACCATGTCGCTGGTCTGCGCGAACGTCGCGTCGTACACGCTTGCGATCTGGGCAAGGCGGTTGGTAATGTAATCGCCGTTGGTCGACTTGGGATACCTGATATCAACCGTCTGCACAAGGCGGCCGTTTTCAAACTTAATGGTGCCGCCAATGCAGGTCAGCGGGTCAAAGAGGTCGTCGGTTGCGGCAATGCCCAGGGTCGAACCGTCTGATGAAGCAAAGATGCGGCGAAGAAGCTCGCAGAACCTCAGCTCGTCGCCCATAACAATAAAGTTGTCAACCAAATAGTTAACAATCATGCCAATGGCGTTTACGGTGCCCTCGGGACGCGAAGCATGACCGCCAATTCCGTGGGCGGTCAGTTTGACGAGAGACCCACTACTAGGCTCAATGTCTATGCCCTCAGCTTCAGGCAGCGCGGCAATGTCTGCCTCAATGGTGCAGGTCGCGAGGCTTGGAATGGCGTTCGACACAGTGCCGCCGTTAAAATCTTTGATGATTCCGTTCCAGAAATTGCTCGAAGTAAATTTGCCTTCTACGCGGCCTTTTTCTCCGCAGCAAACGGGGTACTCGGCGTCCGGGGTGAAGAGGAACGCAGGCTCCTCAAAATGCTTAAGATAGTAATCAACGTCATTCATGCCCACTTCTTCATCGCTGCCAAGGATAACGCGCAGGGTGTACGGCAGCTCGCGGCCCGAGAAGACCTGGCGGGCGAAGTAGTGCGCTGCATACATAGAGAGCACAGCGGGACCTTTGTCGTCGAGAACACCGCGGCCCATAAGGTATCCGTCGCGGAAAATCATGCTGTACGGGTCGCTTGACCAGCCGGTTCCGGCAGGAACAACGTCAAGGTGAGCAATGGTCGCAATGTACTTTGAGCTCTTGCCGGGAAGGTCTGCGTATCCAATCCAGCCGTCACAGTCATGCGGCTCGAGGCCAAGCATACCGCATATGTCAAGACCGCAGCTCAGAGCTTTATGAGCCTCAACGCCGTAGGGACTTCCCTCAACGGCATTGTCGCTATTGGCAACGCTTGGGATGGCCACAAGTGTCGCAAGGTCATTAAGAACAGACGGCCAGACTTCATCAACATATGCATCAATTTCTTCAAGAAGAGCTTGGCGGTCTGCGTATTCCTGCTCTTTTTGGGCGTAATTATTGAGCGCCTCGGCGCCTACGCTTAAGAAAGTTGCGCCAAGCGAAGCGAGGCCCGAGAGAGCTCCGCCAGCCATATTAAACACGGCCTTGCCAACTTCGCCCACGGTTGCCGCAGTTGAAGCAGCCACATTTTGTACGGCCGACTGGGTTTCTTCGCTCTGCATCTTTTGAACAAAGGCCTTCATGGCCTCCTCGGCACGCTGCGCGAGATTCTCGCCCGCAGACTCCAAACCTGAGGCAATATTGCGCACGGTTTCTTCTACGTTGATCTGTGACTGATCAGAAGATTCAATTTTAATCTTGATCTCGCCGTCAAAAATGGGTTCATCATTCTGGTTCTCTGACATGCTTCCTCCAATGTTTCGAGATAAAACTAATGGTTGTAGTATATCACCATGTGCCAAATATCATTCACATACCTTTTGTTCTTTTTAGGACAATTCGCTGCAGAAGTTTTGTCTGCGAAGGCACAAAACCAGAAAGCAGACTTATCTGTTGCGCAAAAGATAAGGATCAGGACTCATAGGGAAGTTCTTGGCTGTCCCAAGGTTAAGGATCAGGACTCTAACGGAACCTCTACTGTCCCAAGGTTAAGGATCAGGACTTTCCGAAGGCCTTCTCTGCTTGAAGGTTAAGGATCAGGACTCTACGAAGGGCTTATCTGTCCCAAAGTTAAGAATCAGGAATCATAGGGGAATTTCTTGGCTGTCCCAAAGTTAAGAATCAGGACTCTAACGGAACCTCTACTGTCCCAAAGTAAAGGATCAGGACCCTAACGAGACCTCTACTGTCCCAAAGTAAAGGATCAGGACTCTTTTTTTCTATGCTGAGATACCCTTGTAGAATATAACAAGCCATCTAACTGCAAATATTAATATATTAAGTATTTAAATACTGATTTTTAGAGTCCAGATCCTTAACTTTGGGACAGATGAGCCCTTCAGAGCGTCCTGATCCTTAACTTTGGGACAGATAAGCCCTTCAGAGCGTCCTGATCCTTAACTTTCAAGCAGAGAAGCTCTTCGAAAGTCCTGATCCTTAACTTTCAAGCAGAGAAGACCTCGTTAGCGTCCTGATTCTTAACTTTCAAGCAAAGCAGCCCTCATAAGAGTCCTGATTCTTAACTTTGGGACAGAGCAGACATAAATTGGTGGTCAGAACCCTGTATTATGATATAAGTTATGGGCTAGATCCCCCTGGATTCTTGCTGGGGCTCTCCGATGCATAAACATAGATCTTCCAGTTGCTTTTTGTGGTATCTGACTGGGTCCCTCCGATGCATAAACATAGATCTTCCAGTTGCTTTTTGTGGTATCTGACTGGGTCCCTCTGATGCATAAACACAGATCTGACAGTTGCTTTTTGTGGTTTCAGGCCAGGGGTCTACGATATATAAAAAGGGATCTGGTAAACGTTTTTGATACGTCAGACCAGGGCTCTCCGATATATAAAAAGGGATTTGGCAAATATTTTTGTTGCGTCAGGCTGGGGTCTCCGATATACAAACAGGAATCTGGCAACCTTTTTGTTGCGTCAAGCTGGGGGTCTCTGTCACAGTTCTGCTATATGAGATTAGGAGTCTTGTCCTATTTATTCTCTACGCCCACAGTTTCTCCTCTGGTCATGAGGTAGAAGAAGGGGGTGTCGAGGGCGGCCAGGAGGAGTTTTACGATATATTGGCCTAACATCATGGCTCCCAGGGTGGGGAGCATTTGGGCGTCAAAGAGCCAGCCTGAGCCCAGGCCAAAGGCGATCCCAATGAATATAACAGTATCAATAAGCTGGGAAGTCATGGTAGATGCGTTGTTCCAAATCCACCGGGCGCTCACCGAGGCGCCATCTTTTGCGAGCCATTTGCTACGAATCTTATGGAAGATATAAACGTCCCAGCTCTGCGCAACCAAATACCCGCACATACTTGCGAGAACAAAGACGGCGTTCTGACCGAGGAGCATGTCAAAGGATGTCTGCATCTCTGAGCTTGCCGCAGGGAGAGCCTGGGCCAGCAAGATAAGAGCCAGAGCAATGATCTGGCACACAAAGCCCCATTTTACTACCGTTCGGGCCTCGGCCGGACCCCAGATTTCGCCCACAACGTCGGTCATTAAAAAGGTGATTGCATAGCACACAACAGCGCTTGGGACCATAACCGAGGTGCCAAAGAGCTCGAATCCGGTGGTAACTGTTTTAGCGGTAACCACATTACTGATCACAAGCGCCACTGCGAACACCATTGAACATAACATGAGGTTTTGGGTTGTTTTTTTCAAAATAAACACTTCCTTAGTTTTTTATGGTTGGATGTCGCGACAACCTCCCGCTTCGAGGCGCGGGAAACCTTCTAACTGATACAACAAAAGACGCTGATAACAGGTATAACACTTACACCTCATCAGTCGCCTACGGAGACAGCTTACCCTCAAGGGGAAGCCTGAAACCTGACATAAGGTCTGTCCTTTTGGCGGGTTTCTCATAGGGGTGGAATGGTAACTTAATCTTAGGGAAATCAATCTCAGAATTTTTTATGCTACAATAATCACGTAACTTGCTTATGGACATGGAAGGATCCTGCTCATGCCTATCCTTATGAATAAGGGCGATAATCCGCATAACGCAACATGGCTGCTCTTCTCGGCCAAGAATACGCTTGACGAGTTTGAAAAGGCCCTTTTTGAGAATCGCGTAGAGTCCGGTGTGCTCTGGGTTGACCCTCAGCAAATAGAGGACGCGAAAAAGGCGTCTTCTGAGGTAGATGTGTATTTAATTGCCGAGACACTCGTTCCGCCCGAGGTTGATCTTGAGGCGGCGCGCGGTGAAGTCATACAAAAAAGCTCGCAGGCCTACGCTGAGGCTCTCGAGCAAAAAGAAGCTCTTGAAACCGACGAAGCCGAGTATGTTGAGCAGGAAGAAGCGGAAGAATCACGCTCGGGTGTTTTTGAAAATGATGTTGCCGAGAAGGACTCAAAAACTTTCGATACCGATGATGCCGAGACAAGCGCTGATCTTCTCGGCATCGATGATGTTGTAACAGACTCTGGAGAAGCTGATGATGACAGCGAACTCTCTGACTCCTCTTCTAACCAGCCGGATTATGAGCCCATCCCCGCTTCTGAGCGTATTTGCATTCCTATTGGCACAACCACGCGTCTTGCTGCCGAGAATTACCTCGTTGAGCGCGACCTTGGCGAAAACGGGACCTGGCGTCCCGAGATGCCGGGTCTCCAGATGCTCTCACAGCTCATTTGCCTCATGCGCGAAGCTCCCCAAGGACTCCCCAACGCCGTTATTTGGCACGTAGATGCAGATGGCATTATGCGCATGTCGCCCGCCAAACAAGTAAAAGCCATGGCCGGCAACACCCTCCGAGCTAAGCTATAGAAAGAACGGGGGGACGGTTCCTTCGTTCTTTTTACACCTCATCCGGCCCTCTAGGCCACCTTCCCCTCAAAGAGGAAGGCAAAATGCCTGGTATACTCTATAGTTAGACCTGACAAAAGGTCTGTCCTTTTGTCAGGTTCTATTTTGCGGAGGCACGGCCTAGTTCTGGGTGGCGTTCTTTGGCTACGCTTACCATGAGTTTGATTCGGTTGAGCTGGTTTACTTCTGAGGCGCCCGGGTCGTAGTCTACAGCCACTACGTTGGCTTGGGGGTGCTGGCGGCGCAGCTCTTTGATGACGCTCTTGCCCACTACGTGGTTGGGCAGGCAGGCGAAGGGCGAACATACCACGATGTTCGGAGTTCCGCCTTCTATGAGCTCAACCATCTCGGCAGTTAAGAGCCAGCCTTCGCCCATGTTGTTGCAGAGGCTCAGGATGGTCTTCGCTTTTTCGCCAAGTTCCTCAATATCAGTGTAGGGATCAAAGTGCTTTGACTGCTTAAAGAGCTCGTTTATGGGCTCGCGCATCCAGTTGACCATCTTGAGCATGGCCATACGTCCCATAACGTCGCTTGTCTTGGCGCCAATCTCGGCCTTTTGAGCTTTGCGGTTCAGCATGCCAAAGAGGAAGAATTCCATGAGTCCGGGCACAACAGCTTCGCAGCCTTCGCGCTCGATAACCTCAACCACGTTGTTGTTCGCGGTCGGGTGGAACTTCACGAGGATCTCGCCCACAACTCCAACGCGCGGCTTTGAGCGGTCATTCACAAGCGGCAGGTTATCGAACTCATGTACACACTCGGTCATGAATTTGCGCACCGACGCCCTTGTATACGTGGGCGCCATCTCGCGGGCGCGCGCCATGTACTTATCGTACAAGGCCTGAGCGCTGCCGGGTTCTGCCTCGTAGGGACGGGTGCGGTAGAGCATCTGCATAATAGCGTCGCCAATGAGGATGGCAAATACGGCGCGCTTAAGAATGGGTACTGTGATCTTGAAACCGGGGTTCACCTCGTCAAGCTTGGCAAATGCGATCGAGATAACGGGAATCTCGGGGTGTCCGGCGTCTCTCAGCGCCTTGCGAATCAGGGCGATGTAGTTGGTCGCGCGGCAGCCTCCGCCGGTCTGGGTAATAAGAACCGCAAGCTTGGAGAGGTCGTAGCGGCCGCTGTTCACGGCCTCCATGATCTGCCCGGTCACCAGAATCGACGGGTAGCAAATATCATTATTAACATACTTAAGGCCGGCTTCACGGCGCCGTGGTCAACGCTTGGCAGGAGCTCAACGTTGTAACCTGCGCTCTTGAGTACCTCGGATATGAGGTCAAAGTGGATGGGCGACATCTGCGGAGCCAGAATGGTGTAGCGGTCTTCGCGCATTTGCTCGGTATACTGAGCGCGCGGGAACGCTGCCGAGACACTCTCGCGCTTCACGGGCACCTTCACAAGAGAGGGATCCTTACCGAGCGCAACAGCCTTTTGGCGCTCCTCTTCGAGAATCTTCGCCTGCTTGTCCTTGAGCGCCGCGATGAGCGAACGCACACGAATACGTGCAGCTCCGAGGTTTGAGACCTCGTCGATCTTAAGCACGGTATAAATCTTGTCGTTAGACTCAAGAATCTCCTGCACCTGGTCTGTGGTAAGTGCATCAAGACCGCAACCAAAGCTGTTGAGCTGAATGAGGTCAAGGTCATTACGCGTGGTCACATAGCGCGCGGCGGCATACAGGCGCGAGTGGTACATCCACTGGTCAACAATGCGCAAAGGCCGCTCGGGATGCATCAAATGCGAAACTGAGTCTTCGGTCAGAATCGCGAACCCGTAAGAATTTACAAGCTCAGGAATTGCGTGGTTAATCTCGCGGTCATTGTGGTACGGACGACCGGCAAGAACAATCCCGTGGGCATCGTGCTCAACAATCCAGCCGAGAGCGTCCTCGCCCGCTTTGCGCATGTCAGCCCTGAATACCTCGGATTCCTTCCAGGCGGCTTCTACCGCCGAGTCAATCTCGGCTTGTGAGATTCTTTCTCCTTTAAACCTTCCGATGTCCTTCTCGGCATCTGCGAAGCGCTTCTCGTCAACAATTTCATGGAGGCGGCGCTTTAGTTCCTTCATGTCGTGATATGGCACAAAGTCGTTCATAAACTGGATGTTTTGGGTGCGGAGCTCGTCGATGTTGAGCTTGAGCGCCGTGGGGTAGCTCATAACAATGGGGCAGTTGTAGTGGTTGCCGGCCGTCTCGTCTTCCTGACGCTCCCAGCGCACCGAGGGCATCCAAATAAAGTCAACGTCCTTCTTTATGAGGTTCATCACGTGTCCGTGGCTGAGCTTGGCCGGATAGCACACGCTCTCGCTCGGCATAGATTCAATACCGGCTTCGTACGTCTTTTTGGAGCTGGGACCCGAGAGTTCGACCCTGAACCCAAGCTTGGTAAAGAACGTGAACCAGAAGGGATAATCTTCGTACATATTGAGCGCCCGGGGAATACCCACAACACCGCGCGGAGCTGCGTCTGCCTCGAGCGGCGTATAATCAAAGAGGCGTGAAGTCTTGTAGGCAAACAGGTTGGGAGCGTCGGTTGAGCTCTTCTTGGTTCCGGCGCCCTTTTCACAGCGGTTGCCCGTCACAAACCTGCGGCCGTGGCCAAAGTCAGATATCGTAAGCAGGCAGTTGTTTGAGCATTGGCCGCAGCGCGCTGAGCGATGGATAACCTGAAGGTTGTCAATTTGATCCTTGGTAAGCAGCGTCGAGACACCCTCTTTACCTGCGCGATCGCGGGCGAGAAGGGCTGCACCGTAGCAACCCATGCATCCGGCCTCGTCAGGACGGTAAGCCTGCTTGCCGGTGAGGTTCTCGAAGGCGCGGAGAACGGCATCGTTCAGGAAGGTGCCACCCTGTACAATAACCCGGTCGCCAATCTCCTTGGGGTCTCTAATCTTAATAACCTTAAAGAGGGCGTTCTTCATAACCGAGTAGCTCAGGCCGGCCGAAATGTCGCCAACCGTGGCGCCCTCTTTCTGGGCCTGCTTAACGCGGGAGTTCATGAATACCGTGCAACGGCTGCCAAGGTCAACAGGGTTCTGAGCCACAAGTGCCGAGGCCGCGAACTCCTGGACCGTCATGCCCATGGAATCAGCAAACGAGCTGATAAACGAGCCGCAGCCGCTCGAGCAGGCCTCGTTGAGCATAATGTGTTCAATAACGCCATTCTTAACACGGAGGCACTTCATGTCCTGGCCGCCCACGTCGAGAATAAACTCAACGCCGGGCAAGACCTCGTTGGCGCTGCGCAGGTGCGCAACTGTCTCGATCTCGCCGGAGTCTGCGCGCAGAGCCTCAATGAGCAGGGCTTCTCCATAACCTGTGCAGGTCACGTGTCCTATGGTGCACTCTTTGGGGATGGCGTCATAAAAATCATCCATCAAGGCGCGGGCTGTGCCCAGCACATCGCCGCGGTTTGTGGAATACCAGGTGCGCAAAAGCTGGCCGTCCTCGCCAATAATTGCACCTTTCATGGTGGTAGAACCTGCATCTATGCCAATGAACACGCGACCGCGGTAAGAGCTGAGATCGCCCTTGGGCACAATCTGCGCGCCGTGGCGGGCGTCGAACTCGTCTTTTTCTGCCTGCGTCGCAAAGAGCGGAGCCAGGCGCTGCACTTCAGAGCCCTGAGTATCGCCGAGGGCATCGAGAGCTTCAATGAGCTCGGGCAGGGTCGAGAGCTTGCCGCTCACACTCGCGAGGGCTGCTCCGCAAGCTACAAAGAGGTGGGCGTTCTCGGGAGTAATCGCATGCTCCTCGTCAAGCTCGAGCGTAATGGTAAAGCGTTTACGCAGCTCAGAGAGGTACTGCAACGGGCCGCCCAGGAATGCGACATGTCCGCGAATGGGACGTCCGCATGCGAGGCCCGAGATGGTCTGCGTAACAACTGATTGGAAGATTGATGCCGCGACATCGGCAGGCTTCGCTCCTTCATTCAAACGCGGCTGAACGTCGGTCTTGGCAAAAACGCCGCAGCGGCTCGCGATGGGGTAAATAATGGTCGACTGCTTGGCGAGCTCGTTCAAGCCGCCGGCATCTGTATGGAGCAGACTCGCCATCTGGTCAATAAAGGCGCCGGTACCGCCCGCGCAAGTGCCGTTCATGCGCTGTTCAATGCCGTTATCAAAGTAGATAATTTTTGCGTCTTCTCCGCCAAGCTCAATCGCTACGTCTGTCTGAGGGATAAAGCGGGCAACGGCAGCCTTAGAAGCAATAACTTCCTGCACAAACTCGAGGCTCAGCCAGGTCGAGAGCAAAAGGCCGCCCGAGCCGGTGATCGCGACTTCCATGTTCGCATGCTCAAACACCTTGGCAGCCTCATGGAAGAGAGCTTTTGCGGTGGCGCGGACATCAGTGTGATGGCGCTGGTAGCTTGCATAGATAAGCTTGTCGTCAGGGTCGAGAACAGCGAGCTTAACCGTGGTAGAACCTACGTCAATACCAAGGCGCAGCCGGGTACCGCTCCAGTCAAGGCCGGGCTCGGGCGACAACTCAACCGAGGCACGCGCCTCTTCGAGCGCGAGTTCCTCGGACTCTGCACGAGCTTTATCTACCACATCGCGCGGCATCACATCAATAGCCGCTCCCGCCGGGCAAGTGCTGCCCTCGGCCGCGAGCTCAAGCAGGCGGTCCTGCGGAGTATCATATTTGCGGCCCACGGGACCTGCCGCAGCGGCTGCCATATGTGTGCCCGCTGCCAGCGAGTTTATAAAATCCTTACGTATAGCATCAGCTTCTTCCGGACTCAGCGAGTGCTTTTGCTCTTGTGGCAAACCCTGGCTCCCGTCAAAAGAAGTTGCATCATTCGTCATAATTATCCGTCTTTCTTACGGCTATAAATCACAATAATGTACATAGTACTCCATTATGCCCATTTAGCAAAGCAAATATCATAAGGTTTATAAAGAGTGTACGTTGACGATGTGCTTACATGAGGGGGAGGTCACCGGTTAGGGGGTCTATTTGGTCAGCGCTGAGAGGCTCAAAAGCGAGGCAGGTGTAGGTGGGCTCACCGTGAAACTCGGTAAATCCGGCGTCTCGTATGAGCGCTACAATAAATCCCAGTTCACGGCCCCTTACTGCGAGGTCGAGAAGTTCTTCTTCCGAATCTACGTATACGCACACCTTTGCAACACCGGCATCAAACCAGTTCGAAAGCGCAGTTGGTTCCTGATCAGAATCATCAAGATAAACCCATGATTCATCAGGCGTCACGCGCACCTCATCAAGACGCCCTTCTCGGGCAAGCGCCATAAGCACTGCCTCAACACAAGCATGTCCAGCCTGTGCAGCAATTTTACCCTTGCGCATCTTAAGATCGCGACGCATAACAATCATTTGTTTTGACTTATAAGACAAGATAAAACACTCCTTATGATTCGGAATGAGACAACACGCTCCTCGTTTACCAGGACTTCTTTATGGTTACCAT
Source organism: Coriobacteriales bacterium (assembly GCA_017515595.1). Taxonomy (GTDB): domain Bacteria; phylum Actinomycetota; class Coriobacteriia; order Coriobacteriales; family UMGS124; genus RGIG5691. The sequence continues at coordinate 12,036 of JAFWFL010000027.1, forward strand.
GTTGCAGCCGTCTTTGTATTGGTAGCTGAGTTCGTCTACGCTTTGGCGAGCCATGTAGATGCCCATGCCGCCAATTTTTGCTTCATCAATGGTTGTGGGGAGCACTACTTCTTTGCGGGCAAGCGGGTCAAAGGGGATGCCCTTGTCTATGATATCAATGGTTATTGACGGCGGCTCGGGGCAATAGGTGTAGCATACGCGCACCATGCCGGGGTTCTCGGGCGTAGCGTCAGGATACGCGTAGTTCGCAACGTTAACAAAGAGCTCCTCGAGGGCGATGTCGAGCTGGTTTTGTGCGCGGACGGGGCAGAACCTGCGGTCAAGCTCGGCATGAACAAACTCGTTCACCTCGTCAAGCATGTCAATTGAGGCGGGAACGGTAATGGCAGTTGTAAGCTCCGGCGGAACACCGTATTCGATCGACAGCATCGTGATATCGTCACTCTGCTGAGCGCCTTCGGTAAACTCTTTGACATCATCTTGCACGAGTTCAACAATCTGACGCGAAGTAAGGTTTGCCTTATGCGCAAGCAGGTTTTCCAGGCGCTTCTCACTGTACTGATTACCGTTAATATCCATTGCTTCTGTCACCCCGTCGGTATATAAATAGAGCTGGTCTCCAATGTTCAAATCAAGTTCAAATGCCTTGTACATCATGCCGTCAAAACTTCCGAGCGGCATGCCCGAGATATCCCTGAGCCACTGCCACTTGCCGCACTTCCATAAAAGCGGAGGGTTATGGCCGGCGTTAACATAGGTCAAGTGACCGCTGTTGTAGTCAAGCACGCCAACAAAAGCGGTAACAAACATAGAAGCATCGTTGCCTTCGCACAGCTGGCGGTTGATGTTCTCCAGAGCTTCGCCCATCTCGAGTTTTGTCGCAACAAAGTTGTGGATGAGGGTTTTTGCGGTCATCATAAAGAGCGCCGCGGGGACGCCTTTACCGCTCACGTCGGCAATAACAAATGCCAGTCTGCCCAGATTTTTACCGTCTTCTGTGTTAACGAGGAAGAAATCATAAAAATCTCCGCCAACCTCCTTGGCTGCATGCATGCTCGCAAAAATGTCAAAGCGCGGAATCTCGGGGAACGGCGGGAAGGCCTGCGGAATCGCTGCCTGCTGAATCGCTTTTGCGGTCGAGAGTTCCTCGTCCATGCGTTTCTCGGCCTGGGAAATGTAACCTTTAAGGGAATCAACTGTTGTATTAATACCGCTTGAAAGCGACTTGAACTCCACGCTGTTCTCAATCTGGACTTTTGCATCAAGGTTACCCTGGGTAATTTCGCTTAAAACATCATTTGCCTGGTTAATACCGCGAACTACAAAGTTGCCCAAAAGCTGCGACGTAATAAAGTAAATAACAAGGAGAAGTACCATTACAGAAAGCGTGAACCACATCATAATGCCGGCGCGGCTTTCATAGACCATGCTTGACGGCATAATCTGCATGACCATATAGTTGTCTACTTCGCGAGCCAGCATATATGCGAGCTGGGTTTTGATTGGCTCGTCGCTGCTTATTTCAATGCCGTCTATGGAGATATCATAATCATCATAAACTATACGCTGTACCTGGCCGGATTTTATACTCGTGCTAAGGGCTTCCTGCGTATCGCGATTGATGTGATCCGAGAGAGGCTCGCCCACTGCCAGGCGCTTGTCATCGCTCATGAGAATAATATGCTCATCGCGCGTGGTAATGGCAACAATACCGTCAAGGTCTTTGGTATAGCCGTCAAGCAGGTCATTAAGCGTCACCACGCGAATGTAATCATCGCGGGTATCCTCGTGAATCACGCCTTGCTTGATTCCGTATGATTCAAATATACGGTCGAGAGCCTCGGCACGCCTGTCGTTTGAGATAAGCTGGTTACAGAGGTAGGTAACCTCGCTTTCGATGTTCTTCTCGGCCTCGTATTTTTCATTTTGGGTAATGATTAAAAAGCTGGTAGCCGAGGTAATCATGAATGCCAAAAACACAACGGTAAACTGCCAGCCGTTAAACGTAGTGCTCAGTCTGCGGCTGCTTTCCCCCGCAATTATGCGACTAGCTGCCAGATCAGTAATAATGCAGCTTACAGCCATCATAAGTGCATCGAACCACATCTGGATATCAGGGCTTCCCATTCTTGCGACGAGCGTTGCCAGCCTTGGAACAAAGAGTAACAGAATAGAATTGGTGTCAATATCCTCGGCATTGTTTTCTATTACTTGTCCGAGATACTCGGCATTTTCCACAAATACCTGACCCAGGAGCTCGCTTGCGACATTGATTACAAAGCTTACGCTATAAAAGAACGAAACAGCAACGCAAACTATGATGATGTAGATCATGCGTCGTACGCGCGGCGGATTGTTGCGCAAAGCTATAGCAAAACCTAAACCAAGCAAAATACCTGCTGCAGTAAGCAATCCAATAGAAGAGACAGGGGTTACAAAGGTAAGCTCGTAATAATCAAGCGGGAAATAATTAGCATGAACAATGAGCACAATTCCCGCAAAGAAGCCGAGAAACCCGCTGTAAAGCATGCCAAACATAAGAGCGCACAGCGAAATAGGCAGCAAAAGCACAACTGCATACGCCACGTACTCCCCCGTAATACCGATACCGGTAAATCCTTGTTGGGCAAAGGTAAGCGCAACGGTTGCCACTGCAAGCATAGCCAGCACAACGTACTTTTGAAGACGGCTGATATCCTTGAGAATACCCTGCCAGCCCAAAATTTTATGTTCCTTAGCTGCAGCCATAGCAATCCTCTAACCTGAATAAAAGGTGCGATGAATACTCATAAAGTGGAATTATACCAAATAGCAGCCCAAGTACAACGCAAAAACCGGCAATTCCCTGGCCGCTAGGCGGAACCTCGCATAGAGCAGCTCAGGTACAGCGCAAAATCAGGACTGAGGCGAGAAGAGGAGTCCAGGATGACCAAGGAGGTAGCTCGGGCTGGAACCCTAAGAGGAATCGCAGGCAGACAAGGCTGGTTGCCCAAAAATTACCTTGCGCACAGGAACCATCCTTTTAGCGCCTCATTAATCCAATTAATTAGGTGTATTTATTGCAACATTGATAATTGCCGAGAAGGACCGTGCTTCTGACCTGCAAGTTTTTCTCGGCAAGAAAATGCGAAGTGATCCAGACACCTCATTAATTGGATTAATTGGGCACAAAAAGGATGACTCCTGTGCGCGGAGACAATTCTAGGGACAGCTTGTCAGGGTCGTGTGCTAGTTTTCGAGCTTCTTTTGTTTGGCGCTCGATTCTATGGACAACTTGTCAGGGCTGCGTGCTAGTTCTCGAGTTTCTTTTGTTTGGCGCTGTCTATGAAGTCGGGGACCTGGGCAAGGATAACTGCCGTGAACACTAAACCGCAGCCCAAAAGCTCTATGGCCGAGAGGCTCTCGGAGAGAATAATCCATCCGCCAAGCGCGGCGAACACAGATTCCAGGCTCATGATGATTGACGCCACCGTGGGGTCGGTGGTTTGCTGGCCAATGATCTGGAGCGTATACGCAATGCCGTCAGAGCAAATACCTGCGTAAAGTATGGGAATAATCGCGGCAAAGATGGCCTGGGGCGTGGGATGCTCAAAAATGAAGGCACAAATAAGGCAGATAACTCCTGAGACCAGGAGCTGCATCCGAGAAAGCCTTACACCGTCTACCTACTTGTATTTGTCTATCACAATAATATGAAGCGCGTATCCCAAGGCAGAGGCCAGCACAAGCCCGTCGCCATAATATATGTTGGAAATCCCGTTAGGCACACAGAGCAAATACATGCCAAGGAGAGCCACGCCCACCGCAACAAAGACAACCACATGGGGTTTCTTCCCCATAAAGATGCCGAGAACAGCCACAATAACCATATAGAGCGCCGTTAAGAATCCGCTGCGTCCTGATGCCGCCGCTTCTTCAGGATACGAGGTAATGCCCGCCTGCTGCAAAACCGATGATGCGCAGAGCACAACACCGCACGCGATACCTGCGATAATCAAGGTGCGCTTTGTGTAACCCGAGTCCCTCTCGTCCGGACGTCTGTCCTGACCTGCACGCCGGCGGTACGCAATGACGCCGCTCAAAAAAGCTACGCCAATAAAATTGCGCGAAAAATTAAAGGTAAACGGCTCAACATTTTGGGCAGCCGTAGTCTGTGCCACAAAAGCCATACCCCACAGCATCGCGGTAATTAACAGTAAAAGAGGACCTTTAGCTCTCATCTCAATCCTTAAACCATAACATCATTTGGCCCTTTGGCCCAATTTCCCCTAAATTGTTTTTGTCCACAGGAGAGGGTAAAGACAGAATAACAGATCTATGAGAACAAGTCTGCCACAAAAGAGAGATTGGAACCCGTTTACAGGCACAAAAGAGAGATTGGGACACTAACATCATCTCATAACATGATACTATATTAAATGACGGTGCAATAGCACGGCTTGAGGAGGGTTTATGACGGCGGCGATTTTGGAGCGGTTTCCTGAGCTTATGCCTTATGAACATGATATTGATATGCGCCTCGAGCGGTATCGTGCCAAGTGTGAGCAGCTCTTGGAGAACGGGCAGTCGCTTTTAGACTTCGCAAATGCTCATACCTATTACGGATTTCACAAACTCCAAAACGGCTGGGTCTACCGGGAATGGGCTCCCGGTGCAGACGGAGTCTACTTAGCAGGAGATTTTAACAACTGGCAAGAGACCGCCACGCCCTTAAAGCCGCTTGACCACGGCAATTGGGAAGTCTTTTTGCCGGGAGACACCGTTTATAAAGGAAGCCGCGTTATTACCATTGTCCAAAACGGAGAAAAGCTCACCCAGCATCTCCCGCTCTATACCCGCCGGGCAACTCAAGACTGGCAGCATGGCAGCTGGTGTGCCGAGGTTTGGGACGAAACCGAGCACTTCCCCTGGACTGACGGGGACTTTTGCAACAACGAGCCGCCCCTCATTTATGAAGCCCACGTTGGCATGTCGAGCGAAGACCACCGCATAGCAACCTACCGCGAGTTTGCTGATAACGTACTCCCCCACATCAAAGACGGTCACTACAATACCATCCAGCTCATGGCTGTTATGGAGCACCCTTACTACGCGTCTTTTGGGTATCAGGTAAGCAACTTTTTTGCTGCGTCCAGCCGGTTTGGCTACCCGGATGACCTCAAGTATCTCATCAACAAAGCACATAATATGGGCCTGCGCGTCCTTTTGGACGTGGTACATTCACACGCAGCGTGTAATACGCTTGAAGGAATCAACCTCTTTGACGGAACCGAGACCCAGTTCTTCCATGAAGGAGCAAAGGGCGACCATCCGGCCTGGGGTACCAAGTGTTTTAATTACGATAAACCCGAGGTTCTCCATTTTCTTTTGAGCAACCTCAAGTTCTGGATGGATGAGTTCCACTTTGACGGTTTTAGGTTTGACGGCGTTACCTCAATGCTCTATCTCAACCATGGATTGGGCCAGTCCTTCTCGGGCCTTGGCGATTACTTTACCATGAATACTGATGTTGAGGCCGTTACCTATCTGCAGCTGGCCAATGAGCTTGTGCACACCATTAATCCGCATGCCATAACTATCGCCGAGGATATGTCGGGCATGCCCGGGACCTGCGAGCCTGTTCCTGCGGGAGGCCTTGGCTTTGATTACCGCCTTGGTATGGGAATACCGGATTTGTGGATTCGTCTCCTCAAAGAGCAGCCGCAGGAAACCTGGGATATGTATAAAATCTGGCTCGAACTCTCGTTCCGCAACGCTCCCACCATCGCGTACGTTGAGAGCCATGACCAGGCTCTTGTGGGCGACCAGACACTCATTTTCCGCATCGCCGGTGCAGAAATGTATACAAAAATGCAGGTATCTGACCACTCTCCGGCCATAGACCGCGCTATGGCGCTTCATAAAATGACCCGTCTTCTGACCATGGCCGCAGGCGGAAATGGATATCTCACCTTTATGGGCAACGAGTTTGGCCACCCCGAGTGGATAGATTTCCCCCGCTCGGGCAACAACGACAGCTTTCAGTACTGCCGCCGCCAGTGGAGCCTTTTGCAAAACAAAAACCTCAAATATCACTTCTTAAATGATTTTGACCGGGACATGCTAAGCTGTGCGCTAAAGTACCACCTCTTTGACCAGTTTTACGCAGATCTCAGAGTGCTTCACCGGGATGATAAAGTCCTCGCCTTTGAGCGCAGCAAGCTTGTTTTTGTGCTCAATTTTAACCCTTCGCAAAGCTTCCAAGATTATACAATCCCCGTAAGCCAACCCAGAGATTACCAGGTTCTTTTCACTACAGACGACTATTGTTACGGCGGAGAAGGACGTATGAACCACAGCCGCATCAGCGCCTTTACTCCAGGCCAGCTGGGCAACTGCCTCCAAGTCTACATTCCCGCCAACACCGCCATGGTTCTCATCCCAACACGGGAATAAATGGTAAAATATTATGACGTTGGAATACTAAAAGAGATGAAGGAGCAAAAATGAACTTTGAAGAGCACCTGAGCCAGCTTTCACCCGAACTGCAAGAAAAAGCGCGCGCTTGCAAAACACCTGAAGAATTACTCGCGCTTGCTCAAGAGGAGGGTTACGAGCTATCAGATGATGAACTGGCGAGCATCGCAGGCGGCAAGAAATGGTACGATTGCGACGCGGTCAAGTGCTACCATGTTGTGCTTCCTTAATACTCCAAACAGGTATAACAGGAAGAAAAAACGTGATTGGAGAAAACAACCCATGAAACATATACTCGCTGTTTTAGCAGCTATGCTTTTGGTGTTAGCGCTACCTTTAGCCTCGTATGCACAAGCCGGCGAAGCCGCATCTGACAGTCCGGAAGCATCATATGCCAGTGATAACCAGAGTTCCGAATGTACTTTTGAAGCCGATAACGGAGAAGTACAATTATGTCTGCCCGCAGATGACGGCAGCTGGATGGTAATTCAAGACCCTGCTTCATGGTTTGCCATAAGTAACGGTAAAGATTTGATTACCGTAACCCTTTTGTCTGATGACAATCCTACTCCTGCCGCAGCTGCCTCAAATGAATGGTATGAGCAAATCTACGAGCAAAACTACAGCACTGATGACATGCAATTCCTGATTTCTGCTTATGTGACCGGCAAAGATGATGCAGATTCAATCATAGATTCTGTGAACAGCATGCAAATTATCCCCTACCAGGCAGATTCTTCTGATAACGGAGTTGCGGTTGACCCTCTGGATTCCGTCTTGAATTCCAACGAAATTGCTCTGGGCGATGAAGAAGACGACTCTGACTATGACGAGCAAGAGGACGCAGAAAACATAGACGATGACTCTTTTGATCTTGATGAGCTCGATATAGCCGGTTACTGCGTTCAGCAAGATGGCGTGAACATCTGGGACGGCCCTTCTACAGACAGCTCAGTCATTGGGTCTTTGGATTACGGAGAGTCAATCATGGTATCGAGCATAGTCATGGTAGACGACGCTTATACCGGATGGCTCTGCGTTGATCTCGGTGACCAAGCCGGCTATGTCTGGGGAGACTTTTTGAGCACACTTGACCCTCAGGAGGATTTTGACCTCGCGTCGCTTGTTGATGCCGATAATGATGCCCCCGATAATGATGACCTGCTTAATCTACCTTTTGTTTTGTATAATGATGGTTGGTTTGTCGCAAAATTATGGGTCGGTTTCCACGATACCGATAATAATCGCTATGATTACTATACCGGTTCCGTCACAATCGGAAACTATAAAGTTTTATGGCTCGATATACCCAAAGATTTTGATCTTGGCTGGGTACAGTTATTTATCCTTGATATAGACGGCTGGGATGATACACACCTGTTCGATAACTATGAAAACCTTAATGATCCCAACGTAGCCGGTGTTTATTGCTTCGCCAAAGGAACAACCTTTAAACCGCATTTTAAGAGCAATGAGCAATTCCACGAGCCGGTATAAAAGGCCGGTATCATGCTTACTCTTGCCAGAGCGTGATGCCTACGCTCGTGTCTTCTACCATATTCGCTTGAGGGTTCCTGAGAATGCACCAGGTAAAATACATGTCTCCGGCACAGCCCGACGCATGAAGTAAAAAGAGGGCAAGCGTAGCGCTGTACTCGTGAGAGACGAGCCCAAAAACCAAATATACTGCCGAGAGGATCACAAACGGCGCCATAAGTATCACCATAAACCGGGCGCGCTCAATATGGGTCCCCGGGCATGTGGTGTACAAGAGTCCCTGCTTGAACCCAAATTTTATTTGCGTGCCCCGGGGTCCCAAAAGCTTAAAGAACGCCGCATGAATAAGCTCGTGAACAGGCAATGAGATAATATACCCGGCGGCCACAACCATGCACCATGAGAATATGCTTTTGGTAAACGGCACATCGGGCACGGCCGAGCTCCTGTTGAGAATCGCAAGCGCAATAACCACCATACCGAGGGCGAACCCTGGCAGCGACCACCAAATAAGCTGTTTGGCCTCATCTTTGCTGTTCAAAATGTCAATCTCTTTAATAATCATATGGCTCTCTGTTCTGTTAAGAAACCCTGTTATTGTGCGTTGTCATTGTTAACATCATATAATATGCTTATTTTCTTAAGAGTATGTGCAATAATATGAGATTCTGTATGATCAGCTTCTATGTAAGGCGGCACTACCTATGTCCATAGATATCTCCGGTGTTGAGCGTCCATCATTCCCTGCGCGTGCGGTAATTACTGCCGGCATGCCATATGGCAACAAAGAGCTGCACTTTGGACACATTAGCGGCGTTTTTGTACCCGCAGATTACTATGCGCGATTCCTGCGCGACCGCATTGGTGCTCAGAATGTTATATTCGTGAGCGGTACCGACTGCTACGGCTCGCCCATAATGGAAGGCTTCCGCAAAAAGACCGAGAACGGGTACGAGGGCACCATTGTTGACTATGTAAACGCAAACCATGTCAAACAGGTTGAGGCCCTCAATGCTTATAGCATCTCATGTAACCTCTTTGCCGGGAGTGCTCTTGAGCCCGCAGCTCCGTTTCATGCTCAGCTCACGCTCGATATCATTAACCGCCTTTACGAGCAGGGCGTTTTGTCTCTGCAATCAACGAGCCAGTTCTATGACCCACAGGCCGGCCAGTTCCTCAACGGCCGTCAGGTACAGGGCCATTGCCCGGTGCAGGGCTGCAAATCTGAGAAAGCTTATGCAGACGAGTGCGACTTGGGCCATCAGTTTGAGCCAAGCGAGCTCATTAACCCCATTTCTCAGCTCACCGGCTGCAAGCCCGAGCTCCGTCCGGTTAACAACTGGTACTTTGACCTGCCTAAGTACCGCGACTTCATCGCAAGCGAGGTTGAGCGCCAAAACGGCGACCCCCGCGTGCGCGATGTTGTAACCAAGACCGTAAGCGAGTGGCTTTTGCCGCCCATTATCTACGTACAAGACAAATTCATAGAAGCATACCGCGAGGTTGCAGCTACATTGCCGGCTCATGAGTTTGGCGAGCCCAGCCAGCCGGGCGCCTCGTACACCCTCACCTTTAAAAACTGGCAGGATCGCGACATTGCCCGCGACATGCTGTCTGAGGCCGGGGTGCGCTTCCGCACCGGCAAAACGCTGTTGCCTTTCCGTATTACCGGCAACATTGACTGGGGTGTTCCCGCTCCGGTGATTGAGGGTGTCTCGGACCTTACTACCTGGTGCTGGCCCGAGTCTTTGTGGGCGCCTATCTCGTTCACTCAAACTGCATTTGCGCTCGACGCCCAAAGCGGCGCGCATGAGTTCTCCTCAGACGACTGGCGCGACTGGTGGTGCAGCAAAGATGCGGCTCAGTTCCAGTTTATTGGCCAGGACAATATCTATTTTTACTGCGTGGCCCAGCCCGCTTTGTGGGAGGCTCTCAACTGGGGTCTCGACCAGTCCATCCCGAGCGCGAACTACCACGTGCTCTTTATGGGCAAAAAGGCCTCGAGCTCAAGCGACGTGAAGCCGCCCATGGCGCTCGACGTTCTTAAATATTACACCCCCGAGCAGGTTCGTGCCCACTGGCTCTCTCTCGGCCTTGCCGATAAACCCGTAAGTTTCTCGCCCAAGGCGTGGGAATCAGAAGAAAAGCGCAACGACCCGCGCGTGGCAGACCCCGTACTCAAAGAATCTGCCATGTTAACCAACGTGTTTAACCGCCTTGCCCGCTCGTGCTTCTATGGTGCGCAAAAGGCGTTCGACAACATTCTGCCTCAGGGAGCCGCTTCTCAGGACGTTCAGGATGCTTGTACAACTGCGCTTCTGCAATTTGAAGCCGCTATGCATGTGCTCAACTTCCCCACCGCCATGCGCATAGCCGAGGAGTTTATTCGCGACGCGAACAAGCGCTGGAGCGATGCCTCCAAGCAAGCCCAGAACCAGGACGACTCCGCAGCTTATGCCGTTGCCGTGCGCGACGCCTGCACCGCACTCCACGTTGCGGCGCTCCTCATGCACCCGGCAGTACCCACCGGTTGCGAGAAAATTCGCAGCTACTTTGATATTCCCTCAGAGGTATTCTTTGATTGGAACTATGCATTTGACGGCCTTGACGTTCTCGCCCGGGCAATGGGCAAAGAGCCTGGCGCCCATCGCATGGTTGAGCTGCCTCCACGCACCGACTTCTTTGAGAAACACGAGAGCCAAAATGCATAATTACCAGCTCATACATCTAAAGAGAGGCCGCCCATGGGACGCATGATAGGATGGATTGGACCCGTCCTCTATATCCTCATGGTTGCGGGCATGGGTATTTACAGCTATTTTATGCTGAGTTCGGGCGTCGCGGCTCATACGGCGCTCGCCTTTTATGGCATTCCTATTGTACTCCCGCTGAGCGCCCCAACAACGCTCCTCATCATGGCGGGCTTTTGGAGTCTCGCGATGTTGTGGTTCTTTGTGCAGGTAGGCATTACGCATGAAGACAAGCTCGAAGACGAGCTCTGGTGCAACCACATGCTCAATGTTGCATTTGTGAGCAGGCTTTTTCTTATTCCGTTTATGGTTACGCTCTTTGTGTACGCAGTACTTACGCTCCTTGGTTTTACCGCAATGGGCGGCACAAGCGTGTTTTGGGCTCTTCTCTGCGAGCTTATTGCCGTTGTCGCGACCATTCCGGCAGCGTGTTATCAAATAAGCTCCGTGAACAGGCTCGCTAAGCGCGACAGTACGTTCAAGAACACCCGCGCATTCCATATTGTGCTGGCGTTCCTGCCCATCCTCGGCTTTGTTGCGATGTCGGGCATCTATACAAACGGCAAAGAAGTGCTCATTAATTCCCATGACGAGCGCATCATTCGCGAGAATGCTCAGCCCTCTGCAGCGTCTTGCGTTGCCGAGACGCCCGCCCCTCAGGCGCAGGTTGTGTCCGGCGCTCAAGCGCCTTATGACCAGGCAGATGAGAATGCCTGTTTTGCGCCACCAAATTACGGGGTTTCTCAGCAGCGGCAACCATCATCTTATGCTCCGCAAACAGGTTACTCCGTGCCAAACCAGCCGAGGTATCTGCGCGATGTTCCTACTGAAGTCCAGCCTGTTGTGAGGCCGGGAGCTCAGTCTCCCGTCCAGCCAATGGCAGGTTCGTACGAGACCTCTACCCAGCAAGGTTATTCTGACCCGCGTTTTAACGCCCGTCTCTAGACAATACAGAAAGCAGAAAGCAACATGAACCGTGTGTACAACTTTAATGCAGGACCCGCAGCGCTCCCCGAGGAAGTTCTCCAAAAAGCAGCAAACAGCCTGGTAAACTACAATGGCCTTGGGCTCTCGGTTATGGAAATGAGCCACAGGTCACATGACTTTGAGACTATTCTCGAAGACGCTCAAAACCGCCTGCGCGACCTCGCACAAATACCCGAGAACTACCGCATCCTCTTTTTGCAGGGCGGAGGCTGCCAGCAATTCGCAGCCGTTCCCATGAACCTTATGAGCACCGGCAAAGCCGCTTATGTGATAAGCGGTACCTGGAGTAAAAAAGCTGCTCAGGAAGCCAAGATGTACGGCGAGGTCTATACGCTCGCAAGCGGAGAAGATCAAAACTTCAGTTGTCTCCCCAGCTGCGAAGGTCTTGCCGTCCCTGAGGACGCGAGCTACATCTACCTTTGCCAAAACGAGACCATTCACGGCATCGAGTACCGCACGCTCCCTGTTTTTGACTCCGCAGCTCCGCTGGTGGTCGACGCTTCTTCCTGCTTCTTGAGCGAGCCCATGGAGGTCGCAAAGTGCGGGCTTATGTATGCCGGCGCGCAAAAGAATGTGGGCCCCGCCGGCGTGGTCATTGTGATTATCCGGGAAGACCTTATTCGCGAGGACGTTTGGCCGGGTACGCCCACGGTGATGCGCTACAGCATTCAGGCCAAGAACAATTCTTTATATAACACTCCCCCATGCTGGTCAATCTATATGTGCGGCCTCGTGTTCGAGTGGATTCAGCAAAACGGCGGCCTTAAGGGCATGCAGGCCCGCAACGAGGCAAAAGCCCAGATGCTCTACGATTTTCTCGACAAGAGCAGCCTCTTTAAACCCAAGGCCAAACCGGGCAGCCGAAGTATTATGAACGTCACGTTCTCTTGCGGCTCTCCCGAGCTTGACGCTGAGTTTGTCGCCCTCACTCAGGAACGTGGCTTTGTAGGAATCAAGGGTCACCGCAGCGTAGGAGGCATGCGAGCGAGTACCTATAACGCCGTGCCGCTTGAAGCTGTAGAAGCGCTTGTCTCGCTTATGCAGGAATTTGAAAATAACCGTTAAACCGTTTATATATACCACATTTTACTAAGGAGTTTGTATCATGCGCCACATTACCACTATTGATCATATCACCAAAAAGGGATTCACCGACTTTGGCGAGGGCTATGAGTACGTCGATTCTCTCGACAAAGCCGAGGCACTTATTATTCGCAGCACCAGCATGCACAATATGGAGATGCCTCCCAACATTGAGGCCATCGCCCGCGCCGGCGCCGGCTTTAACAGCATTCCCGTTGAGCGCTATGCCAAGCAGGGCATTGTGGTTTTTAACACGCCGGGCGCCAACTCCAACGCAGTGAAGGAACTCATGGTTTGCCTCTTCCTCCTCGCGAGCCGCGACGTTTTGGGCAGCATTAAGTGGTGCCGCGATAACGAGGACAACCCGAATGCTTATGTTGATGCCGAGGCAGCCAAAAAGGCTTTTGTGGGCCAGGAGATCAAGGGTAAAACCGTTGGCGTCATTGGCCTGGGTAACGTTGGTTCTAAGGTCGCAAACGCCCTCGTAGACCTTGGTATGAAGGTTTACGGCTATGACCCCTACATCGCCGTTAAAGACGCCTGGCAGCTGAGCCGCGACGTTGTGCGCGTAAACGACCTCGACGAGCTGTGCAGCAAGTGCGAGTATGTGACCGTTCACGTTCCGAGCGAGCCCGAGACCTGGGGTCTTATTGGCAAAGAGCAAATTGCTTGCATGCCCGACGGCGTTATTCTCTTTAACTACTCGCGCGAGACCCTCGTAGATGAGGACGCGGTTCTCGAGGGCCTCGAGAGCGGCAAGATCAGCAAGTTCTTCACCGACTTTGCGACACCCAAAGTACTCAAGATGCCCCGCACCGTTGTGACCCCCCATACCGGCGCCGGCACTGCCGAGGCCGAGGAAAACTGCGCTAACATGGCGCTTGACGAGCTCAAAGACTATCTCGAGAACGGCAATATCACCAACTCGGTAAACTATCCTACCGTCAACCTGGGCATCTGCCGCGCCGCCGGACGCATTGGCGCTCTCCATGCCGACATTCCCAACATGATTGGCCAAATTACCTCGGCGCTCTCGGCCCAGGGCGTAAACATTGTCCGTATGGCAAACGAGAGCTACAACGGCAACGCCTATACGCTCTTTGACATTAACGAACCCGTGCGTCCCGAGATTGTTGAAGCGCTTCGCAACATTGAGGGCATGTGGCGCGTTCGCGTGATTAAATAGGCTGCTTGACGAAGGGACGGTAAAATGAACGTTGTCTGCCTCGATCTCGAAGGTGTGCTTGTTCCCGAAATCTGGATTGCGTTTTCGCAAGAAAGCGGCATCCCCGAGCTGCGCCGCACCACGCGCGACGAGCCTGATTACGATAAGCTCATGCACTGGCGCCTGGGGATTCTCAAAGAGCGCGGCCTGGGTCTTAAAGAGATTCAGGACGTCATTGCGCGCATTGAGCCGCTCGAAGGCGCAAAAGAATTCCTTTACGAGCTGCGCGCCCGTACGCAGGCGATTATTCTGAGCGACACCTTTACCCAGTTCGCGCAGCCTCTTATGCAAAAGCTTGGCTATCCTACCATCTTTTGCAACGAGCTCGAGGTTGCGCCTGACGGAACCATCACCGGCTTTCATATGCGCTGCGCCGAGTCAAAGCTCACCACAGTGCGCGGCCTGCAAAGCATTGGATTCGATACCATCGCCGTGGGCGACTCGTTTAATGACCTCGGTATGATCAAAGCGAGCAAAGCGGGGTTCCTTTTCAGGAGTACGCCGCAGATTATTGCCGACAACCCTGATCTTTGCGCATATGAAGAATACAGCGACCTCCTCAACGCCATTCTCGGCACTCTGTAAGGCATATTAATCATGCAAATATTCGCTCACTCAGCAAGTATATTGGAGCAAAAGAAAGAGGCGGCAGTTCGTGACCTGTCGCCTCAATATCTGAGCAGCTCTTTTAAAGCGGTAATTTTTGACTTTGACGGAACGCTCGCTGATTCCGGAGATGTATGGCAAGGCGTAGACCGCGACTTCTTTGCCGCCCGTAACCTCCCCTATGATGACCGTTATGCCGAGAAACTCGCGCTTTTGGGATTTAAAGACGGCGCTCAATACACCATTGAAACCTACGGTCTGAGCGAAACGGTAGAAGAACTCTGCGCCGAGTGGAACGCCATGGGCGTGGAGCGCTACAGAACGGGCGTTGACCTAAGGCCGCATGCAGCAGATTATATTAACTCTGTTAAAAGCCTTGGAATACCGGTTTCGCTTGCAACCACCAACGATCCCGAGGTCATTGGCGCCATGGAACACCGCTGTTCCATTAAAGAGCTGCTGCCTATACGCGTTTTTGGCAGAGAAGTTGCAAACAGCAACAAAGACAAACCCGACATCTACCTCGAAGCATGCCGCCGCATGGGTGTCTCGCCCCAAGACTGCGTAGTCTTTGAAGACCTCCCCGCTGCCATTCTCACCGCCAAAAGCATAGGCATCACAACCTGCGGCGTCTTCACCGGCCGCCCCGATCAAAACACTGCCCGCCTCGTAGAAGAAGCCACCTACTGCATAGAATCCTGGCAAGAACTCCTCGGGTGAAAGAATGTGACAGGGGGACGGTTCTAGTGGCACCTTTTGAGTAAAGAGGAGCTGGTATACATGTAACAAGGTACGTCCCTTGTTACA
>JAFWFL010000028.1 GCA_017515595.1 Coriobacteriales bacterium
CGAATCTTCTCCTATTTTTACATTATTTAACCACCAGTCAAACCACCGTCCCCTGTCATACTCGGCCCTCTTCTCACATACTCAAATACGTATCGCAAGAGCCGATCCTCCTGAAACCTTCCTTGAGCTACCCAATACATTTGGGCAGCTCAAGGCCTACTCATAGGAATCCTTGATGCTCTGAGAAAGGATTATTTTAGGTCAATTTGTAAAAATCCGTAGTTTCCACGATAGTATTGTATGACGTTCCGGACGTACCATGTGACTCGTTGTAAGCGCACATGCTTATGGACTGTTTAGGCATAACCTGAACATACTTTTGTCCCTATAAGGAGGAACACATGGAACTCAATCGCAGGAGCTTTATTCAAGCCGCAGGCGCAACCATCGCAGCCGGCGCATTTGCAAGCGTTGCCCTTGCCGATGCCCCCGCAGATCAAGGCGCACCCCAGGGTGCAGGCGGCCCCGGTGGCCCTCAGGGTGGCCCCGGTGGTCCCGGTATGACAGCAGCTGCCGCGCCAATGCCCGAGGGCTATGACTGGCGTGCCAAGCCTGAAGAGATTACTGACTTTGTAGAAGAAGTCGACTGCGACGTAGTGGTTGTTGGTAAGGGTTTCTCGGGTATTAACGCATTCCGTTATCTCTGCGAGGCCGGATATCAGGCTATTCTTGTTGAGAAGTCTGAGGAAGAATATTGGATGGCTACAGGCAACGAGTTCGCTTCTATCAACGGTGACGCCGTTCTTGCCTATGGCGCTCCTGAGATTGACCCCGTTGAATATTATCAGAACTGGCAGCGTATTCATGGTAACTACTGCCATCCCGAGCTTGTTATGAAGTTCTGCCTCAACTCGGCCGAGGCTTCTAACCACTGGCTTGACCAGTTTACCACCGAGGAGCTTGCAGGTATGACCTCATCCTTCCTCCCCAAGACCTCAAATCAGCTTGACGAGCTTGACGGCATCAAGTTTTGGCCAAGTGTTGCTTCTTTCTACGGTTCACCCAATGAGACCGAGATTGGCAACCGCAACTGCGCAGCAGCTATCGCAGCCGGCGGCGAGATTCGCTATGGTTACTGGGCAGAGTATGCAATTCAGGACGAGACAGGCGCGATCTGCGGTTTTGTTGCCGAGGGTCCTGACGGCTATGTAAAGTTTAACTGCCGTGCTCTTGTGACTGCATGCGGCGGTTTTGGCGGCAATTCAGCCATGATGGCCGACATGATTCGCGATATGCAAATGGCTAAGGTTGACGGAGAAACCCTCTCATCCATGAGCGCCAACAACGGCCGCGGTGTTCAGATGGCCTTCTGGTGCGGTGCCCGCCTTGAGTACAACACCCCCGGTATGAACATGAAGGGTCTCTCGGTTCCCGGCAAGATGAACTGCCTGCCGCAGGCAACCTGGATTGAGAGCACAACAGGCAAGCGCTTTGCGAACGAGTTTTACCCGGTAGCCGAGCAGCGCGGTCTCCAGACCGTTTACACCGCCCGCACCAAGAAGTGGGCTGTATGCGATGACAACTTTACGCAGTATCGCACCTACACCATTCCGCAGCACGCCGGTTTTGAGGCAACCGAGAGCAACATCAACTCGCTGCGCGAGTCTCTCGACAAGGCATATGCCCAGTTCAAAGGCACCTATGAAGAGCCCGAGAAGCAGGAAGGCATGGGCTTTGGCGGCCCCATGGCCTCAAACAACTTTATTGCTGATGACACCCTTGAGGGTCTCGCAGCTCAGATGGGTCTTGATGAAGAAGCAACCGCCAACTTCATCCAGCAGATTGCTGATGTAAACGAGTACGCCGCAAACGGCGCCGACCTCCAGTTTGGCCGCAACGCCAAGGTACTCTTCCCGGTTGACACACCTCCGTATTATGCCGTTGAGTTTACCCCCGTACTGGGCGAGACCATGGTTACCTGCGGCGGTATCATCACCGACGGTGACCAGCGCGCTCTCGACAAGGACTACAACCCCATCCCCGGTCTCTACTGCACCGGTAACGACACCGCCCGCCGCTTTGGTGTTGAGTATTGCACGCCTACCCCCGGTGTATCTCTGGGTATGGCAATCACCCTCGGCCGTGAGTGTGGCAAGAGCGTAGCCAAGTTCCTCGGCTAAACCATAATTGATGACACAAAACACGACCCTGTGTCATCAGGATGAGGTGTAAATATGCCTGAAGCCCCTGCTCAGATCAATGAGCAGGGGTTTCTGTTTGTCTGGGAGTCCCGTTAAAGAGTTGGATGAGTTCTTCTCGGCTTGAGATGCCCATTTTGCGGTATATGTTCCGTACATGGGTATACACCGTGCTTTCAGATATAAGCAGGGTTTTTGCAACAAATACACTGCTGTGGCCGCGTCCCACGTAGCTTGCGATTTCTTTTTCGCGCGGAGAAAGACCGTATTCCTTGGCATATTGCTCTAACAGCATGTCAAACGTTTTTTCCTGGTCAGGTAAAGCAACATCTGCCTCCATAGGTGATGGTTTGATTTCAAGCGTGCTGTCATTTGTCTGAACGGTAAACTGCCATGATTTATAGCAGTGTTCCAGCAAAAGTGCACTGCAATAAATGCCGGTAAACACCGTAAATAAACTGTTGAATTCCGTGCTTTGTTCCTGTATGTCTCTGCCAATAAAGATGCCGAGGATACTCATGCCGCAGAATGCACTTATCATTAAAGCAAAAATAAACACCCGCGGAAACTCGTGTGCATTGGCAATCGCGCAGGCAGAGGCAATTGCCAATACAGTTATCATGGAATAAAACGAATATTGGATGATTAAAACAAAGTCAGTATTTTCCCATTGAAACTGTGAAAGACACCCAATCAGAACAATGAACGCTGCGATTGGGAGATAGAGCTGGTAGATAAACGAGAAGAACGGTTTCTTGTCTCTAAATACAAACAGCGGTATAAGAGCGCATGCACTTACTCCCATAGCAATACTTGACACAGGAACTGTGTTATCAAAAACACTGACAGGGCTGACCCCGGTTGCAAACGATGCGATAAGCATGCCCAATAAGGGCACGCCCATAACCGACAAAAATGAATGAATATTAACCTTTTCACTTATCTGCTTAGTCTCTTTAGTCGAATCTTCTGTCACTTCAGCTTCTATTTGGTTTTGCCCAATCTTGTTACCGTTGAGTCCAAAACAAACTATAAAAGGCCATATAGCGCCTGCCAGAACCAGCGCTATATATAACACAAGATATGCCGGATACGGCATAGCTCCAAGCACGGCATGTATTGCGATACAAAAGAGTGACGATACAATGAGATTGCCTATTAAAGAGAGGAGTTCGTCATGAGCAAAAGCGCAGGTCCACATGACGCATGTTGGCAGAATGCCTATTGCGGTTATAACAGCAAAAACGGTAACAAACGTGCCGGCCCACGACGGATCAAACATGAGCATACTCGCATAGCCAAGACAACCCAACACATAACATGCCATCAGAACGCAGGTAACAACTGTCTTTTGCGGGATGGCTTCTTTGTGGAAATACGAGATGGCTGCTAATATGAGCGCGACTATAAAGGTGATCAATAGTAACGGTTCTGCATACAATCCCGTCAAATAACTCACATTGCCATTTGCATTAATGGCAACAATATTTGGCGAATAAATAGGCAGAGAAGTCAAAAAAGCAGTAAAGCAAAGAAGCCTTGGCATATCAAAAACAATCCGATGCACAGATATTATACCAACATGTTCCTGAGGCATGCTTCCCTCGCTTTGTATTAGTGTGACAGGGAACAAGCCGTTGCCACACGGTTATTGCCGGAAGCTATTATACAAGAAAACCTGACAAGAGGACGCACCTTTTGTCAGGTTTTCTTAGATCAGATCTCTCTGGATTTTATAGGTTATGCAGATGCCTGAGCAAGAATGTCGGCCATAGCAGTAAAGATTGCCTTGCTTGTTACACTGGCGCCACTAACGCCATTAACACCATCTACACCGTTGGCTTCAACAATGAGCGCGGGGAGTTGCTCAATAGCCTTAGAACCAATACCCTGGGTTTCTCCGTTTGCGCCTACCTCGACGCTTACAATCTTGCCGCCTTCGATGGTAACGGTAAGCGGTACTTTACCGCCAATACCCTTGCCGGTTGCCTCGTAGACGCCGTCCTTGTAGGTTGCACCTGATGCTTCGACCGGAGCAGCCTCGCCTGCAGGAGCGCCACCCTCAGCGCCGGGACCACCGGCTCCGGGACCGCCTGCACCGGGGCCGCCCGGGCCCATGCCGTTTGCAGACTGCTTGGGAGCGGCATTGTTAAGTCCAAGCGTGGTGGGAGCATCAATATCTGCGGTTGCAAGGTATTCGCCAAGGCACATTCCGAGCGTGAGGCACATACCAATCGAAACACCGTTCATAATGCCGTTATAGCCCATGGGGAAGCGGCCGCCCGAAGTATTACCGGTTGCAAAGAGACCCTTAATGGGTTCAAAGCCCTGGCCCTGGACCTGCTGGTTCTCGGTGACGAGAAGACCTGATGTTGAGACCAGAGAACCGCCGCCTGCGCGCTTGCTTGCGGCAAAACCATAGAACGGGGGAGTAGCGATGGGCCAGATGAGCTTGGGATCACGGCCAAACTCTTTGTCGACGCCGCTCTGGGCTGCTTCATTCCAGGCCTGAACCTCGGCGAGAGCGTTTGCTGCGACCTCGGGCTCCATGCCCAGGTATTCAAAGAGCTCTTCAAGGGTATCGGCGCAGAAGAGGTATTTGCCGCTTGCGTCATAACCCTCAGGACCGCTGCCAATGGCGGCTTCCATGTTCTGGGCAATCTGCTCAACAGATTCCTCACGCCAATCCTTAAGAATAAGATGACCGGCGATGTGGCTCAGGAGGACTTCCTTCCAGTTAGCGTCCCAAACGGTGTAAATAATGGTACCGGGCTGCTTTGCGGTTGCGCAGCCTGAGAGGAGCGGTCCGCCGTAAGCCTCATTGCAGAAGCGCTTGCCGTACTTGTTGAGCCAGATGGTCTCGGTTGACTCCATGGGAGTCATGAGCATGGCTGCGTGGCTGCCCATGTCGCCGCCGGTTGCAATCTCAACCTTGGCGCCAATGCGCATAGCCATGGCGATGCCGCTGCCGTCGCGGCCTGAGAATGAACGGCAGTCCGAGTACTCGCCAAGGGCATAGTTCTCGCCGCAAATGGCATTGTACATCTGTGAGTTGCTGCCAATGTCACCGCAGGCAAGAACAACCGCCGGGGCATTGAACTGAACATATGAACCGTCTGCACGCTGTGCAATAACACCGGTAACCTCAGTGCCATCCTCATTGTGGACCAGACGGACAGCGGTAGTCTCGTACTGGAACTCAGCGCCGGCGTCCTTGGCGATTTGCTGGGTGCGGAGCAAAGCCTCGCGCAAACCAACGCTGCCGCCAAAGTTGGGAGTACCAACGTAGCTCGTGAAGAGCTTACCGTAGTTGTAATCATAACCTTCAGCTGCAGGCCAGTTCAGGCAGACAATACCGGCCTTCTCGTCATCAGAGAGATTATCAATAAACCAGTCAAACGCTTCGCCCGAGCGGTGCGCAAACTGGCTGATCAAGCCCCACTGCGCACGGCCGGCGCAATAGATTTGATACTCATTGATAAAGGTAGCCTCATCGTAAACAGGAATACCGTTGATCTCGGTCTGCCACTTGGAATTGAGGTGTCCAATGTCATTACCAAGGACACTAAAGGTATCCTCTGCCTGGGGATCAATAACAATTACTTGTGCGCCAAGCTCGGCTGCCTTGCGTGCGCAAGCTGTTCCCGAGTGACCGGCGCCGCATACAACAATCTGAGTATCGATGGTCTCGGCAATATCAGTGATTTCGGGCTCTTCGCCAAGCCAGCCTGCACCTAATACCTGGCCCATTGTTTTGCCTGCATTACCCTCAAAAGTCATGCCTGCAGCAGGAGCGGCAGCAGCTGTATCTGCTGAGGGAGCATCCGCGCCCATAGGAGCGCCTGCACCCGGAGCGCCGGCAGGAGCTTCTGAAGCAAACGCGGTGCCTGCAAGCGCTGCGCCGGCAAAAGCCATGCCTGCGCCGGCCATGAATCCGCGACGGGTGCATGTGGCAGGTACCGGAATTGCACCACGAATGTTTTCGAGACGCGCTTTGATTTCTTGCTGAGTTGCCATGTTGGTCCTTCTTTCTTTTGAAATCAATGGACAAGCCTGCAACAAAACAGTCTTATATAAAGATCATTTTCACCGGACAAGTTGTTCTGTTGCGTTGTGTTGACACATGACAGACTATAAAAAACAACAAGAGTGATAACAATCGTGAAACCTTGATTTTGTAATTTCCCTAAGTGCCACGACCCTCAAGGAAACTGATGATTAGGTTTATTAAACTGCAGTTGTAATACTTATTTAAAAACGTGTATCATACGCATTGATAAATCAGTGTATGCCTGTAAGTAAGCAAAAGGGGTGTCATTGGATAGAAACAGTTTGCGGACAAAACTCATTGAGGCATTGCGTGCGGTTATCCCCATTGTGTGCATTGTGCTTGCGTTTTGCTTTACCGCAGCGCCGGTCGAAGCTGATTTTATGCTCACGTTTTTGCTGGGCTCGGTTTTACTGACGCTTGGGCTTGGGCTGTTTACCTTTGGTGCAGATGCCTCAATGACGCTTATTGGTACGCATATTGGTTCAAAACTTACTGCCTCGCGCAAGCTCGGCGTTATCTTGGGCATCAGTCTGCTCTTGGGCATTATTATTACGGTGGCCGAACCGGACCTCCAGGTGCTTGCTCAAACGGTACCTCATATTGATACGCTGGTATTGATACTGATTGTGGCTGTGGGCGTGGGACTGTTCCTCATGCTCGCAATGTTTCGCATTTTAACGGGCATCAAGCTCAAATGGCTCCTTTTGGTGTCATATACTCTGGTTTTTGTTCTCGCGTTTTTCTCGGACCCTGCTTATTTGGCTATTGCGTTTGACTCGGGCGGAGCAACTACGGGTCCCATGACGGCGCCGTTTATTATGTCAATGGGTATAGGCGTTGCGGCAATTCGCTCGGACAGCAATGCCGAGGCAGACTCGTTTGGCCTGCTGGCGCTCTGCTCCATTGGGCCTATTCTCTCTGTTTTGATCTTGGGATTCTTTTATCCCGGCGATATTCAACAGTATGTTCCCGCGGTGTTTGCAACGTACGAGAATACCCGCGATATCGCAGCTGCGTATCTGGGAGGTTTGGTTACCTATGCGCTCGAGGTAGCGCTTGCTCTCGCACCAATTGTGATATTCTTCCTCATATTCCAGGTATTCTCTCTTAAGATGCCGCGCCTCCCGTTTGTGCGCATTCTCATTGGCCTTGTATTTACCTATCTTGGCCTGGTACTCTTTTTGACCGGCGTCAACGTGGGCTTCTCGACACTCGGAACCAAGCTTGGCACGCAGCTGGTTTCTGACACCTGGATGCAGCTGCTGGCCATTGCGGGAGCTGCGTGCATGGGATGGTTTGTGGTAGCCGCCGAGCCTGCGGTTCACGTACTTACCAAACAGGTTGAGGAGATCAGCGCCGGTACCGTGAGCGCACGCGTCATGCAAACAAGCCTTTCTCTCGCCGTTGCGATTGCCGCCGGGCTCTCGGTTTGGCGAATCTTTGCCGGCGTCAATATTCTCTGGATATTACTGCCGGGTTACGGAATTGCTTTAGCGCTCTCGTTTGTGGTGCCGCAGCTTTTTACCGCTATCGCGTTTGACTCGGGCGGCGTTGCCTCAGGTCCCATGACGGCGACGTTTATGCTGCCGTTTGCGATTGGCGTTTGCTCTGCCTACGGCGGGAACGTCATAACCGACGCCTTTGGACTGGTTGCCATGGTAGCCATGACGCCGCTTATTGTTGTGCAGGTAGTGGGCCTTGTCGCCAGGATTCGCGAGCGTGCCGCCATTGCTGACCTGGCCGAGACAAGCGATGATTACCAAGTTATCGAGCTTTGGGAGGTGGAATAATGGAGCTGTATCTTGTGATTACCATCGTAAGCAGAAGCCGCCAAAAAGCGCTCGAAAAGATTATGCGCGAGCTTGATGTGCCGCTGAGCCTCTCTTTTGCCGGGCAAGGTACCGCGACCCAGAGCCAGATAGAGCGTCTGGGCCTCACCGAGAGTCTCAAGTTTGTAAACCTCTGCCTCGCAGATTCTCAAAAGGCCAGGCAGCTCATGCGGTTAAGCCGTTCAAAACTCTACATTGGTTTTCCTGGCAATGGCCTGGTGATCTCTATTCCTGTTAAAAGTATCGCAGGATCAAAAACGTTTTCATATTTGCTCAACACCGCCTCGGTTCAAGGAGGTACCCCCGCCATGGATTACTCGCATGAACTCATTATTGCAGTTGCTAACCGCGATTATGTAGACACGGTCATGGATGCTGCGCGCGCAGCCGGAGCAAGAGGAGGCACGGTAGTCCATGCAAAAGGCACCGGAGCCCATCTCGCCAAAAAATTTCTCAACGTATCGCTTTCTACCGAGAAGGAAATCATTCTCATTGTCGCCAGCGCAGACACCAAGTCACAAATCATGGAAGCAATAGTCCGCGACGCAGGCCCCCAAACTGATGCCGGAGCCATAGCATTTTCCCTCCCGGTCTCAGAAGTCAACGGCCTGCGCGAACCGGACCCCATAGAGCCTGAAGAATCGGAATAAGTGCAGTGTGGTGGTATAGCCGCAGCGGCTGCAGTGGACAAGATAAGCGACGTCTTCTGTACAAGTTGCGGTCCGGTTAATGACTTCTCTGCTATCTCAGCAGCGTGAGCGACAAAAGACTCACCAGAGAAAACCATTTATGTGTCTTCATGGCGTGTTCCTCCTCCTTACATAAGATGGTCAGAACTCATGAGATACAAGCGGGTTGATGCGCTGTCTAGTCTATCCAAAAGCAAATATCGTTATATCTCAATCTGGGAGATATCGGCCAGAAGCTTGAAAGTATCTGCGAACCGGGATATGTGGCCAATTACTTGCCCCGTGCGCACAAAATGAGACCTGTTTTGACCACAAATTTTGAATGTGTGACCAATTTTACGCTCGAGCAGCTTTTCTCCATAGTCATACCATTTCTGCCGAGAAGAACCCGCAGCTCAGAGAGATACGAACCCCAAGGGTTTCTCGGCAAAGTCTGTTTTAAGCGGTTATTGGTCACACATTCAAAATTTGTGGACAATTTAGGCTTGATTTTGTGCACAAGGAGTAATAAGTTCGAGCTGTGCGATAGGAAGCTCCTCGTGAGTCACTACTCTACACAACCCACCCTTCGCGGTATTCTGACCTCGATTTATAGCGTATTACCCAAAATAGGGTAGCGAAATTATACTAAAAACGGTAGAGAGAACTCTTAAATTGGAAATAGCAAATCTGGTTTTGAAGGTGTACACTACCAGCCATCAACCGCATCGCGCATCTCACGAAGAGATGGCGGTCATTGTAAGTGTTACGTAGAAGTAAGGCATTACGAGAAAGGTTTGTATTATGAACATGTCACGTCGCTCATTTGTCCAGGGTGCAGGTCTTGTTGTTGCATCAGCAGCTATGGCAACCACCGCAAGCGCTCTTGCCGAGGAAGCCCCCGCTGCCGAGATAGCCTGGGACGGCGAAGCTGATATCATTATCTGCGGTCTTGGTGTTGCCGGTCTGGCTGCCGCTATTACCGCAACCGTTGAGGAGCTTGGTACCACTATTAACCTCGAGGCCGCTCCCAAGCGTGCCCGCGGCGGTAACTCCTGCTGCACCCAGGGTGTTGTGTTCTGCCCCAAGGACAAGGAATCTGCAATTATTTATCAGACCGTTCTGAATGACCCCTACTACGTCCCCGCTGACATTATTGACGCATGGGCAGAAGAGATTCCTCAAAACATTGATTGGCTTGAGAATGTCTGCGGTATGCGTTGGCATGAGCCTTCAACCGGCGAGCCTTGCTATTTCTCACCAATTGGCGAGTTCCCCATGATGACCGGTGCAGAGAATTGTCCCTGCTGGAAGCCTGTTACTCAGGAATTTGGCCAGGGTCAGACTTGGGGTTCCATGGTAGCCAAGTTTGATGCGCTGGGTTGCCCCGTTTATTACGAAGCCCGCGCTATCAAGCTCATTCAGGATGCCGAGGGCAAGGTTATTGGCGTTGAGTGCGAAGACGGCCGCAAGTTCAAGGGTAACAAGGGTGTTCTTCTTGCTACCGGTGGTTTTGAAGCCAATCCCGAGATGATGGAGATGTACAACGCAACCGGTCATCCCAATATGATTGGCAAGGGTACCCCTTACAACCGCGGCGACGGCATGAAGATGGCCCAGCGCCTGGGTGCTGACCTTTGGCATATGAATAACATCTCTGGCTGTATGCTCGGCTTCAATGTTGTTGCCAACAGCGAGTTTGATTATCGCGCTTCATTCGCACACAAGACCTGCGAGTACATTTATGTCGACAAGAACGGCGAGCGCTGGATCAACGAGAGCGTTGAGGGACTTCAGGGCCTCGCACTTCATGGTAAGTATTATCACAACGGTTCCTGGATGGATATGCCTCATCCTGATAACTGCTGGTGCATTATGGGCCAGGGTTGCTATGAGGCCGGCGGTTATACGTATAATTACAACAACTTCCCGCATCGTAAGGCTGTTGACGGTGTTTGCTGGAATATGGAAGACACCATTGCCGCAGGTATCACGGTTAAGTGCGAGACTATTGCCGACATCGCAACCGTTACCGGTCTTGACGAGCAGACCCTCACCAATACCATCAACTTCTACAATGATAACGCTGCTCAGAACATTGATCCCATCTTCCATCGCGGTGTTGCACTTACCCAAATGGGCGACCAGCTCATCGAGTACGGCCATGAGGACGAGACACCCAAGGTCAAGGCCTTTGACCTTATCCCCATCAGCGCGCCTTACTATGTAACCGCTCTCAAGGGCTGCATGTACAACACCCAGGGTGGCGTTAAGCGTTCGCCCAACTGCGAAGTTCTCACCATTGATGGCGAGCCAATCCCCGGTCTTTACGCTGCCGGCGAGAATGGTTGCGAGTATGCATACATCTACAACGTAGGCGGCAACATCTCCGAGAGCATCAGCTCCGGCCGTCGTGCAGCCCGCGTTATGCTCACCGGTTCTCCTGCAGCCGGCGTCTTTAATCCTGACGCAATGGCTACCAACGCTCTGCCCAAGCCTGAGGCCGTTGTGAGCGATGCTGTTTACAAGGATGGCACCTACATTGGCAACGGCGTAGGCATTAGCGGCCCGCTCCAGGTAAGCGTTACCATTGAGGGCGGCAAGATCGCTAACGTTGAGGTTCTTGATCCCAAGGAGACCCGTGGTATTGGCGACGCAATTGTTATGGCTATGCCCGAAGTCATCAAAGCCGCTAACGGCACTGAGGGTGTCGAGGTCTTCTCCGGCGCTTCAACCACCTCTCACGGCATCCTGGTAGCAGTTGACGAGGCTCTTGCACAAGCCATGTAAAAAGCAGTTAGGAAAGGCGGCATAAGGACGGTTCTTGTGTCACCTTTCGAGAAACCCTTGTCGGTGTACGCTTAGACAAAGTTAAACCGGCGGGATAAGTGGAATAAAAACAGAGGCGTATCCCGGTTTGAAGAGCTGGGATACGCCTCTGTTTTTATTGATTTAAGAAAAGTACCAAAGCATTGTGAAGCGGGCTTCTACAAATACCACGCCTCTTCAGCGCATTACTTTGCCTGAGTAATGGGGCCGGAGGGGGCTTTGGCCAGGTAGATGATCATCTCACCGGTTGGAGAGGCGAGGGTCATGCGGAGATGGCCGTCTTGCAGGAGGACGATCTCAATTGAGAGAGAATCAGACACGGTTGCTTTTAGTGCACCTTCCGAGAAGGTGAAGTTAACAAAGACGTCGCCAAAAAGTTCGCCGCCCATGGCCACGCGCTCGCCGTCAATATAGATGTCAGTTTTTTCGCCCAAAATTGAAGACTCAATGGGAGCGCCGCCGAGGCTTACATATGCGCTCTTCCAATAGCCTGCGAAGGATTCGAGAGAAGCGGCCGAGTCAGCTTTTGCGGGAGTGTAAGAGCCCGGCTCCGTACGATAGAAGACTATCTCGGCATCTGTCCATACAAGCAGCTCTGCTTCAGGTGCAGCCGAGAAGGACTCGGTGGCATCAGACAAGGCCGGCTTTGCAGAGTCGGCTTTGGCATCCTCTGCGGAAGCCTGCGTAGCAGAATCTTCAAGTGCGGGTTTCTCGGCCGTATTACCGAAATATGCCGCGCCGGTGGTTAGGCTCAGCGGAGAGGTTGCGTCGCCATCGAGCAACACAAGGCCGTCATGTTGCTCCCAGGTGCCTTCGCTGGATTCATTAGGGAGAGCAGGGGAGGCAAAGGTATATGTGCCGTCTTCAGCAAGGGTCAGCTGCAGAGGAACGCCGTTCAGATCAGCATACCAGTTGCCCGCGGCGCTTGCAGGCGGTTCGTTAAGCCCGGAAGCTTTGGCTTCCTGTGCCAGTGCAGCAGGCATGGGGAGCAGCAGCAGGACAAACGCCAGCAGCAGAACAACGTATCTTTTCATGACAGTTTCTCCTTTCATTGTTGGGTACGTGGCTGGTAGAGAGATGATGAATCATGCACGCTACCAGCTATGTGTCCCGTAATGTGCTCTATTACTTGCCGTAATCCACGTAAGCGGAATCTGTAGTTACCCAGGTTCCTTTGCTGTCGGTGATAATGCAGAAGTAGGTGCCCGGTTCTGTTGCATAGTAGGTGGATGAGTTCCCATAACTAATGCTGTTGGTTACAACTTGACTGTTTATCTCAGCCACAACCCGGGTAATTTGGGATGCAACGTCCTGCTCGACAAGCTCTTCTTGCCGATTCCTTACCATACCGGTATAGATGAACGCTTCTTCCATCTTAGATTTAACAGAGGATGCTTGTTTAACGAATTGTTCTGCGATGATAATGGGGCTTATAGTATCCAGACGCTCGAGTGGTTTTATTTTTTGGGATAAAGCCCAGTCTTCCACGCGACGCCATTCAAAGGTATATGGTGCCACACCGCCTTCTACTTGCGCGGTCAGGACAAGAGCACTACCGGAAGAGCCGTCAGGGAGAAGCCCGTCTGTTGGATGTTGGGCGACGATGAGTGGTTTGTGCGGCTTGAAGGGCGGTAGATCAGGAGATTCAGGAAGAGTTTTAAATTGCGATTCGGTGACGGTAACCGTGTTTGAAAGTGCCCGGCGGCCCGAGGATTCCGCTACATAGAAGCAATACTCGCCTGGTTTATCGACGGTTATTTCTGCGTGCAGCGGGTTGGGGTCATCCTCGGTTTTTTTGGTAGAATCGTATAAGTTACCATCTTTGTCATAAAGATAGTACACCAAAGAATTCGAGTAGGTCATTGTGCTGTTCGCTATAGTGATGCCGAGCATGTATTTGCCGGTAACCGCAGACAGTGCACCGCCTTTGGGCTGCTCTTCGATGATAAGCGGCTCGTCATCTTCAAACCATGGAAGCGTAACAATAACCGCATTGGAATCTGCCCAGCGGCCCGTGGAATCCTCTACATGGAAGTAATACTCACCGGGATGTCTGGCTTCCCATTCGTAATACAACCGATCGGGGTCATCGCTGCTTTTCTCGGTAGGCCCATAGTATAATTTGCCGTCATAATAGACCCAATACTTCATTGGTCCTGTACCGTCGGCCATAGTGATACTAAGCTTGTAATAGCCGAGTACTTCGGAAAGCCGGCCGCCCACAGGCTGGACCGCTATGGTAAGGCCGCCGTCCTCATCACTATGTGACCAGCGCGCGGAGTCTTCTGGATACTCGCTTGAGTTCTGTCCGGTGACAGTAACCGTATTGGAAAGTGCCCGGCGGCCTGTGAACTCCTTTACATAGAAGTAATACTCACCCGGCTGATCGACGGTTGTTTCGTAGTGCAGCTTATCAGGATCATCCATGTATTTTTCGTAAGAAGAATATAATTCATCGTCTTTATAAAGACAATACTCCATCGATGATATTGTTGCTACATCGTCCGCCATAGTGATACTAAGTGTGTATTTACCGGTATCCTTAGACAGTGCACCGTCTTTGGGTTGTTCTTTGATGATTAGTGGCTCATCATATGAAACCATAACCGTACCGGTAACAAGGTCGGAATCTGCCCAGCGGCCTGTGGAATCCTCTACATGGAAGTAATACTCACCTTGGTGCCGGATCTTTATTTCGCAGTACAACCGGTCGGGGTCATCTCCGCTTTTTTCGATAGGCGACCCGTATAATTCGCCGTCTCTGTAGAGCCAATATGTCATTGATCCTGTACCGTCAGCCATAGTGATGCTGAGTACGCGATAACCGAGTACATCGGACAGCCGGCCGCCCACAGGCTGGACCGCTATAGTAAGGCCGCCGTTCTCATTGTTATTTGGCCGCCTGATGCGCAGCTGAGCAAGAAGCCCTGCCGCGCTTTCAAAAGACTGGGATTCGTTTAACGCAAGATCCCCGTTGTCGATAGATTCGGCCGCCAGTGTGTCGCCGGCGAGCCACGCCTGAAGTCCCGTCCAGCCAATGCCGGTTGGATCATGGCCTGCAGCTTGCTCAGCAGCTTCTGTCGCAGCTTGTGTCATTGGTCCAAAAGAACCGTCTGGCTCGCCGCAGTCAAAGCCGTTTTGATTGAGAAGAACCTGGAAGGCTGCTACGGCATCGCCCTGCTCTGAGGGGAAAAGAGTACCTTCAAGATAGTATTCAGTTTGCTCTGTTGCACCGCAGAGCGCACATACGTGCTCACGGACGCCGGAAGACCAAGGAGTGGCTTCTGTGAGGATGTTCCACTCACCAAAAGAGTGGGGCGCTAAAGGAGTTTCTTCATCAAGTGTTGTCCCGCAGCGGGAACAGGTATATCTATAGATACCCGGCTCTGTGCAGGTAGCTTCCTGTATGACTTCTGAGAGAATAAAGTCGTGATCTAACACAGGAAGATATTCTGTCTCCACCTCTCCACAGCGGGAGCATTGCCGCCCCAGTATGCCGGGCTCTGTACAGGTGGCTTCTTCTATCGTGAACCACTCACTCCAGTCATGGCCCAAAGCAGGTGTGGTAACAAGCGTGGTGGTATAGCCGCAGCGGCCACAGCGGACAAGATAAGCGGCATCTTCTGTACAAGTTGCGGTCCGGTTAATGACTTCTCTGTCACTCCAGCTGTGAGCACCTCCTGTAGCAGGACAGTAGTCATCAGTAGCTTCCTCGGCGTCCACCGGGACGCCTCCATAGATGGCTCGTGCCGCAAATGCCGCAGGCGTCACCCCCACCAGAAGTACCAGCGTGAGCGACAAAAGACTCACCAGAGAAAACCATTAATGTGTCTTCATGGCGTGTCCCTCCTCCTTACATAAGATGGTCAGAACTCATGAGATACAAGCGGGTTGATGCGCTGTCTAGTCTATCCAAAAGCAAATGCTGTTATACCTCCGTCTGGGGGATATCGGCCAGAAGTGCGAACGCATCTGTGAACAGGAGTCAGCCTCCGGTCACATCCATTGGGACCAAACATAATGTCCATAACGCATAACTTTATATTTAAATTATTCAATTAAAGTACTTTATTATTACAAACAAGAATACTATAATACCGCCCGCCACGTTCTAACGTGGTGCAAAAGAAGCGCGGGGTGAGAAGGGAGACATCCTTCACTTCGAAGTAGTCGTTTGTTGTCTATAAAGGAGGAACAGTATGTTCAAAAACAACGACACATCCAAGGGTAACCTCGATAGGCGCACTTTTGTCAAGGGGGCAGTGGCAGCAGCTGCAGCCACAGTCGCCGCTGACGGTGTAGCATTTGCTCAAGAGGCAGCAGAGCCTGCTGAGGAAGAAGATTGGTACGGCAATCCCGGTGTTCCGGGCTATATGTGCTGCGGCGACTGGCTTGGCCAGGCTCCTGTAATTGACCCGTCTGAGATTGTTGCTACCTATGAAGCTGACATCATTGTCTGCGGCTCCGGCCATGCGGGAACGCAGTGCGCTCTTGCAGCAGCACAGGGCGGCGCCAGCGTTATGGTTCTTGAGTTGCAGGCTGAGGATAAATATATGGCTCAGGGCGGCGGCGTCTGCACATTTAACTCAAAGTGGGCAACCGACCTTGGCCTTGGCGGATACGACATTGGCGAAATCACCGCTGAATACACCCGCCGCGCAGGCCAGACTGCCAATGCTGAACTTATCCGCCAGTATATCGCTAACTCCGGCGAGATGCTTGACAACCTCGTTTCCATTACTCCTGAAGAGAGCACCCAGTTTAAAGTTCAAGAAGGCCATGAGGGAGACCTTATCCAAATAGCTTATGACAAACCCAAGGGCAGCGATTATCCCGTTGAGCTTGGCGGCTTTAAGATGTGGGCTGCGTGCTACTTTGTTCGTATGACCGAGCTCGAAACCAACAGCCGCAATGCAGCTAAAGCACTTGGCGCCCAGTGGTTCTTTGAGAGGTACGCCACCGTTCTGGTACAGAACGAGAATGGCGATGTGACCGGCGTTATCGCCAAGGGTCCCGACGGTTACGAGCAGTTCAACGCTAACAAGGGCGTAGTCATCTCCACCGTGACTTTGCTGACAACGTAGAGATGATTGTTCAGCTCCTCGACCTCGTCAACGAGCTCGACATGCGTAACAACATGGACCCGCAGATGATGAAGGGCAGGAGCGGCCGCGATGGTTGGGGCATCAAGATGGGCTGCTGGGCAGGCGGCTTTATCGAGAGCCATCCGCGTTCCTCCATGGCAACCATCATGGCGCAGCCTGGTCCGTTTGGCACCACGCCGCTTCTCCATTTGAATGCCCGCGGCAAGCGCTTTATGAACGAGGGTATGGGCCCATACTTCAAGCAGAACATGATTCGTCAGCCCCATGGCAATATTTACTCCATCACCGACGCCAACTGGTTCGAGAGCATTAAGGTTGCCGGTTGCGACCATGGCGCACCTATCTTTGGTATCTATCCTGGACAGCATGATACCATGATTGAGAATATGTCACATGTAGTAGAAGCAGGCGAAGAGGGCTATGATGTTCTCAACACCTCCCAGGGCAGAGGCGTAACCGGTAAAGTCTGGGGTGCCGAGACACTCGAAGAGCTTATGGATCTCCTTGGTCTCGAGGGTGAGGACAAGGAAACCGCCCTTGCAGAGATCGCTCATTACAATGAGCTCTGCTACGCCGGTGTTGACTCGGATTATGGCAAGGATGCCTGTGCAATGATCCCCATCGATACCCCGCCGTTCTATGGCTCAAAGAAGGAACACGACGGCACCAGCACCGCAAGTCTCGTCACCTTCTGCGGTCTTGTCACCGATGACCACATGAACGTTGTAAAGGGCGACTACACACCCATCAAGGGTCTTTATGCCGCCGGTAACTCCCTGGGCTGCCGCTGGGGTGGCGGATACAGTGCTCCTGTAGCCGGTTCCTCCATTGGTTTCGCTATGACCCACGGACGTGTTCTTGGCAAGTATCTCGCAGCTCTGTAAAACATTTTAACGGATACCCGGTATCTGTCTAACCTTCTGGGGCGCCTTTTCTCAAGATGAGGGAAGGCGCCCCTTTGCTATAAAATGCGGGTGTATACCGGATGCACTGGGCAAAAAGCAGGTTTTATCCCCGTACGATCTTGGCGTTGGGGCAGTGATCGCGGATGAAGTTTAATACGAAGTCGTAGTCTTGGTTTTCTACGTAGACCTGGTTTTTATTGAGCGCCTCGTTTACTTTGATGGTATGGCCCCTGCGCGATCCTCTGATGCTGTGCACAACGCCAAAGTCGCTCGAAAGCGAATCTCGGGCAGACAACAGGCCAACACCAATCTCGGTGGGGTTGCCGGTGGCAATACCAAGCAATACGTTCAGTGCACTCACGATCTGAGCCTTTTTGTATTGCTTAGGGAGCTGCTTATGCTCGACACCATTCACATCCATGGTAAACAGCACACAATACTTACCGCCTTGCATGATGGCGTAAACTAAATATCCCACAATGGTCAGCGCCAGCATAATTGCGAGAGCAATTCCCGCGCTCTTGAGACCATCCAATACCGTGTCGCCCGAGAAGTCGCCATTGATTATTTCAAAAACCAGCATGAGCAAGAAGAGTGCAAGAACAATACCAATAAAAATTTTGAAGATAGTAAAGAAAATTGTTGGATTGGTAAACAGGTTATACTCATATACCCAGCGATACTTGCCATCAGGATACAGAGTGATCGCGCTCCCCTGTGGAGGCGGCGGCAATTGGCCTGAAGGTACACCGCCCGGTACCTGGTACTGTTCCTGCTGTGGCATTTGATACCGAGCCGGATCAGCAGACTGCGCCATGTAGACCGGTTCTGCCGGCTGTGCCATTGGCACCTGATTCATGGGGTATACTTGCGGTGCTTGGTTTGCAACCGGCATGGGCGCAGCAATCTCCTGACCGCAATTACTGCAATAACGAGCAGTTTCAGAAACCTGACTCCCACAGTTCTCACAGAATTTCATGCAAGAATCCTTTCCCTTCAGATAGTGAGTCAAGAGAGCCGTCCTAATGACTCACTCGCAGTAGATGAACAGAATTATATCAACTTTTTGCCTTATACTTAAGGTTGGCTTGCTTCTTTGGTGGATTATCGATCTTGCGGTTACTCTGCTGCACAGTCTGTTTTGGGAGGGTTAGACTTTGCCGAGGCATTAAAGCAGAGTGAATGTGCGTTAGATTTCTTGGCAGGCAGAAGGCGATTTTTGTGGGGTTGCGGTTTAAGGATGTGTCGGAGCGATCCGGCAGCATGGATATGATGAACGGCCCGCTTCTGGGGAAGCTGTGCGCATTCGCTTTGCCGCTTGCGGTTTGCAGCGTATTGCAGCAGCTCTTTAACTCGGCCGATGCTGCCGTTGTGGGGCGCTTTGTGAGCAATGATGCGCTTGCGGCTGTTGGCTCGGTTGGGCCGGTGATCAGCCTTGCGGTGAACCTCTTTGTGGGCCTCTCTATTGGTGCAAACGTTGACCTCGCAATTCATATTGGCCATAACCGGCCGGATAAGATTCATGACTCGGTGGGTACCTCAATTTTGTTGTCGCTTGCGAGCGGAGTGTTCCTTATCGCAGTTGGCGTTCTGCTTGCGCGTCCCGCGTTGGAAGCGATCTCGGTTCCCAGTGGTGCTATTGATATGGCAACCGACTACCTGCGCATCTATTTTCTTGGCATGCCGTTTATGATGCTTTATAACTTTGGGTCTGCAATTTTGCGCAGTAAGGGCGACACCATGCGGCCGCTCTTTGCACTTGCCGTGGCCTGCGTGGTGAACCTGGGACTTAACCTGCTGTTTGTACAATTTGAGTGGGAGGTTGCAGGCGTCGCAGCGGCTACGGTTATCTCAAACGGAGTTTGTGCGGCCATTATTGTGTGGTTTCTTGTCCATGAACATGACGCTTTTAAGCTCGAGTTTCGCCACTTGCGCTTGAGACGCGAACCGCTTGTCTCGATCGCGAAGATTGGAATTCCAGCGGGCTTGCAGGGCGTAATGTTCTCAATCTCGAATGTCATTATCCAAGCGGCAATTAACGGGTTTGGCGAACAGGTCATGGCCGGCTCGGCAGCGTCACTTAACTATGAGTGTTACACCTATTACCTGGTTGCAGGTTTCACAAGCGCCGCAGTTACCTTTACCGGCCAAAACTATGCCGCACGCAAATATGACCGCTGCAAGCGGGTTTATGCGCTGTGTATGGCGCTGGGCGTTATTACCTCAGGAATTACCGTTGCGATATTCGTGGGGTTCGGAGAGTTTTTCTTGGGTATCTTCACACCTGATAAAGTGGCAATAAGCTACGGCATGACGCGCATGTTCATTGTCGAGATGTTCGAGTTTGGCACAAGCTCCTACGAGGTCACCGCAGGTGTTATGCGAGGTCTTGGCTGGTCAATGCTGCCCGCCGTCATCACCATGGTGGGAACGTGCTTCTTAAGGATCGCCTGGGTGTACCTCGTTTTCCCGCAGACACAGAGTTATGAGTCACTTATGGTTGTCTACCCCATTTCTTGGCTCGCAACAGGGACCGCAATGATTGCTGCCTACTTCTGGCTCAGACGCACAGCCTATGCAGGGGAATAAACAGGTACTTAAGTCCACAGTTTGCCTGCCTTGTGATCTCAGTAAAGAACAAAGAGGCTTTCTCCCATTCTTTAATTGTGCTTATGGTAGAGACAGGCAATAACTTCATAGAGAGAAATTCAGAATTATTATTTGCATTTGTAACATAGTGTCGATATTATTACAAAATAACCAAGTAAAGAATATTTTGGTGTCATACGAGGGGGTGGTTTATATGGCGTATTGTGTTAAGTGCGGAGCCGAACTTGAACCTGACATGCAATTTTGCGCGCGATGCGGTAAGCCGGTAAAAGAAGCAACCCAACCCATACCGCGAGACACATCAAAAGAAACAACCCCACCCGCACAGCGAGACGCAGCAAAAGAAGCAATTCCAGCTATACAGCGAGACGTAGTAATACCTCGAATGAAGTTCTTCACTGAGCCGCCCCGGCCGTCTGTATCCAAGCAACAGCCTGTTGTCCAGGATGCTGTAATTACTGTCAATTCTGATAACAATACCGCTGCAAATGCTAATGCCGGTACTGATGCCGGTACTGATGCCAATACAGAAGCTGCGCCAATGAACAAGCTTCCGGTTATTCCTATTATTCTTGGTGTTGCTCTTGCACTTGTATTAACCGCGTTCTTTGTTGTATACATTTTACCGTTGTTTTCCGGGCGTTACAGTAACCCTGACGTAGCATTGAAAAACAAAGCCGTTACGAGTATAGACGCTGCCTCAAACAGAGATGACGCTGAATTTGACCCGCTATTCCGCAAAGAGTTTGTTTGGTATACTGCAAACATGTATAACGGTATTGCACCGTCATACATCACCACCCAAACAGGTCTGGAAGATGTTGTGGGCCAATGGAAGGCGTATCTGCTTACTGACCCTACAGGTCAATTCAACTCAAGGAGTGAACGTTCTTTTGATGTTCTGATAGACGGCGCAACATCAGGAAAGACCAAACTGACCTTTAACTGGGATTATGTATATGTAACATCCACCGGCAAAGGCCATCCTGAGAATACTCCTAACTATGTATACAACGGAAACTGGTCAAACGGAACTATTGATGCAAGTGGTTACGGACGTGTGAGCCTTACGGCGTTCTGGGCTCAGGATAACAAACAATATGCTATAGGTATTATGACCTGGCCTGAAGGTGTTCCTGCCTCAATAGCCCTTGTACGAGATGTGATGAGTGGCCAAGTTGAATAAACATGGGTCACAACCCCATGACTCCGTTTTACCATCATATGGTCGAGCAAGCAAGCGCTTACCGCAGCATTATTCTTATATATTTACATAGAAGAGAGGCTATCCCATGAAATCTATCACACGTAAATCATTCATAACTGGTACAGCATTTACCGGTGCAGGTGCATATATGGCTGCATCTACTCCGGCATTCGCAGGAGGTTTTATCACATCGCTTTTTGGCACGGGCGATGAACAGGAAGATACTTCTGAAGAGAATTCTGTATTACCTGCACCTGATTGGAACGGGTACTCTGCCGAGGAGATCGCAGCGATTGCGGTAGACGCCCTATTTAAGCGCGATTTTGAGACATACCTCTCGCTCTGTGCGGTAGAAGATTTTCTCGACAGTATGATTTTGCAGCTTACTCCTATCGTTACGCTCAGAGATGATTCGTATACTGATTGGCAGAGCAAGTGGGAGGCCAACGCGGTAAAGCCGTCAGGCGCTTTTGGCATGCTCATGGCCGTGAGGCTCCGTGGCTTGTATGCGGCCGATATGATGCGTTTTTTGGCAAGAGTTGCATGTGATGCGGCAGAAATCGACCTCTCAATGTCCCGCGAAGACCCTGCAGGTAGTATTAATAAGCAGCTTGTTGCTTTGAATTTAGCGCTTGAGTCGCTTGATTTATCGCAATATCAACTAATGAGTGTGCGCCGTTGTGATTCAATTGTAGAAGCGTACGAAATGGGCTGGCTTGACCAGTCATGGGGAGACTTTGCCCCAGGCTGTGAAGCAGCTGCGAGTTTTTACCCCGAGATGGGCTATGATTTCAGCGTTTTCTGCTGCACTGTTGGGCAGGCCGGCCAGGAGATTTTGCGTTTTATTTTGCCGCTCTGCCGCTACGGAGACACCTGGCGTATCCAGCGTCCCGTGCCGTATGATGTAAACTACTCACTCTATTGGTATACCTTTGATGATTCCCAGCGTTATGGTGAAGGTGAGTATACTGTTTGCGAACTTCCCCAAGTTAGTTATGAACCGGCTCCTGCGCCGGAAGAGCTGCCGTTTGCCGGTACCGAAGATGCCACGTATGCGCTTTTGGCCTCCCTTGGCTTCTCAACGAGCAAAAATCCCCAGCCAAAGGTAAGTGCGCAGGCATTTAAGCGTTTATTCTGCAGCGACGCCTATATGTCTTCGCTTGACGTATCGAACATGTATTCTGACAATACGGCGCTTCTCAGATCACAAACCGACTTTTTGAGGCTGGGCACCATCAGCTCATTCTTTATTTCTATGGGTTATCTCTTTTTGCCTGTTACCGCAACAGGATTCCGCACGCTTTCTGCCTATATGGTAGCAAACAAGTTTGGAGCGTATCCGCTTATTGTGCAAATCTACACGTGTGTACGGCAATTGATGAGAGAAGAAAATGTGTGTTCCGAGAATATGTTCAAGGTGCTCGATGCATTTTCGCCCCAGCCCACAACCATGAAGCCCATGCTTATGCGCAATATATTTGCGATGAACGGCGGAGAAGAGGCATACGAGAGGTTTATGAAGAGCGAATTCTCGTTTAAAGCCATTCGTATATACCTTGAGCACCTCAACACCTATCTTGAGCGCTATGGTGCACCGGTTGCTGTCTACACTGCCAGAGACAAAACCGCTCAAGAGACCATGGATTCGCTCTATACTTACCTGGGGGGAGAGTCCAAAGAGGAGCAGATGCTCTTTTACCATGAGGATACCGGCGAGTGGCATAACATCAATTTCGCACTTACTGAATGCGAAGATGGCGTCAGAGTATCTGATATTGCGTCGTTCTCGATTATGACCGGAATACTGTCCGTCATATACGAACCGCACGGTATTTCCGGGCTTGATGACGTTACTCCTGATCAGCTTAAAGCCATGGCAAAAGAGATTGAAGATTCCGGAGAAGTAGAAGACATTATTCTGCTCGACGAATAACTGTACAGCAAGGCTACGTTTGTTCGTTACATGTTATATGCATTTTATGGATATGTGGCATAAATAACGAATTAATAGTCCGTAAATATGTATATGTAAGAAAATTAGAGATTACTAATTTGCAGCTTGTAACATGGAGATCGCAAAGTATTGGCAAAAGTAACGCAGACAAGGAAGACCAAGGTTTGATGTATGGATGACCCACAGCAGTTAAGAAGGCTCAAACGCGCTGAGCTGTTAGAGGTTATAGTTCAGCAGCAGAAAGAGATAGAGCGTTTAAACAAAGAACTCGAGGCCATGCGCTACAACATGTATGCGCGTGAAATGCGCATGCAAAAGGTAGGCTCTCTTGCCGAGGCTTCGCTTGCGGTTACGAACATCTTTGAAGAAGCTCAAAGAGCAGCCGATACGTATTTGTTTAATATTCAGCAGTTGTACGGCAGGCAGGTGTAGCGCTTATGTCAAAGGGCAAGCATTACATGCTGCCGCAGGCATCGTCGGCGCAGTGGCAACAGGAATTAGAGCGTGAGCGCTATAGGGTAAACTATAGGCGCACCTTGAGGAACACCATCTATTCTCTGGTGACAGTTGCTGCTGTATCGGTTTTGATTGCTGTTTTGTTGCTTCCCGTCTTACAAATCTACGGAACATCAATGAGTCCAACCCTTGACGAGGGAGAATTTGTTGTTTCGGTAAAGGGCAGTGATTTCACCACCGGTGATGTTATTGCGTTTTACTACAACAATAAGATTCTCGTTAAGCGTGTAATAGCCAGTGCGGGTGACTGGGTAGATATTGATAAAGACGGAACGGTCTATGTGAACAGTGTTAAGCTTAATGAACCGTATGTTACCGATCTGTCACTTGGCGATTGCAATATCGATTTCCCATACCAAGTCCCCGAGTCGCGCTTCTTTGTTATGGGAGACCATCGCAACATCTCAATAGATTCACGTAACACAAGTGTAGGTCCGGTTTCCGATGAGCAAATAGTCGGTAAAATCGTTTTCAGAATATGGCCTTTAGATAAATTGGGGGTGATCAGATAAAATGCGCACCCCAAATGAAGAGAGAGTATCTCTGCATACTTTGCATCGATATGGCAAATGTATGGACGCTAACTTGTGCAAAAAGTATAGGTATTGTGTTCTTAGTAGGTTAATTGAATGAATTTTTATAACCCTGGTAATTCAAGGTACTTCAATGCTTATATAAAAGAGTTACAATTTCCTTGTATTATGGCAAGTAATAAAACAGAAAGGAATGGTGTATGAAAGTCATAAAAAGAATGTTAGCTATAGTCGCTGCATTGGTAATGATGCTGGCTATAGCAATTCCGGCAATGGCAGTTGACAGCAGCCAAGGTGGAAGTGCATCCATTACCATCACGCTTCCGACTACTGAGGTAGCTCCGACAACTACAACAACTTACAAAATCTATAAGGTGTTTGATGCCACTAGTAATGGTTCTGATGCTATCGCTTATAGACTGGTTGAAGGAAAGACCGCAGCACCTGCTGGGTTTACCGTTGATGCGGTAGGAAATGTTACATATTCCGGAACATCTACGACTGGTGAGTTAACGGATGCAGATATTGCTGCAATTGCTGGATACGTGACAAATAGTGACCTGGTGTATACAGCTGAAGTTGCTGCCGGAACTGCCTCAGTTACAATTGAAAACTTGCAATATGGTTATTACTACATCACTACTACAACTGGTACTGCTGTAACAATTGATAGTACAAATCCTGACGCAACTGTTAATGATAAGAACGTGATTCCTCCTGTTGTAAAATCTGCAGGAACACAGTATGATGCAGCATCTCTTAAGGCAATCGCTGCAGTTGGAACTTCGCAGCCGTTCACAGCAGTTATTACAAAGACACATGGTGCAACCAATCTGGTATTTACCGATACCATGACCGATATGTCTTATAATGGCGATGTCGAAATTACTGTATCTGCCGGTACTGCTCCTACCGCTGCGCAGGCTGTAGTGACTACCACAGCAACAGGATTCACCGTAGCATTTGATAATAACTACATTGCGGGTCTCGCAGATGGAACAACGATTACATTAAAATATTCAGGAACGATTTTGTCAGATGCCCTTTCAGTTAATCCTGCAAAAAACAAAGCAACCCTTACATCTGGTGAAGGCAATACATCTACAAGTGAAGAAGTAGAAGTATATAATGCTAAGTTTACTGTAACAAAACAAGATGATAAGCAGAAACCTCTGGCAGGCGCTGGGTTCGTTATCAAAAACTCTGAGGGTAAATATTACAAACTGAATGCAGCAACCAGCACGGATCCAGCTTCCATTACATGGTATGAACTTCCTTCAGGAACTAAACTCGCTGATGCTATTACTGCTGGCAACATCACAGAGCACACCTCTGATTCTACAGGCGCAGTTGCAGCATTCACTGGTCTTGCAGATGGCACCTATACTCTGGTTGAATCCACTACTCCTGCCGGTTACAACACTGCTGCGGATTACGAATTTACGATTGCTGGAAATGATTACACTACAACGAATCTCGAGCAGAGCACTACGGTTGTAAATAATACCGGTCAAGAGCTTCCTTCCACCGGTGGCATTGGTACCACGATCTTCTACGTAATCGGCGCGATCCTTGTCATCGGAGCAGGCGTTGTCCTCGTAACCCGTCGCAGAATGAATGTTCAGTAATCACAGCTGTGATTGAAAATTTAATCAGCAATTAATCTAAAAGAGCTGGTCTTTTTGAAGGCCAGCTCTTTTATAGTAGGTAATTAGTATTGACTAACAACGACAATAAAAGTAACAGTTAATAAATCTATATTTATCTTGAGAATCCCCCTCTGTAAAGCGTTGTATCTAGTCAGAGTTGTAGAGATGTGCAAATCTTACGTTCTCATAAAAATCACCAAGACAAGTGTTAGATTCCTGGTGTATAAGGTTTAAAATAAATTAGTTCTATAAGTGTTAAGGTAATCTTAAATGCTTTTATGCATCGTGTTTTGGTAAATAGGTCTAGGAGAACGTTTGAAGCGGCATTCGTCTACCATAGGGCTGGTATTGATCTTTTTATTTGGATTAATCCTGCTGTTATATCCCTCGTTCAGTGATTGGTGGAACCAATTTCATCAATCCCGTGCGGTAGTGAGTTATGCAGAGACAGTTGCCACCATTGATAACCCGGCTTACGAACGTATGTATACAGAAGCTGTGGAATATAATGAAAGGCTTAAAGAATCCGAAATTCACTGGATACTGACCCCAGAAGAAATGGATGAGTACAACAACACGTTGTGCGTTACCGAATCGGGAATTATGTCTTATATTGAGATCCCTGCTATTAACGTTATGTTGCCGGTATATCACGGAACTGAGGGTACAATTTTACAAGTTGCGATTGGACATCTCGCGGGGACAAGTCTTCCGGTTGGAGGAGAAAGTACCCATTGCGTTCTTTCGGGTCACCGGGGACTTCCAAGTGCAAGATTGTTCACGGATCTTGATAAACTTGTTAAAGGTGATATATTTTTTATTAGAATACTTGATGAAGTGTTGACATATGAAGTCGATCAAATTAGGATAGTAGAACCAACAGATCTGAGCGATATTGTGATCGTTGAAGGTCAGGATTATTGCACGTTGGTTACCTGCACACCGTATGGTATTAACACGCACAGATTGTTAGTACGCGGTCATCGTGTCGAGACGGTTACAAATGCAACGGTGCGTGTAGTAGCAGACGCATTGCAGGTGGGAACTGCGATAGTTGCTCTCTTTATCGCAATTCCGATTCTTTTGGTGTTGATGATTATTGTGTTGTTGACTTCGGGAAGAAGTAAAAAGCGCGCGTAGAGTAGGCTGCCATGGAACGTATACGTAGGTTAGTTATTGGAATAATCATCATGGCTATTATGACGATAGCATGCTGCTCATCTGCATTTGCAAGTGAGCATGCGAATCATGTGCCAGATTATTCAAGATTAGGATCAGTGTCTGTACAGATTCTCACATCCGATGGCACACAGGTACCTGGCGGTGAGCTGACGGCTTATTTTGTCGCCCAGGCAGAAGACCATGACGGCAATGCCGAACTTGTATTTACGTCAGAATTCGCAGCATGCGGTCTTGATCTCTCTGTAATTAGTTCAGAGAAGCCCGGTGCTCCCGAGCTCGCAAAGAGTCTTGCCGATTATGCTACTTCCAATGGTCTGACCGGTACGGTAGTAACAATAGACAATTCGGGAAAAGGATTGTTTACCAATCTTAAGCTTGGTCTTTATTTAATTGTGCAGAATAAGCCTGCAGAAGGTTACAACGCAATTAACCCGTTTGTGATTACCGTTCCTCTTTGGGATGGCAATGAGTATTTGTACGATGTTGATGCAAATCCAAAACCAGAAACAGCTACAAAGATTACACCTCCTCCCGATCCTCCCACTCCTCCGGATGTGCCTCAAACAGGTCAGCTTTGGTGGCCGGTGCCTGTTCTTCTGGCTGTAGGTATTGGAATCTTTGCTCTTGGCGTTGTAATGCGTCGCAGGACTACTAAGTAATGAAGCGAGCTTTTTCCGTTATCTTCATGCTCGTGGGCGTGCTTTGTGTTGTCGCAGCGTTTTGGCTTGTGAAATATAACCAAGACGAATCAGAAGCTGCCGGTAAAGATTCAGCGCGAGTGTTGGATAGCTTACAAGTAACAATATCTGACAATATAGGAGAGCCCTCAACGGTCTCTCCTTATGAGGCTTTGTCTGATAATCCGCAAATGTCGGTAGAGTTTATTGAAGGCTATAACTATATAGGCGTGCTGGAGATTCCGTCAGTCAAGATTCTCTTGCCGGTAATGGATACCTGTGATTATGAGCGTCTAAGTATTGCTCCCTGCAGATTTACCGGTACGTATTATACGAATGATCTTGTTATATGCGGACACAACTACTCAACGCACTTTTGGCC
Source organism: Coriobacteriales bacterium (assembly GCA_017515595.1). Lineage (GTDB taxonomy): Bacteria > Actinomycetota > Coriobacteriia > Coriobacteriales > UMGS124 > RGIG5691. The sequence goes on from JAFWFL010000028.1 coordinate 28,236, forward strand.
GTTACTTGATGTGAACATCGGAGCGGATGTATATCTTACTACAACCGACGGGAACGTTTATAAATACATTGTTGTTAACCGCGAGGATGTGGCACCGACTGCCGTAGATACTATTATAAATAATAATAATGGAGAGTGGGATTTAACCCTATTTACCTGTGACTTTAGCGGCCAGAACCGTTGCTGTGTACGATGTGTGCTTAAGAAATAGCGTGAGTAGCTAAAAGGCCGAGTGTGCAAAACACTCGGCCTTTTTCTTAGTACGAAGTTGTTCTTTGGCTTCCCCTTGAGGGGAAGGCAAAAAATGCTGGAATTTATTGATAGAGGCGGCAGGCACACCAGTGGTTGGGTTTGATTTCTACTAAGTCCGGTGTGGTGGTGTCGCAACCTTCGATCTTTTTGTAGCAGCGGGCGGCAAAACGGCAGCCCGGGGGTGGGTCAATGGGGCTTGGAACATCGCCTTCGAGGATAATACGCTTGCGGCGCTGCTTGGGGTCAATTGATGGGATGGCCGAGAACAAAGCCTGTGTGTAGGGGCAGAGAGGATCATGGTAGAGATCGGTTTTCTCGGCAACCTCCATAAGCTTGCCTACGTACATTACGCCTACGCGGTCAGATACGTGTTTTACCACGTTTAAGCCATGAGCAATAAAGAGATACGTAAGCCCAAGACGTTCCTTGAGGTCGGCGAGCAGGCTGAGCACCTGTGCCTGGATAGAAACGTCGAGCGCCGAGACCGGCTCGTCACAGACAATGAGCTTGGGCTCCAGTGCGAGCGCTCGCGCAATGCCTACGCGCTGGCGCTGGCCTCCGCTGAACTCATGCGGATAGCGGTTCTTCATATACGGGGCAAGACCTACGAGCTCAAGAAGCTCATCCACACGGTCTGAAACCTTGTTGGCCGGCAAGAGTTTGTTGGTCTGAATAGGCTCGGCTACAATCTGTCCAATGGTCATACGGGGGTTAAGACTCGCATAGGGATCCTGGAAGATGAGCTGAATATCGCAGCAAAGTTTGCGGCGCTCGCTCTCCGAGAGAGCGGTGATGTCACGGCCTTTATAGAAGATTTGTCCGCTCGAGGGCGTCAGTAAGCCTACGATCATCTTACCGATGGTAGTCTTGCCGCATCCCGACTCGCCAACAAGGCCAAATGCTTCACCGCGACGGATAAAGAACGACACGTCGTCTACAGCGCGCACATATGATGTCGGCTTGCCAAAGAAGTTTGTAGCGGCAACAAAATTCTTTGTGAGATTGCGCACCTCAAGAAGGGCTTCTCCGGTTGGTACTTCTGCTGTGGGAGATACAGAGCCAAGCTCCTCGGGTTTCTCGGCATTCTTGGTTAAATCGGCTGTCATTGTGCACCTCCTTCTGCAAACAGATGACATCTTACACGCCTGCCGGGCTTATTTGGCATATCCATAAGCGCGGGGCATAACTGCGTGCAAATATCCATCTTGCGGTCGCAGCGGTCTGAGAACGGGCAGCCCGGCGGCATATGGAGCGGGTTGGGTACTGTACCCTCAATTACATAGAGCCGCTCTGATGAGTCATCCTCAATGCGGGGGATTGACCTCAAAAGGCCAAGCGTATAGGGATGCTGCGGGTCCTCAAAGAGCTCTTCCTTTTTGGCTTCTTCTACAACCTGCCCGCAGTACATAACAACTACGCGGTCTGCAACTTCGCTCACAACGCCCAGGTCATGGGTAATGAGGAGTACGGCCATGTTGAACTCGCCACGAAGCTTGTAGATAAGGTCGAGAATCTGAGCCTGGATGGTAACGTCAAGCGCTGTAGTAGGCTCATCTGCGATGAGAAGACTCGGGTTGCAGGCGAGTGCCATGGCAATCATCACGCGCTGGCGCATGCCGCCGCTCATCTGGTGCGGGTAATCATTTACACGTTCCTCGGGGCTTGGGATACCCACAACACGAAGCATCTCAACAGCCCGCACATGGGCTTCCTTCTTGCTGAGGTTCGTATGAATGCGAATGGCTTCAACAATCTGGTCTCCCACGCGGTATACGGGGTTCAGGCTCGTCATGGGCTCCTGGAAGATCATCGATATCTTGGCGCCTCGCACACCTTCCATCTCGCGCTCGCTCAGTCCCAGCAGGTCGCGGCCTTCAAAAACAATCGATCCGGCCGCTACGTGCCCGGGTTCCTGCAAAAGACGCATGATAGAAAGTGATGTTACGCTCTTTCCCGAGCCTGATTCTCCTACAATGGCGAGAATTTCTCCGGTATCGATGGTAAATGACACGCCGTCAACGGCTCGCACAACGCCTTTGCGGGTGGGGAACTCGGTTACGAGGTCTTTTACTTCAAGCAGCATACACTCACCTCTTCCGGGCTTTGGGGTCGAGTGCGTCGCGAATACCGTCTCCCAGCAGGTTAAACGCCAGCACGGTAATGGTAATCGCGAGGCCCGGGAACAGCATTGCATATGGCGCCGAGAATATGTAGTTTCGCCCGCGTCCGAGCATATCGCCCCATTCTGCCTCGGGTGGCTGTACGCCAAGGCCCAAAAAGCCCAGAGCCGCAGCGTCGAGAATAGCGCTGCTGATACCGAGCGTTGCACGTACAATAATTGAGGGCAACACATTGGGCAGAATATGCCTGAAGATAATCCGTAAATTCCCGTCGCCAATTACCCGCGCAGCCGCTACGTAGTCGTTCGCCTTAACGGCAAGCACCTGGCTGCGCACAATACGCGCATACTCGGGGATCGAGACGAGGCCAATCGCGATGATTGCCTTATCGATACCGCGTCCCAGAGCCGCCATAAACGCAATGGCAAGAAGGATCGAAGGCACCGAGAGCATAATGTCCATGCAGCGCATAATAATGGTGTCAAACTTACCGCCCTTATAACCGGCAATTGCGCCAAGCGTTACGCCTACCGACAAACTGATTGCAACTGCCGAGAAGCCCACGGTAAGCGAGATGCGGGTACCAATAAGTACACGGCTAAACAAGTCACGGCCCTGCTGGTCTGTGCCAAACCAGTGCTCGGCACTTGGCGGTTGGAATGACTGTGGCATATTTTGCTTATAGGGGTTATAGGGCAATACCTCAGGCCAAATGGTTGTAACGATAGCAATAATGGCAAGGAGGCAAATGACGCCAAGACTTATCATGGCAGGCCTGTTCTGCCTCAGGGCATACCACATGTCAGACCAAAGGCTCTCTGATTTCTTGGCTACCTGCTGCTCTTTGTTGTTCGAGGTAATGGTTGCATCTGTAGTGTTGGCCATGCGTATCACCCCTCTTCCTTTGAGTACTTGATACGTGGGTCAAGCCAGACGTAAATAAGGTCAACTATCAGGTTAATTGTCACAAAGATAACGCCAATCAAAAGCACGGCGCCTTGCACCACCGGGAAGTCGCTCTTGAGAATACACTCGACTATATATTTGCCGATTCCCGGCCAGGCAAAGACTGTCTCGGTAAGCATAGCGCCACCCAAAAGACTGCCGAGTTGCAGGCCAATAACGGTGCTCACGGGCAGCATGGCGTTTCTCAGCGCATGATGCGTTGTAACAACACGTTTGCGGAGGCCTTTTGCGCGAGCGGTGCGCACGTAGTCCTCGTTCAGGGTGTCGAGCATGCTTGAACGCGTCATGCGGGTGATAATGGCCATAGAGTACATAGACAACGCAGCCGCAGGCAGTATGATGTGACGCAGAGCGTCAACAAACGCCTTGGTATCACCCTTCGCAAGGGTGTCGATGAGGAACAATCCCGTCCCTCCGCGCGGTTGCATGAGAGGGTCAATGCGCCCGCCTGAGGGCAGCACATGGAGGATGCCCGCAAACAGGATGATGAGCAAAACGCCAAGCCAGAAGATGGGCATAGAAACACCAATAAGAGAGAGCACCATCGACACACCGTCAATTGCTGTGTTTTTGTTCACGGCCGCAAAGACACCAAGCGTGATGCCCACAAGCGACGCAATGGTAATCGCGACAAGCGCCAGTTCAACGGTTGCCGGGAAACGCGCCATGAGTTCATCAGTTACAGACGCATGGGTATAGTATGATTCTCCGAGGTTACCCTGAAGAGCTCCCCATAAGAAGTCAATGTACTGCTTCCATATAGGGTCATTGAGCCCATAGGCATCGCGCCATGCGTCCATAGCCTCGCGCGTGGCATGTTCGCCAAGCACAACCGGCGCAGGGTCTGCCGAGAAGACACGCATGAGCAAAAATACAACAATTGAGAGGCCAATCAAAACGGGAATTGCCTGCAGCAACCGTTTGACAACATACTTGAGCATCGGCCCTCCCTTCTTTAACTAAAAAAGGCGGGGAAGCGCGGCGTGGCGCTCCCCCGCCTGTTACATCGTGCTATAAAACCGCGCGATTAGACGGTCTTCACGCAGTTGTACAGGAATGTTACAGCGGTGGGATGGAAGTTGAAGCCGCTGACCTCGGGACGGTAACCAAGCAGGTTGACCGAGTGGCTGATGGGCAGCCATACCTGGCGCTCTGCTACATACTCTTCGCACTGACGATAAATCTCGTCACGCTCTTCGCCGGCAGGAGTCTGGAGACCCTTGCGGATAAGTGCCTTGTAGTCGTCATCGCTAAAGCGGGCAACGTTCATGGAGACGTTGGGATCAGCAAACAGGTTCATGAAGTTGTCGGGGTCGCCGTTGTCGCCGTTCCAGCCATAGAAGCACATATCATAGGCCTCGGTCTCTACCTTGGTGCGGTAGGTGGTCCAGTCATAAGAATCGATCTTGAGGTCTACGCCAACCTCTGACAGATAACCCTGGATAGCCTCAGCGAGAGCTTGGCCGCCCTTGCCGTTGTAAGGACGCGGGTTGGTGTAGGTAATGCACTTGAGTTCCTTAATGCCAAGATCCGCAAGCTCCTTCTTGGCAGCCTCGGGGTCAAACTCGGTCTGCTTGATATCCTTGCAGTAAGGAGCCATCCAGAGCGGCATGACGGAGTTGGCGTACTCGGCATACTCGCCATAGAGTGAAGAAACAAGCTCGGGAACATTGATTGCCTTGGCAACGGCCTTACGGGCAGCAACGTCCTTGAAGTTCTCAGATGTGGTGTTGAATGCCATGTAGTTAATGTTCATACCGGCCATTTGGAAGAGCTTGCAGCCGCCGTCGGTAACGGTGTTAACTACAGCCTCGTCAATGCCGTTGATGATGTCGACTTCGCCGTTGGTAAGAGCGGTAACGCGTGGTGCAGCCTCAGCGATGAAGCGGAAGACGATATTCTTGCTCTTGCCGGCCTTCTCGGGATTCCAGTAATCCTCGTTGCGCTCAAGAATGATGTTGTCAGACTTGGTCCAGCTCACAAACTTGTACTGGCCGGTGCCCACGGGCTTCTCCATAGCGCTGTCAAAGGCGCTCGGAGCAACAATGGGTGAGGCCATGCACATAGCAACGTTGGCAAGGAAGGCGGTAGAAGCGGCGCGGAGCTTGATGATGAGGGTGGTTGCGTCGGGAGCCTCAATGGACTCAATACCGTCACCGGTCTCCTCTGAACCCCAGGTAAAGCTTGCATAAGCCATGTCCTCGGTGCGGTTGGGCTCAAGCTGACGCTCAATGTGGGCCTTGGCGGCCTCGGCGTTAAAGTCAGTGCCGTCATGGAACTTGATGCCTTCCTTTACCTTGAAGGTGTAGGTGAGGCCGTCATCGCTGATCTCGGGGATGTCGCAAAGGCCGGGAACAACGTTGCATGACTCGTCGTCATACTGGAGGAGGTTCTCATAAATCTGAACCATAACCTGGGCTGATTCGCCGTCGTCTACATATGCTGGGTCAAGGCCGCGGGGCTCGGCGCCCTGAGCAAAGGTAATGGTCTCAGCAATAGCGGGCTCTGTTTCAGGCTCGTTTTCTGTAGGCTGGGTGTCTTCTTTGGGTTCAGGCTCCTTCTTCTCGGGCTCGGTGGTGCAGCCTGCGAGTGCAAAGATTGAAGCTGCGCTGGCAATGCCCATAGCCTTGATGAAGTTTCTCCTTGAGATTTGAGCCTTGATGCTTTCCATAAATAACCTCCTGAATAGGTGTGTGGCAGCTCTATGCCGCCCGGAAGCCCCGTTACCGGCAGCGCCGGAAAGGGTACGCACGCATTATAAAAAACCGGAGCGCCCTATGTGTGCTTAAATTAATGATTTATGCAGGAAATGCCATAGTTTACACAGAACAGCCGGCACCTTGAGGGGTACCGGCTGCTGGATTACATACTATTCAGTTGTGGAAGGCCCCTTCTTCCGAGAAGAACGGGCGAATTAAGTACTAGGAGATCCTCAGGAGGTCAAGCTCGGGAAGAGGCTTGGTGCTTTCCATGTTAGCAAAGTCAGGAAGCGGGCCGGTGAACTCTTCTGGACCGAACCAATCCTCGGCAGGCTCAATGCCAAGCTCGTTCTTAACAATGCTCAAGCCACCAATGCAGCCGCTCCACAGGCCAACGTGCTGAGCAGTGCCCATAGTATACATACTGGTATTGAAGCCGCTTACAGCGATGCCACCGGCATAGAGACCCTTAACAGGTACGTAATAGGGGTCAACAACCTGGCAGTCGGTGTTAATACGGATGCCGTTATTGGTCTGCATCAAGAGTGAGGAGAGCTCGCATGCATAGTAAGGAGGCTCGCCAAACGGTACCATGAATGACGGATCCTTGCCAAACTTGGAGTCGCCGGTGCCAGCCTTGGCCTCTTCATCATAGAGCTCCATGTCGGCTACGAACGGCTCTACCGGAACACCAATCTTCTCGGCAAGCTCAGCGAAGCTGTCAGCCTTGACAACGCTCGGATACTTGTCGATCTCGGCAAGTTCTGCAGAAAGATCAGTGGGGACGTTGTAATAATAGAATGCCCTCGCGTCAGAGCCCATCTCCTGGAAGCGGTCAATAAGGCCCTGGCCTACGATTGACCAAACCTTGCCCTGTTGCATGAAGCTATGGTCAACATGGACAAATGAGCCGGCATAGTTCTCATTATGGAACCTGGTGCCGTACTGGTTTACAAAAACGCCGGCATTTTGCATAGCAAGGCAGCAGTTGAGCGGTGACTCAAGCGACATGCCCTTGACCAAAGCCCACATGGGGGTGGGGTCAACGGCCTTGGCCCTGCCGTGTGCGGTGTATTCAGCCATGAGGTGACCGTCGCCATCCTGGCCAAAGCCATACGGGGTGGTCTTCTCGATAACGTCTTCACCGGTGTAGTACTCGAGGAGCTCAGTATTGGTGCCCATACCACCGGTAGCAAGCATAACAGCCTTTGCGTTGATGTTTATATATTCGCCGGTATCAACATCCTTTACCTGAATACCGGTTACTGTGTGCTCATCTTCCTTAAGAAGGGCAATGCCTTGGCAGTTGAGACGGATCTCAACATTTGCGAACTCGGGCAGAGTGGCGCACTGCTCAACGAGATGCTGAATTGCTGAAGCGCCGGTGTGTCCCTTATAATAGAAATGGTCGGGCGACTGCTCAACGCCACGCTTGGTAAAGTACCATGCGCTGACTTTGCCGTTATCTGCATAATAATGTGCAAACAAGAACGGGTCGGTAAGCTCATACTGGCCATAAACTTTTTCCATTGCCTTGGCAAGAGCCTCTTCCCAGCTCATTCCCAAGCCGCCCTCGTTAATCTCGGCGAAGTTAGTGTTACCGCCGGCTACCGGCATTTTATCAATAAGAAGAATCTTGGCATCAGGAGCCTGCTCAGCAGCGACCATGCCGCAACACATACCGCAAACACCGGTACCAACAACTACGATGTCAAAGTCCTCTACCTTGTCGGTGTCATGGACAGTACCAATCTCATCGGGGTTTGGATACTTAAGATACCGGGTGCCAATTCCCTCTGCGGGAATATAAAGCGGATCCTCAGCAATTGCTGATGATGCGCCTAAAACACCGCCTGCAAGTGCTGCCGCGGCTGCTCCGGTCAAAAAGTTCCTTCTTGTCATAGTGTCAAACTTAGCCATGAGAATCTCCTTCCACGTACTTGTGTCGAGAAAACGTTTAAAAACGCGTCTCCTTGGCAGCAGCTTAAGTTCTTGTGCTGCTCGATAATAAGTCTATGATCTTTATAATTTGATGCATCACTCGTGGGGTATGAATGGAGGAATTTTGGCAAAAATAGTCCGCACCGTATGATATGTCGGTTCAAATAGACAGAACGTGCCACAAACGGTAGTGGGTGAGGTTTTTGAGTTGGCATACATTAGATTTCGTTGTAGAATAACATTCCGTATGTATTAAACCACTGAGAGGATCATTGCCGTGCACGATGAATCTTACAATTCACTTCCCATGGCACTGGGTATTGGTTTTGGCCTCCTGTGGATGATGATGGGTGCTTTCAGCCACCAGATTGCGCATACGAATGCAATCGAGTTTTCCGGGTGGATTGTAACAGTCACCTCGGCCGGGGTAACGTTTTTGTGTCTGAGTTTTGTGTATAAGCGCTATCCCAAAGCACTCTCGCTCAGGATGCTTGTGATTCTTGCCGCGCTTTTTGGGTTTGTTGGGGTACTGTGCGTTTCTCTGGGCATCAATGTTTTTGGTAAGCTGCGCCCGCTTATAACCGCAGGTGATATTACCTCAGGGTGCGGCATTGCGCTCTCGTTTGCGCTCATTCACAGTATTCTTTTGCATGTCAACAACCAATACAGCCAGGAGCAGATATGTGTAGCTGCGCTTATTATGGCGGTGCTTTTGTATTTGCTGCTGTTGAATGTTGATATCAGGCTTTTGGCGGCTGTTTGTATAGCTGCGCCGGTTGTCTCGGCAGCATTATTATTGTACTCGGTAGGCGGACAAACAGATACGGTACAGCAGGTCACAGCCCTTGAGCAGCCCTATTTGGCCGAGAAGTACCTACATATCGAGAATAACGACTTCAGGACCAAACTTCTTTTGCTGACAGCGCCTATTGTGCTGCTCTCGATGCTGGATGGCCTCTATTTGGCGGGAAGATCAGGCAATACCTACATTACCATTGATTCATCTGTTGTTGCGAGTGCGGTGCTGGCAACAATCTTTATTGCGCTTGCGCTCGCAGGGCTTCTTATCAGGCCTCATATTGGCATTCGGTTTGGCTCAGCGCTCTTGATTTTGGCTATACTCACTGCTGTTGTGCACCTTTTGTGTGAGGGGCACCTGCATTGGGTAACGGTGACCATGAGGTTTTTGCTCAACTTTATTTATTTGCTATATCTTTTGATTGAGATTAACTCGCTTCCTGTAACCAAACGGCTGTTATGCCTGGTAAGCTGCTGTGTTATTTTAGGACTGCTGGCAGGGCTTATCCTGGCGGCTTGGCCTGATTATTTGGTTGGCTTAAAGATCATTCTTCTTGTTGCCGTAGCTATTTTGGCGGTGCTTGGAATTCGAATTAAGCCTGATGATCTGTCGCGATTTGCTGCATATGATAATTACCAGGCCGAGATTGTCCAAACAAGCAAAAAGCCTGCTGTGGTACAGCAGAGTGTTGCGCATGATACTGCGGGCGAAGATGCGTATTTCCAGGGGATTGAGGCTCGCTGTGAGACGGCGGCCGGTATGTGGAATCTCTCCAGGCGTGAGTCAGAAGTTCTCAACATGTTGGTACGCGGACGCAGCGCCAACTCTATTGCCGAGGAAATGAGCATTTCTTATAACACGGTAAAAAGCCATATTGCTCATATTTATACCAAGTCAGATACGCATACCCACGAGGAGCTTATGCGCCTCTTTGAAGAACTTGAATAGAAAGGAACACATTATGTCACAAAGTACCACACAAGCAATTTCTCGCAGGAGCTTTGCCGGACTCGCAGCTGCAGCAGCGCTTTCTTTGGGAGCGATTGTTACTCCGGCACTCGCATCAGATGATGAAGAGAGGCGTTTCTCGGTTGATGCGTCATATTCGCTCCAAACCATCCCTGATGTCGCTGACGTCTCTATGCGCGTTGAGGTTATTGAGGAAACCGCAGATAAAGCACAAACTTCTGTTGCACTGATTGTAGACGATGCAACCGCAGCTATTGTTGACGCTACCGGCATTGACGCTGAGAGAGTTAATGTTTCGAACATGAACATTTGGCCGAGCTATACCTATAAGAAAAACATCTTGGGCACCGGGAGCACGCCGGTTATTACCGGATATAATGCGAGCGTTAATATGTCGGTCAAAGGTATAGGCGTTGACAAGATTGGCGACATTATTGCAGCCGCAACCAAATGCGGCGTTAACCGCATTACGGGTGTCACATATACCTGCTCCAACTATGATGAAATCTATGACCAGGCGCTCACCGAGGCCTGCAAGCGCGCAGCCCACAAAGCTGAGGTAGCAGCCGCAGCTCTTAACTACCAAATTGTAGGCGTTCAGGACGTTAATATTAATTACGAGCGCAGCACCTACCGCGTCACCAACAGCTATGATGATTACGATATATATGAAGAAGCAGAATCCGCAGCCGCAGACAGCTATACACCCAGCATCTCATTCAACCCATCAGCAGTAGAGATTAGCGCCAGCGTAGACATCGACTTCCTCGCCAAGCACCTGTAGTACCCCATCTGCCGCGTCAACGGAGGGCTTACGTAGCGTTTAGTACGCTACGCCCTCCGTTTCCTTGCATCTGGGGCACTACAGGCGCTTGGTTTAGTGAGGACAACGGGGACGGGTGTTATTGTCCGCGGAATGAGACAAC
>JAFWFL010000029.1 GCA_017515595.1 Coriobacteriales bacterium
ACCCCTTACTCAGCCAAAATAGTTCGGAATAACACAGAGGGACGGGGGTTGTGTGTGGTTTGTGGTTTTGGAATGGGAATAACACAGAGAGACGGGGGTTGTGTGTGGTTTTGGGATAAAACATGCTGGTATACCAGCATGTCTTATCCCAAAACCACACACAACCCCCGTCCCTCTGTGTTATTCCCATTCCAAAACCACAAACCACACACAACCCCCGTCCCTCTGTGTTATTCCGAACTATTTTGGCTGAGTAAGGGGTAAGACTATGGTGAAGGTGGTGCCTACGCCGGGTTCGGAGTCTACAAGAATGTTGCCGTGATGGCGGTCAACAATTTCTTTGGTAACAGCAAGGCCAACGCCCAAACCTCCGGCAACACGGCTGCGGCTTTCTTCTGCGCGCCAAAAACGACTGAAAACGCGGCTTAAATCTTCTTTTGCGATGCCAATACCGGTGTCGCTCACACTGATTTTTGCATGGGAAGCGTCCTCGCTAACCCGTATGGTTACTGTTCCCGGGGCAGGCGTATAGCGCATGGAGTTAGAAATAATATTGGTAAGAGCCTGGTTAATTGTGTCGCGATCGAACTCGCATATAAGAGAATCCTGGTCGCAGTTGTTTTCAAAGTGCATTTCAAGACCCGTACCTTCAAGAAGGGCGCTGTGGGTTGTGGCAATATCGCGTGCAAATGCAATAATATCGTGAGGCTTGATCTTAAGCTGAACTGAGCCGTTCTCGAGCCGGGATAGCCTGAGCATGCTGTCTACGAGGCGTGACAGACGCATGGCTTCATTGTTGAGCAGCGCCAAATGTTCGTCGTCGCAGGCAATAACACCGTCACGCATGCCTTCTACCGTTGCGGTAATTGACATGAGAGGCGTGCGGAGCTCATGGGCGACGTCAGCAGTAATTCTGCGTTCAAGCTCTCTGTCCTGTTGAATTGACTCGGCCATCTCATCAAACGTCTCGCCTAAGCGGCCAATGTCGTCTGTGCCCGAGACGCCCGAGCGTACGGTAAGGTCTCCCTCTTTAATGCGTTGAGCTGCAGCAGAAATGGTTCGTACCGGTTTTGTAAGCTTGCGCGAAACTACGAGGCCCAAAAGTACTGCGAGAATAATTGCGACTATGGCCGAGATACCCATTGCCAAAAATGAGCTCCACCTAAAATCTTTATCGCGCGTGGTTAGGAATGCGTCTGAGCCAAATACCCATACCTTAACGGTACCAATGCGGTTACCGTTTTTGCTATAGACCGTGCTTTTAACCGTGGCGGAGTCCTGAGGGGCAAGAGAGATTTTGGCGCCGGTATTCTCGTCAATATTCGTCATGATCCAGGTGTTGTCATAAATAATAACGCCATCAGCGTTTACAAGCTGTATTCCCATGTCTTCGACTGTGGCAATGGTATTAATGGCATTGTAAACGTTTGTGGTAGACCAATAACCGCTTTTGTCATACTCGCGCGCGAGCGACTCGGCTGCAGTATTGGCGTATTCCTCGAGCGTATCACGCGTATAGTTGTTAAACTGACCGTTCCAAGAAAGCGTGAGGACAATAGCAAACACCAAAGACGTGATGAGTGACAGAGCGACCATTGATGCGAGGATGCGCCCCGTGAAGCTGCTCTGGATGCGCGAAACTGACCAGGCACTTGGCTGGGTTTGCGAAGAATCATCTGTTTGTTTGCTCTTGCTCAGCTGTTCCGGCGTTACCACGGTATTCCTTCCAAGCCTTTTATGAATAAAAACCCGCCAAGAATTAACTTGGCGGGTGTTACACCATAGCGGTTCTGTTATTGGCCCTAATTATGCTTCGGGAGCGGGGTCTTCTTTTTTGGGAGCTTCAAAGCGATAGCCAACGCCATGAACGGTGTAGAGCCAGCGCGGGTTGCGAGGATCATCACCGAGTTTTGCACGAAGGTTCTTAACATGAGAGTCAATGGTGCGCTCATAGCCTTCAAAATCATAGCCCAAAACACGCTCTACAAGCTCCATGCGGGTGTATACATGGCCGGGATAACGGGCGAGAGTGGTGAGCAGCTTAAACTCAGAGGCGGTGAGATCAACCTCGCGCTTCTCTACCATGACCTTGTGTCCGGAGACGTCAATAATGAGGTCGCCAAAGTCGAGAATCTCGAGCTGCGGCTCAGAATCAAGATGTGTACGGCGAAGCAGAGCACGTACGCGGGCTACCAGCTCACGGGGTGAGAACGGCTTAATAAGATAGTCGTCAGCGCCAAGCTCAAGACCAATAATACGGTCTTCTACCTCGCCTTTGGCGGTAAGCATAATAATTGGCACATCAGAGGTGTCACGAATTGCGCGGCATACACGCTCGCCAGAGAGCTTTGGCAGCATGAGGTCGAGAATAACCAGGTCAAACTGATGCTTCTCGAACTCCTCGACAGCGCTTTGGCCGTCGCCCACGCCTACCACGGCATACTTCTCGCGGTCAAGGTATGCGGTTACCGCATCACGAATGGGTTTCTCGTCTTCTACTAACAAAATCCTGCGCTGTTCCTGAGACATATAGACTCCTTCTTTATACCTGAGGACCTCTAAGATCCTAGCTCGTAAGCATGTTACATGACGTATACGGGCGCCGTCGCTTGGACCATGCTATCTAGAATCCCAACAGCACCTCTTCCCGTAAGGGATATATATTGTATACCCAAATCTTCACAAATGCGAGCATCTTCTTTCGAGAATTTTCAGGTTTGTGAAGTATGCAGATAAATGAGGTAATACCAATGATTTTAAGACTATGCCGGTAACCGGTTATTGCACTAATTATACAAGATATGGTGTTTATTGAGAGACATACTGCAGAGTGTAGAAGGTATCTCTTACGTTGAGCTGCACTTGTTCACCCATGAGGAGCGGGAAGTTATAGGTTCCGTGGCCCGCTAAGAAGCCAAATGCTACCGGGATATTGGTATCTGATAAGAATTCCCTGCTAATCATGTCGACAATTGAGGTGAAGGCTCCGCCGCGCGATGAGCCGTCATACGTATCACAGTTTGGCATGTTGACCCATTCGCCAAAGACAATTCCTGCGGCTCCGTCGAGAACTCCAAAATGATCAAGTATAGTGAGATATCTGTGCGAGCTCTCATAATTCTCATCTACTTCTTCAAAGAAGAGAATATACGGTTGTCCGATATTTGTGCAGTCGTAGACAGTATTGAGCGCGGATGTCAGAGTTGCAAGGTTTCCGCCAATGAGAACACCCTCTGCATACCCTGTTTTATCATAACCGCTGCCCGGTGATTTATATGAGGGAATCTCTCCTTGTAATATTTGTTGCTCTGCTACGACGCATTCTTGAGGCAAGCCCATAAATGCTGCATTCATTGAGGCATGAATTGAGGGGAGTCCGGCTGTTGTCCAGGCCGAGTGATATGCCGTTATATCGCTGTAGCCAATAATGAGTTTCTTTGATGAGGCGATGAGCTCCATCGACATCTCGTCCATGACTTCAGAAGCTCCGTAGCCTCCCCAAACGCAGAAGATCGCCTTGACTGATGGGTCATTGAGCGCCCATTCAAGATCCTCGATGCAGTTTTGCAAGGTACGCGTCTCGCTACAGACATACCTTCCTTCTACAGGCACATAGCCCCATGCTCTCAGGCCGGCGACGGTTGCGTCTACATCTGTTCTTGGCGGTGTTGTTGAAGGCGAGATAACCGCAATAATATCTCCCGGCTGCACAAAACAATCGCTAAAGGGTCCGCTGTATTTGGTGTAACCGGTGATCTCGAACACGCTTGGTGCAGATTCATCATCTTGGAGTACACCTTCTGAGTTGAAGGTACAGACCTGCCCGTTAATGGTATGCGTTCCGGTATACATCTTGCCGGAGCTTGGATTAAAGAAGTACCGATTATTGTTAAGAGTAAGCCAGCCGGTATGCATCTTGCCTTCGTAGTTGAGGAAGTAGGTATATCCCTTGAGGCTTAACCAGCCTGTTTGCATAGCGCCGCCTGAAGCGAAGTAATACCAGAATCCATCTATTTTCTTCCAGCCTGATGCCATTGCTCCGTTTGTATTGAGATAGAACTGATTGTTTTTATAGATAATCCAGCCGGTAGCCATCTTGCCGCTTGAAAGTAAGTAATACCAGGCGTTTCCTGACTTGACCCAGCCCGTGGCCATAACTCCGTTTGATTTGAGATAATACCAGCTGCCTGAATATTTAAGCCAGCCGGTACGCATAATGCCTGTAGAAGAATCTAAGTAATACCAAGAGTTATTAAGCTTCTTCCAGCCGGTGGCCATCTTTCCGTTACTGTTAAAGTAATACCACTTACTGTCTATCTTTTGCCAGTCCGTTTGCATTTGCCCTGTCGCGTTAAGGTAATAGGTGTATCCGCCTAAGGTAAGCCAGCCTGTTTGTTTGTTGCCGTTCGTATCAAAGTAATACCAGATACCGTCTATTGACTTCCAACCTACAGAAAGGCTTCCGTTTGGAACACAGTAATGTATCTCATCTACCCATCCGGTAGCCATTCTGCCGTCTTGAGCGAGATAGTAGGTAACACCTCCTATTTCATTCCAGCCGGTAAGCATATGACCATCAAGCGTGCTAAAGTAATACCAAGCGCTATCAAGCTTTTGCCAGCCTTTCATAAGGTTTCCGTTTGGTGTATTAAAGTAGTACGTAGCGTTATCTATTGTTTGGAATCCCGTAAGCATCTTGCCTGATTCATCAAGATAGTAGGTTTTACTGTTCCAGACTATCCAACCCAGTTGCCTTATGCTTTCATTACTATAGTAATACCAGTATCCGCTTTCTTTTTGCCAGCCCGTTTTAAGAGGCTCTGCCGGTGCTGCTGCTACTTCTTCTGATGCAGCAGGACTTTTGAGGGTTTCTTTTGCTTCGGAAGAAACTGATTCCTGCTGTGTGTCTTCTTCTTTTTCTTCTTCAGGCTCAGAAGCCGTCTCTACTGTTTTATTGGTATCTGAGATTTCAGCAAGTATTACTTCTTGACCGACGGCTTCTTCTTCAAGAGTCTCTTCAGATGTTTGAGTGTCTTCGGAAGTTTCAGCTTCAACTGCTTCTTCTGTCACATCGGGGAGTTCATCTGTTGGTTCATCAGCATCAACGGCTTCGTCAGCAACAGGATCATCTGTCAATTCATCAGCAACAAGATTATCTGTCAACTCATCAACATCAGAATTATCTGCCGGCTCATCGGTAGCAGGTTCGTCTTCTGTTACGTTATAAAATGTATCATTTATCTCCTCGGATACTTCTTCTTCAGGGGCGAGTACCTGCTCTTGCTCCCCGGCTTCTTCCTGAAGGGGCAGTTCATCTTCTTGAGGAGGCTCAATGGTATCATAAACAGCCATCCCCTCTTCGATGTCAAGAACAATGTCTTCCTCAGGAGCCGGTTGTTCGTCAGGAGATGAATCTTCTTCTGTACCAGCAGGTATGTTTTCCGGAACGACTACTTGTTCTTGCTCGTCAAACGCGTCCTCTTCTGTAACTGTGTCTTCTTCCTGAGTAAGAGCTTCTTCTGTATCAGAATCGTTTTCTTCAGATAAAGCATCCTCAGCATCAGACGTATCTTCTGCATCAGACGTGTTTTCTGCATCAGACGTGTCTTCTGCATCAAGCTCTTCTTTTAAATCAGAGATATCTTCTGCGGCGGTTTCTTTGTCAGTCTCTTCTAAAGTAAGGTTGTTCTCTGCAGCGGGATTATTATCCGGGGTATTCTCGGCATCCTCAAGCGATTCTTCTACGATTTCCTGCGCAACAATATCCGGTTCTGCCGCATTTTCACTTGTATCTGCAAAGCCGCATACCGGTATAAACAACAATGCCATTCCAACTGCGGCCAGCGTTGCAATTGCCCTCTTAATGCGCATAAAGCCATCTCCTCTATTGCAATCTTGACAAGCAAGATACAGAACCCAAACATAGTATAGCAAACAGAGATGCTCTTATGCACAACTGATCATTTACTAAACTTTATTGTCATTCTGCTGTAATTATTTCTGATAATTATTCGAATGGCATGTGAACAATCAAGGATTTTATTTTTACTATGTTTAATAAGTTCGTAAAATATTCGAGCTATAAAATACTCAATAAGAAAGACAAAAGATTTGACGTGTGAAGGATTATTTGCCGGCAGGCGAGTTTGCGGAAAGAGAGCAAACAAATGATTCAAATCATAGGACTCGGGAAAGCCTTTAAGAACGAGACACAAATCACGTTCCGGGATACAACCTTTGAGACCGGTCGTTCCTATATGCTTTTAGGCGCATCCGGCTGCGGAAAATCCACCCTGCTCAATATGATCGCAGGAGTACCCTCTCCCACCACAGGAAGCATTCTGATTGACGAGAAGGATATGACCGCTGTTTCTCAAAAGGAGAAGGACAGATTCCGTATTGAGAAGATCGGCTATATTTTTCAGGACTTCAAGCTCATTGATGATATGACCACTGCGGACAATATCGGTATCCTCAAGTTGGAAGGGATCGATATTTCCGGTATGGACGAACTTTTGGAGGTGCTGGGTATTTCCGAGAAGAAAAACGCCAAGATTCGTCATTTGTCCGGCGGCCAAAAACAACGGGTCGCCATCGCCCGGGCACTTGTTAAGAAGCCTGACATCATTTTGGCTGACGAACCTACCGGGAATCTTAATTTTGCAATCGGCGAAAAGGTCATCCAGGAGCTTGTGAAAGTCTCCAAAGGCAAGACACTTATCGCGGTGACTCATGATGATCGTCTCAGCAAATATTTTGACGAGGTAATCGACATGAATGAGATGACCTCGAGTACGCAGGATACTCTTTCCGGGAAGGAGGGCTGCTGAAATGTTGAAGTTTGCACTGAAAAACATGGCCATTAAAAAGATACAGGTCATCCTTGTTGTTCTTTCGATTGTAATCTCCGCAGGAATTGCTGTACTGGCTTATAATGTTGCCAAACAGGTAGATGAAGGCATAACCAATAATGCGGGATATTATTCAGCCATTATTGGCCCTGCAGGCAGCAATACCCAGCTCGCAATGAATACCATGTATTTTATAGATGAGCCCATAGGCACCATCCCTTATAGTGTGGTCACCTCGTTGCAGCAGGACTCCAGAGTCACTTCTGTGATTCCTTTTGCCATGGCAGACAATTATAACGGTTATGGCGTGGTGGGGACGGACCCCGCATTTCTGAACAGCAAAGATATTGCTCAGGGGAGAATGTTCGATGCTGACAGTACCATGGAAGTGGTGGTTGGCTCCAATATCGCAAAATACAACGCTCTGGAAGTCGGAGATGTTATATATACCAGCCATTCTGCCAACGGTTCAGACCTGCATACCCAGGGCCTGACCGTTGTGGGCGTTCTGAAACAAAGCCATTCTTCTTACGACAATATTGTTTTTACGCAGCTTAAGACCCTGTGGGAGATGCATGAGCATGGAGAAGAACACGAAGAAGAGGGAGAGGAAGAGCACCATCACCACGGTGCTGTCTGCGCGGTTTTAGTTAACACAAAGAACCCGGGATATGCCATGCAGCTGGTGAACGACTACAATGGTAAGATCATCACGGATGACGATGGCGATAGCACCGTTTTACAAGCTATTGAACCCATGAGCGTTGTGCGGAGTGTGCTTCGCGATGCCGATAATACTAAATATATCGTATTTGTGCTGTGTGCGGTGATCCTGGCGTTTGGTGTATCAAGAATATGCATGCATTTGATGAACGGCTATGTGGCATCTATGGGTGTAGTGCTGGATATGACTAAGATGTATCCGTTTGAGTTTATCATTCTGTCAGCGATTTTTCTTATCAGCGTTTTGCCAACGGTCATCTGGACATTCTCTATGTCCAGGAAAGACAGCATTACGGATTAGGGAGGCAGTAATGGTCAAACGGCTTTGGGTGATATTTATCGCTGTCATATTGATGTTTTCCTTCTCCGGCTGCAGCAGTTCCGATAAAACAGACGCAGTCTCCAAGTTGAGCTTTAAGGCAGCTTCCGGTTATGATTACCTCAAAACACTCGATGGCACGCAGGTCACCATCAGCGGGTATATGGCGACCAGCTCACCGGTAGACGGATCCTTTATGTTCCTGATGAACCTTCCTTACCAGAACTGCCCGTTCTGCATTCCAAATACATCTCAACTTTCTAATACCATGGAGGTGTATGCTAAAAATAATGACCCATTTGAATATACTAACCAGGCAATCGCAGTAGTCGGTACATTAAAGGTTGCTGAAAGCGAAGACAAACCGTTTACGGATATGTACGGCTATGAGTTTAACTATAAGATCGTAGATGCAACATATAGCATAATCCAGGCAGATGAACTGTCAAAAGAAATGGCTCTCTGGCAAAAGATCGCAGAAACAGATGTGGTAAATGACATCTACCGCATGTATGATTACCTAAACTTTGTGTGTTGCTGGAACACTTATTTTGTCAATTCCGCGATTGATGAAAACGGCAAAGTAATTCCCGGCTTTTATCTGTACGCCGCTGATGCAAAGAGAAACATAAAAACCGATGGCGCTCAGTATAACTATGGTTATAAGGATGGCTATTTTGACGGCATCGTTCAAAAGATCGAGTCCGTAGACCCTGAAGCATTCTCCGACCTTGTTGCGAATGTGCGTGGCGCAGAGGCATTGGCACAGAGGGCCCTGTCTGAACTGGAGAACGGCAACTATACGTATGAGTTGAAATATCTGGAGCAATTTAAAACAGAGGACTATGTTTACACACTGAACGCCGGCGAGGAGCTGGCCTCGCAGATGCAAACACTCTATTATGCGTTTTCTAACTGGCTGGGAAGTTGGGAGATGTAAACAATGAGGAGAATACACTGATCAGTGTTTGCTAAGGTGTTCAAACCGGTGGCATCTGTTGAGCAAAACTCAGTAATGCCGAGAAGCCCACGCGGGTTTCTCGGCATTACTCTTTTTCATTGGCATCTCAGATATCCGTCGTATCCGAGTATAACCTATAATTCGTTTAACAAGATTTCGCGAGAGCTTTACTCGAGTCCCAAGGCTTCGTCGAGGCCGAGGGCTATGTTCATGTTCTGCACGGCGGCGCCTGATGCTCCTTTGCCAAGGTTGTCAAAGAGCGCGGTTACACTTGTGCTGTCTTGGTTTCCGCATACATATATATATAAGTAGTTAGTACCGGCAAGGGCATTGGCATAAAGGGTCGAAGGGGCTTCTTGGTAAGGCATAACCTTTACAAAATGCTGGCCCTCATAATAGTTGCTCATAAGCTCGTAAACGTCCTTTGCGTGCTGTATACCGTTAAGGAGGCGGTTTTGGAGCATGATGGTGGTAGCCATACCCTTATAGTAGTCATCAACAACAGGCATAAATACGGGAGGATGTGCAAGGCCGGCAAGTTTTTGCATCTCGGGCACATGCTTGTGCGCAAGAGTGAGCCCGTAAATTCCCGGAGCGCTCAAAGAGGAGTCGCGGTCAGGCTCCTCGTATGTGGCGATCATTTTCTTCCCGCCGCCTGAGTAGCCGGTCAGCGAATAGCAGGTAAACGGGTAATCAGCAGGAGCCGTACCCATGCGTACAAGCGGAGCCGCGCATGAGATAAAGCCGGTGGCGTGGCATCCCGGGTTAGCGATTCGCGTGCTTTTGGCAATAGCTTCGCGCTGCTTGGAACTCAGTTCGGGGAAGCCGTATACCCAGCTGTCGTTTGTCCGGTGTGCCGTAGACGCATCAATCACACGAACCTCGGGGTTCTCAATTAAGCTTACCGCTTCGCGGGCGCCGTCATCAGGCAGGCAGAGAAAAACAATATCAGCATCGTTCAAAAACTTACGGCGTTCTTCGAGGTCATGGCGCTTGTCCTCAGCTATGCGCAAGAGAGTAAGATCGCTGCGCGAGCTAATGCGATCAAAAATTTGCAAACCTGTAGTACCGCTCTGTCCGTCAATGTATACACGCGTTTTTGCCATGGACAACCATCCTTCCCTCGGTATTCGCTACATTCTATAGAATAATCGCCCATTCGACGCGTCTCGGATTAATAGTGCACAGAATCCCTCAAATAGAGGTTACAAGGTTAAGCTCAGGGGAAGTAAGAGAATCAGGGCAATAACGTTGAGTCCCAAGAGGAGCGGCATGAAGCGTTTGGCCTGGAGGGGAGGCCTTGAAGCTGCGGGAAGGCTTTTGACCAAGAGATTAAACTGAGAAATAACAATGAGCGTTGCGAGCGAGCCCACCGGTGTACCGGCGCCGCCAATGTTCACGCCTGTCAAAAGCCCCTGCCAGTCATTGGTAAACGGAGCGAGTACCAAAGACGAGGGAACATTGCTGATAACCTGCGAAAGTAACGCGGCCGGAACGCAGGCTCCCGCATCCATCCAGCCGGTAAAGAACTGGGTAACCGCACCAATTCTGCCCACATTACCGGAAAAAACAAAAAACGCAGCAAAGGTAATGAGCAAACCCCAGTCTATGTTTTTGATTGGTTCCAAATTTCTAAAGAGTAAAATAAGTACAACGCAAACAATGACCAGGACAATCCAGGCAGGAATAACCCTGAGTACGGCAGCGATGCTCAAACCGAGAAGTACGCCGAGAACTGCCCACTGGCACAGACGGTGTGCATCGTATGTTGTCTCGACACACAGACCTTCATGAGGTTCATTTTGGCTTTGGGTTTGCGAACGGCTTTTATGAATATGCATAATGATAATACTCATAAGCGCAATGATAACGCAGGAGCTCAAAAACGGCAGGGCCATGGTGGAGACAAAACTCCCAAAATCTATTGAATACCTGCCGCTCAAATAGATATTCTGGGGGTTGCCAAAGGGCAAAAGCATTCCGCAGAGATTTGCAGCAAGTCCCTGGAGTACAAAAGTAGGAGCTATAAGCTCGGCTTTTTTCTCGGCTAAAAGAGCGGCCGCACTGAGCGGTAACAGCGCCAGAAGCGTCATATCATTGGTGGCGAACATTGAGATAATGCCCGTTGTCGCAATAATTGCGCATACAAGGGTATAGGGATTTTTGCAAATACGGGTAATCCGGTGTGCCAGGGCTTCAATGGCGCCGGTTGTGCGCAGCGATCCAACTACCGCAAGCACTGAAGCAAGGCATGCAAGCGTGTTCACATCAATGTAAGAGGCGTATTCAGCGTCTGGTTTTACAAAAAAGCAGCTTATGGCTGCCGCGAGCAAAGCAACCAGCGGCATGGCGTGCTTGCGTAAAAATGCCCTAATTTGCATATGTCAACAAATCCTCCATTTGCGTGACATTTGACAAATGAAAGTTCTATAATACCCACTTGTGTTCTTTTTTATTCGCCGAGTTAAAGGAGACGCAGGTGGAACAGTTATTTAAGCTCAAAGAGCACGGGACCTCGGTAAAGACCGAGATCATTGCCGGCCTCACGACGTTCATGACAATGGCGTACATCATTGCCCTGAACCCCAACATCCTTACCGGCTACGGCGCCGGTGGTCAGGAGTTGTGGAACGCCGTCTTCCTGGCAACATGTTTGGCATCAGGCATTGCTATGGTTTGTATGGCGTTTCTTGCCAACAAGCCGTTCTGCCTCGCCCCGGGCATGGGCCTCAACAGCTTCTTCGCGGTTGTTGTGACCCAAATCGTAACGCTTACCGGTATGACGTATGTCGCGTCGTTCCAGGCCGCGTTGATTATTGTACTTGCCGAGGGTGTTGTGTTCATCATTCTCACTCTGTGCAATATTCGTGAGAAGATTGTTGAAGCCATTCCGTATGGCGTGCGTATGGGTATTGCTCCCGCAATTGGCCTTATGCTTTTGAACATCGGTTTGGGTTCAAATGTTTATATCGCCGATGAAAACTTTAACCAGTTCTTTGTTTTGAAGGACTTCTTTGGTTCTTTGACCGCTACCTATGCAGCTGACACCATGGGTACGGCTTATCCCGTTATGGTTCTTTCGGTAATCATGATGTTTATTGGCCTCTTTGTGATCATCCTTTTGGCTCACAGGGGCGTTAAAGCTGCCGTTATTATCGGTATGCTTATTGCTTCGGTTATTTACTGGATTGGTCAGGCAACCTTCCTGGGTACCGACCCGTTTGCAAACCTCGCAACCGCTTCTTGGCTCCCCGCTTTTGGCGACATGGCCAACCTTACGCTTCTGAAGTTTAACTTTGCAGGCTTCATAGAGCTTGGCTGGTTTACCGTCATTACCCTTATCATTACGTTCTGCATGATCGATATGTTCGATACCATCGGTACGCTTGTTGGTACCGCTTCCCGTGCCGGTATGCTTGACGAAGAAGGCAAGATGCCTCAAATGAAGCAGGCTCTTCTCTCCGACGCTATTGGCACTGTTGTCGGTTCATGCACCGGTACCTCCACCGTTACCACATTTGTTGAGAGCGCCTCGGGCGTTGAGGCCGGCGGCCGCACCGGTCTTACAGCATTGACCTGCGGTATCATCTTCCTGCTCTGCATGTTTATTGCTCCTATTGCAGCAATTATTCCTGCAGCCGCAACTTCCGCAGCCCTTATTTATGTAGGTATTCTCATGCTCTCCGGTCTCAAGAACATCAACTTTGATGACTTTGAGCATGTTGTTCCGGTAGCGTTGATGCTTATCGCAATGCCTATCTCGAGCTCCATCGGCCATGCCATTGGTATTGGTCTTATTGCGTTCTCGGTAATCAATGTCTGCACCGGTAAGGCTGAGAAGCGCTATATCCTTACCTATATTCTTGCAGCCATCTTCCTTATCAAGTTCTTCCTGGTTGCATAAGCTGAACTTGTACGGCAGAGACTGATTACTCAGGTTTAAACAAACGGAGACCCCGGGCAAAGAATTGTCCGGGGTCTCCGTTTGTTTGTATAGCGGTAATTGTGCTTAGTGAGCGCTCCCTGACGGGGCTTCCCGTTTGTCGTCTGTGTTATATACGAGGCTAAAGAGCTCGTCGCGGGAATGTATATCAAGCTTGCGATATACATGGCGAATGTGGGCTTTTGCGGTTCCGTGAGCGACGCAGAGCTCGTTTTCTATATCTGAAGCTGTCTTATGCTGGGCAAGCAGCAAAAGAACCTCTTCCTCGCGCTGGGTAAGGTTCTTTTCCCGGCCAAGTTCTGCACAACGTCTGCCGAGGGCGTTTCGCAAAGCTGTCTCATAAAGCGCATCATCTTTATGAATCTCGATACCCCAGTCAGAGGTAAGCTTGCGCTCGGTGACAATAATCACAAACCCTATAACTGCAAGAATGCTCACCAAAGCAATGAGAAGCCAGCCGTGGGCAACGGTTTGGGCAGCCCGGCCGCATGCCATTGCTACCATACGGACAGCGCGTTCTATGCCAAAAATCCAAACAGCGCTTGCGCCGTAGCGGTACACAATTGAGCCTATCATGGTCATCATAAAGAGTTCTGCCGCGCCGTATGAGAGACTAATAAAGTATCCTCTTGTTGCATCGCCAAAGGATCCCACGAGGCTCAGCAGCAAAGGCACCATCATCATAACCGGCAGCCACAGAGAATAAATGGCGCCAAAATCTATCCACCGGCTCAGGATAAGAATTCCTATACAAACAATAAGCGCCGAGGTAATCATTCCAAAGCCGGAGTGCGGGCCAAAGTATGCGTATGTATGTGACTCCTGAAGCCCAAAGGCAAACGAATATACGCATACCATAGCAACCGGCTTCCAGGGAAAACTAAATTGCACCGGTACACGGTGAGGCAGCTGTTCTACGGGCAAGGTCCCAAGCGCGCCATAGAGCATTCCGAGCGATATAGCCGGCAAAGCACAGGTATAAACCGCGAGCCACGGTAGCTCAAATCCCTTGAATGTCCAAATGACAAACGCGCCTACAAGCTGACTTAATGCATAATAAAGTGCGATTCTGATGGGGTTGAGACACCCGTAAAGCTCAGACCAAAAGAGGATCATAAAGCCAACGCCAACGCCGCCCAAGAGAGACGCGGGGATAGCAAACACATCAATCAACTGCGGAAACCAAATAACGGCAAAACCCATTGCAGCCGAAGCTGTCATTGAAACTACCACAACCCATTTGGCCCATACATGCGAAGTCAAAGGCGAAAGCTGCCGCGATGCGATAACACAAGACAACAAAGTTATAATGCAAGCAAGGTCAAAGAGGTCGCGCAGACAATAGCCCTCCGGGAACGGCACAAACGTACCCACAAAGCAAATCTCAATCCATGCCCGGTATACGCCAAGCCCGGTGAAGAACCAGCAAATGCCTAAGAAGACCTTTTTGAGCGAGTGCTCGGCGCTTTCCGGGACAGAGTCTGTTGAGGGTGTCTCGGCATTGAACTTTGTCTGATGTTCGTGTGACGTATCGAACGTATTCATAGGGTCTCCCGCAAATAAGTTTATCTCTATAAGAATACTTTATTTTGGTATGAGTCAGAGATTCTTTAACGAGAACTTCATATGAAGACAAAACGTGTGTACCCTATTAGTGCAGATTAACGAGGGGGTTACATGGGGGGTTATATATTTATGCCCCCGGTAATAGCCAGAAAACTATAGAAACGTTTTACAAACTGGCATAGGATGCTCACCGTCACGCGCATTAAAACCGTACCGTGCGGTCACGTTTTAGAGCATGCGCAAACACGGTCACGTGAGTACAAATAAAACGTCTCATTTGTGACAGAGAACTAGCAAAAGGAAGGATTTTATTATGACAACTTCTCTTGATCGTCGTAGCTTCATCACCGGAGCAGCCGGAATTGCCGCCGCAAGTGCCCTTGCACCGCAGGCTCTTCTCGCAGCCGAGGGTCCCAGTGTTCCCAACACAACCCCCACTCCCGCATTCTTTGCAGCGCCTGAAGCAATTACTGATATCGCCGAGGAATTTGACTATGACGTTGTTGTAGTCGGCGCAGGCGCATCGGGCGTACCGGCAGCTATCAGCGCTTATGAAGCCGGTGCACGCGTTGCTCTTATTCAAAAAGAGTCTACCGCCATCAGCCAGGGCAACACCTCTGACTCCATCCTTCTTGACGAGTCCGAGCCGGCCGGTGTAGCTGCCGTTGAGTCGCTCATTAACCAGGACTGCGCACATCGCAGCCGTCGCGACCAGGTTGACCTTTGGGCTCATAACTCCGGCGAAGCTCTTCGCTGGCTCTGGAACCTGGGCGAGAAGGCCGGCGCACAGATGGTTGACGCAACCATGAAGTGGACCGCTGCCATTCAGCAGGTAGACGGCTATCATATTTCTTACTTCGCATTCGACTTTGGCCCCAAGCCGTATAACACCGGCAAGGGTATGGCTGATATTCTTACCTATGCCGAGAGCCAGGGCCTTGAGGTCTTTTATGAAACAGCCGGCAAGCAGTTCGTAAAAGATGAGTCAGGCCGTGTTACCGGTGTTATCGCCGAGCGCGCCGACGGCACCTATGTCCTCTTCAACGCAGCTAAGGGCGTTATTGTTGCAACAGGCGACTTCATGAATGATGACGACATGATGAGCTACTATGCTCCCGAGCTGAGCAACATTTACCGCAAGCAGTTCAACAAAACAGGCGACGGCCACAAGATGATTGTCTGGGCCGGCGGTGTTATGGAAGACGTCTGCGCAACCAAGGTTCTCCATGACTTTGATGCAGGCCCCGGCGCTATGTGCGACATGCCCTTCCTCGCAGTTAAAGACGACGGAACCCGTTTTTGCAACGAGAAGCGCTGCGAGATGGCCGTTATGGCAAACTTCCTCAACGGTCCCAAGGATTGCGGCTGGTATACCCAGGTATTTGACGCAGACTACATGACCGCATGCGCCAACTGGCCCGGCAAGCTGTTTGACGAGGAAGCCATGAAGGACTTTATGCCCGAGGAAGATCAGGAGCACAAGGGTGTTTATGAGGGCCTCATTAACACCTACAAGGCCGACACCCTGGAAGAGCTTGCCGAGAAGCTCGGCATCAATGCTGAGAACTTTGTCGCGACCGTCGAGCGTTACAACGAGCTCTGCGAGCTTGGCGCCGACGAGGACTTTGGCAAGGATGCCCAGTGGCTCGTACCGGTTAAGAACCCGCCGTTCTACGGCATGCATCGCCACATTGGCCTCTCAGCCATTATGAAGGGCGTAAACGTTGATGAGCATATGGCTGTTGTCGATGCAAACGGAGAAGCAATCCCCGGCCTGTATGCCATTGGTAACCTCGCCGGTAACTTCTACGGTTCACCCGACTATCCCATGACCGTCCCCGGCCTCTCCCTTGGCCGCTGCCATACCCAGGGTTACGTAACCGGCAGGTACGTCGCAAGCCTGTAAAAGCGAACTCCGCTGCTAAGCGGTGGAACTGTATTAACAAAGAGCAGTAAAACAGTGTAATGCCGAGAAACCCGCGCGGGCTTCTCGGCATTGTGAGTTTAATACAAAACAATGCATGCTTTGGTTTTTCGATCAGAGATAGTGGCAAAAAGGTGATGATTCGTTGTCCGAGAAACCCCGTTTAGGTTTCTCAGCAAGGACGAGCTGGCAAAAAGGTGATGATTCGTTGTTAGTGAATGTCTTCAGAAAATATAGTTTAATTACGATATATGCATTTAGCTGGTGATATATATTATGCTAACCGAGAGGTACCCTTGTAGTAGGTTGATTGAGACA
The DNA here is from genome assembly GCA_017515595.1 of Coriobacteriales bacterium. Classification (GTDB taxonomy): domain Bacteria; phylum Actinomycetota; class Coriobacteriia; order Coriobacteriales; family UMGS124; genus RGIG5691. The sequence continues at coordinate 16,606 of JAFWFL010000029.1, forward strand.
ACGGATTGTCACCTTTTTGCCACTTTACAACGGCAAAAGGCTAAAAAAGAGACCTTGAGACAACGGATTGTCACCTTTTTGCCATAAGCCTTGTGCAGAGAAGCTCGCGGTGGTGTTATAACGCCAAAGGTCTCACTTCTCGAATAGTTTGAGGAGCTTCATTTATGAGTCATTGGGATGGTTCTCTTGACTTATTCACCATTATTTAGCCACATTTTATATGCGATAATATTGTGTGAGTGAGTCAAGAGAACCATCCCAATGACTCATAAAGCCAAAATAAAGCTTTTCGCCTGGTAAAGGAGCTCATTGTTATGCCGTTTTTGGGGAACATAGTAAATGCTGTTGCTGTCATAGCCGGCGGCCTTTTGGGCATGCTGCTTAAACGGGGATTGCCTCAAAGACTGTGCCGCACGCTTATACAGGCGATGGGTCTTTGCGTGATTGTCATTGGTGTAGTCGGTGCGCTGCAAAACATGCTCATACCTGTTGCGCTCGAGGACGGAGCTTACGCAATAACAAGCTCAGGTACCATGCTGCTTATTGCTTCACTTGTTATAGGCACTGTGATTGGCGAGGCGCTTAATATTGAAGACAAGGTCGAGAAGCTTGGCGAGACGCTGCGGGCAAAAGTGGATAAAGGTGGCACCGCATCAAGGTTTACCGAGGGGTTTGTTACCTCTTCGCTCACAATCTGCGTAGGTGCTATGGCGGTTGTGGGCAGCATTGCAGACGGTATGGGCGATCCTTCGACTCTCTTTGCAAAAGCTGCGCTTGACTTTGTGATTGTACTGGTCTATGCCTCAACCATGGGAATAGGCGTGGTTTTCTCGGCATTGCCGCTCTTTGTATACCAGTCATTATTTGTCCTCATTGGCATGTTTGCAGGCAATGTTATGACAGAGGGCATGATTGTTGGTTTGGGCATGGTAGGCAACGTGCTCATAGCTGCCGTTGGCGTAAACCTGCTCGCTTCAGACGCCGGCAGCTGGCGCATACGTGTAGGCAACATGCTCCCCGCCCTCTTTGTTCCCATTATCTGGGAACTTGTGCTCATGATTATCTAGAGTGCAACATCATGAAACCGGTGATAAAATATGTTCTATAACAATTGCCGGAGATACAAAGGAGCTTTGTGGAAGGGCTGACGGTTTTAAGCTTAGCGGGAGTGTTGCTTTGTGCCGCATCATTTTTGGCGGGGCTCATTGATGCCATTTCAGGCGGCGGAGGATTAATTTCTTTACCAACGTTTATGGCGGTGGGGTTCCCCGCACACTACATTATGGGAACATCCCAATGTTCCACCATTCCCGGCTGCGTCATTGCTTTGATTCAGTTTGCGCTCAAAAAGAAAATTCATTGGCCCAGCGCAATAATATGTATCCCGGCCTGCATGGTTGGGGCTTTTTTAGGCGCCCGTCTTAACATCATAACGCCCGAGCATATCCTGCGTATTATCATGATTGTTCTGGTTCCCATTGTTGCGGTAGTTGTTTTATCAAAACATGACATAGGCGCCGAGAACCGCGTTGACACCTTAAGCCCAAAACGCCTTGTGATCACAAACATTTTAATTGGCCTGATTCTTGGCACATACCAGGGCTTTTATGGCGCTGGGTCGGGTACTTTTTTGCTTTTGGCATTTGCTCTGGCCGACAGGCTTGATTTGGTCACGGCTTCAGGCAATGTTAAGGCGGTAGTTACGTTTTCTTCAGTGGTAGCTACAGCAACATATGTGGCAGAAGGTTTAATAGCATGGGACTTTGTAGTAGCCATTACGATTTTTAACGCTGCAGGCGCATTTTTTGGAGCAAGACTTGCGCTCACCAAAGGTGCGAAAGTCATCCGTCCCATGTTTATTGCCGTACTCACAATCCTGTTTTTGAGCGTCGCGGTTGAACTAATAACAAACCCATAAAGAATGATGTTGAGGTCAAAATGAAAAATGCCGAGGTTAAATGCAATGTTAACCTCGGCATGATCACTTTTTGTTAAACGAGTTTAATCTACAGAAAGAGCAATCGCAATAATGCCGCATCCGGTAACTATAAGCGAGATACCTATGAGGACACCAATACTAATGGCAGTAAACATAGGATGTCCAAGGCAAATAATACCCATAACAACAATCAAAATACCTGCAATCAAAACCCATGCCCAGTGCTTGCCAAGCTCAAGACCGGTCTGATGCACCGCGCGCAGCTTAAAGGCTGCAATAATGCGCATTGCGCCGCTTACAATGAGCCATGCGGCTACAAGGTAAACAATAAAAGTATCAACAGCGAACTGGAATGCAGTGCTTCCCACAATAAACCCGCCGAGAATAATCGAAACTATAGCGCCGGCAAGCGTCCAGCCGTCTGCCAAACCCAGCACGCGTCGCTGGTACCATGTGACAATACTGCCAATTCCTTCAATGATCATAGCCAGACCAACAATCCAGCCAAGAGTAGCGAAAGTCGCAAGCGGGGTAGAAAGACAATAAACTCCGCCGGCAATCAATGCAGCGCCAAGGATAAAACTAAGGATTTTCATGCCTGACACCTTTCTTTAAAATCGAATAATCCTTGTGGCAAGTATAGCACGATACTCATCCTGTACAACATGAAGATTAGACATATTAGTATTACTTCTTATAACTAAGTAATACATTCTGTACTATATTATACAGGCGCTCACTTCGCATAAACCCAAAATCACCCCAAAATCATGTTAACCTAAACCCAATATATTCATTATAATACCTGCGTTTGGAACTACATAAGTAATATACGTTTTCTTATGTCTATGTCCTGACCGCATAAGAGCAAGAGTGTGTCTTATGCGAATGTGTTCTCAAAACCGAAAGGAGTATTCATGAATCAACTTGACCGTAGGCAGTTTGTTACCGCAAGCGCCGCTGTCGCCGCCGGTACCGCTCTTGCAGGTACTGCAGCATTTGCAGATGAAGCTGCTGCAAAGATCGAGCTCCCGGTAGACCTCACTCCCGCCGACATCGCCGGAAGCTGCGTTGAGCTTGAGCCCATCACCGAGTTTGCCGAGGAAGCTACCTACGACATTGTTGTTGTAGGCGCCGGTTGTGCAGGTGTACCTGCTGTTCTTACCGCTGTCGAAGAAGGCGCAAGCGTAGCCTGCCTCCAAAAGCAAGAAATTGCTATGGCAAACGGTTATGGCGCAAGCTGCGTTGTTAAAGAATACTCAACCCCCTCGGGCATGCAGCGCTGGATGCAAGACTGGCGTGAGGCCAACAGCGACAGAATTCGCAGGGACTTGTTCCAGCATCACTTTGACCATTCTGCCGAGACCGTGAGCTGGGTTATGCAGCGTGCCATACAGTATGGGTACGAGGACATTACCTACAAGACCAGCGGTTCTGTAGTCTATGAAGACGGTGACGTATGCGCAGTTGCAGAGATCTCGGCAAGTCTGAGCAACCAGGTCATGCTGAACGTGCTGGCCGAAGCCGCCGAGGCACAGGGCGCCGTGTTCTATTACAGCACCCCGGCCGTACAGCTGGTCCAGGATGCCGATAAGACCGTTACCGCTGTTATTGGTAAGCGTGCTGACGGCACCTACATCAAGGTTAACGCCACCAAGGGTGTTATTCTTTGCGCGGGCGACTATATGAACAACGACGGTCTTATGGACCATTATTCACGCGATATGTGCGGCAAGTTCCACGCCCTTACCGTTGAGCGCACCGGTGACGGCCACATCCTTGGCATTCTTGCCGGCGCCCGCATGGCTCCGCCTTGCCATGCAAAGTCAGTCCATGGAGTTATTCCCTGGTTCTTCAAGACCCCGCTTCTGATTCTTGACCCACAGGGCGAGCGTTTTATGAACGAGGAAACCAAGTTCACCGCTTGGAACAGCCCGCTTGCCGAGCACTATCCCAAGGGTGAAGAGTGCGTAATCTACCGCATCTTTGACTCCGAGTATGACCAGAAATATACCGACCCCTCAATGCAGCCGGTTATCCCTCACGCAATGCTTGATTCCTGCATTGATAATGACCAGCCCACCTCAATCTATGACTTCCACAAGGCATTCCATCGTGCTGACACCCTTGAGGAACTTTGTGCCGAGGTTGGCCTTCCCTATGAAGCTGCCAAGAAATCAATTGACCGCTACAACGAGCTTGTAGAACAGGGTCATGATGATGACTTTGGTGTAGAGAGCTGGAAGCTCTACAAGATTGAGACCGCACCGTTCTACTGCATCCGCGACATCCCCGGCATCGCCGACATCAACGGCGGCTTCACGGTAGACTCCAATTACCAGGCCGTTGACAGCGACGGTAACGTCATTCCTCATCTCTACGGCGCCGGTGTTGACGCCGACAATGTTTGCGGCGGCATTAACTGGACCATGCCCGGCGGTTTCTCGAACAGCCACTGCTTCGCCGGCGGCCGCTACACGGTTCTCCATGCCCTCGGCAAGGCCGAGCCCACCAATCCCTGCACCTTTGCGCAGGTAGAGGATTACTTCCGCGATGCCAACGGCGCCTTCGCCTGGGATGACCCCGAGACCGCCATTCACGCAATTGACCTCTGGTAATATTCCGCATTAAAACACAAAGTCAGTAAAGCATTGAATGCCGAGAAACCCGCGCGGGTTTCTCGGCATTATGCTGATATCGGTATAATGCCGAGAAGACCTTGCAGACGTTGGCGTGTACCGCGGCTTTGCTCAGAAATCAGATGATGTGGCAACAGCGTCAGCAGCGCTGCTTGCGGCTCCCAAGAACCTGCTTAAGCTGTGTGGTCTGGAAGCAACCTGCGACGAGATTCAAGAGGAAGGGTATAATCACCTTGTTCAAATGATTGATAACGACTCTATAAACTACTCGCCGCCCAAGACGTTCAGTGACGGCGAAATACGCGGGATTCTCGATCATATAAGAACGGGGAAGTAAACATGGAATACACCCAGGAATCAATTCATGCACTTGTTGAGGGGCAGCGGGCATACTTTAAAAGCGGAGAAACCCTTGATGTCGCATGGCGCATAGAGCAGCTTAAAAAGCTCAAGCAGGCCGTTTTTGACCACCAAGAGGAGCTGCAAGCAGCTCTCTATGAGGATTTGTCTAAGAGCCAAATCGAAGCTTACCTGTGTGATATTGGCCCCACTATTGTTGAGATCAATGAGATTATTCATGGGCTTAAGCGGTGGGCTAAACCCGAGAAGCACTTGAGCGGGTTGATGTGTTTCCCCAGCGTACGGACTACAGTGTATAAGATGCCCTATGGAGTATCTCTTATTATCAGCCCGTTTAACTTCCCGGTAATTCTTACCATTGGCGTTCTGGCGGCAAGTATTTCTGCAGGCAACACAGCTGTTATTAAGGCGAGTTCTAAATCTGCAGAAAGCACCAAGGTGCTTCGCAAGCTTATAAGTGACGTGTTTCCTCAAGAATATGTGACCGTGATTGACGGTGGGCATGATGTGGCAGACATGTGCCTTGAAGAGCGGTTTGATAAGATTTTTTATACCGGTTCTCCCGCGACTGCAAAACATGTACTTGCAGCAGCTTCAAACAACCTTACTTCTGTGGCGCTTGAGCTTGGAGGAGAAACCGGCAACTGGTGTATTGTCCGCAAAGATGCCAATCTCAAGGACGCTGCGCGAAAAATTGCATTTTTCAAGCTGTGCAATGCCGGCCAAATCTGCATCAACATTAACCAGATCGCTGTTGCAAGAGAGGTTGCTTCTGAGTTTTTGGAGGAACTAAAGCGCGAGTTCACCAGGCAAATTGGCGATAAGCCTGAAGAAAACCCAGACTATCCTAAGATGATTACAAGTGCGGCATATGCCAAGTGCGAACGTCTGACGGTTGAATACAGCGACAGAGTTATCTTTGGCGGAACCGGCAATCCCGAGACCCGTCGTTTTGTGCCGACTATTCTTTACCCCATAGAAATCAAAGAAGATATTGTTCAGCACGAACTCTTTTGCCCGCTTTTGCCTGTTGTACCGTTTGACGACGCAAATGTTGAGGATGTCCTCAATACCATAGCACAGCGGGAGCACCCGCTTGCCATGTATATCTTTACCTCAGATATCAAATGGGCTGAGCAGGTTATGTCAACCCAGCAATACGGTGGCGGATGCATTAACGAGGTTTGCCTTCATATGATGGTAAAAGGTGTGCCCTTTAACGGCACGGGCCACTCGGGCATGGGGGCGTACCACGGCGAATGGGGATTCAGAGAGTTTACGCATCCCTCAACCGTGCTCAAGGGCAGCACCCGTTTTAACCTCCCTTTGCGTGAGCATCCCTACTCTGGCAAAGCCGGCGAATTCAAAATGAAGCTCCTCAAGCTGTTCGAGAAGTGAGGCCTTTGGCGTTACAACGCCACCACGAGCTTCTCTGCACAAGGCGCATGACAAAAAGGTGACGATTCGTTGTCTCAGAAAAGAGTTTGGGGCTTCTCGGCCAGAGGCTGGTGGCAAAAAGGTGACGATTCGTTGTCACGTAACCAGAATTTTTACTCTCGGACAGACGCAAATGACAAAAAGGTGACGATTCGTTGTCTCATGCAGGCTCTTACTCAGATATTGTTTTTTCGACAATCAATATAATGCCAGGTAAAAGCATATTACACTATTAAAACAAATCATAAAACTCAATTCGCTGACAACGAATCCTCACCTTTTTGCCAGCAGCATGTGTCTGAGAGGCTAGTATATGTTTTTGAGACAACGGATTATCACCTTTTTGCCAACTTATCTTTACGGAGAAACCCGCGCGGGTTTCTCGGCATGCCTATTGTTGGCAAACACGATAATTAGCTTCTTTATATGGTTATCTCAGCTATTAGTCGCTGATATCGCTGTCGAGGGTGATACGCCACTTGTACTGGGGATAGCGAGTTTTAACCTCGTCAACAATGGTATTATAGAGGCCCATGCGGTCAGGGGCATCAAAGCTGATGATGACATCAAAGTATGCTTCCATGGTTTTCTCGTCCAAGAAGAAGCCGTGTACTTCGAGGATATGCTGGTGAGACCATACGAGTTCAGTGACTTCTTGTTCAATGGCACGCAGCTCTTCTGACTGGGTATTGGTAGGATAGATGCCAACCGTGTGTAAAATGACCTGATGTTTATAGTATACCTCTGTCTGAATTTTACGGGTAAGCTTGTCAATATCAAGCGCGGTACAGGTGTCGTCAACCGCAATGTGAATACTGCCGGTCAGGCTGTTGGGGCCGTAATCATTGAGTACCAGGTCATAGGCACCGTGCACACCGTCAATGGCGTTAATTGTTTGTTTGATGTTCTGGGTAAGTTCAGGGTCAACGCGTTCGCCCAATATCTTGCCAATAGCTTCGCGCAAAATATCGATACCCGCTTTGATAATCACAAGCGAGATGATAGCGCCAAGCCAGGCTTCAAGGCTCACCTGAGTAAAAATAAAGATTAATGCCGCTACCAAGGTTGAGAAAGAAATGATAGCGTCCATGGTGGCGTCGGTACCCGAGGCAACCAGAGAAGCAGCTCCCAGGCGCTCGCCCTGGCGTTTTACATACCGTCCCAAAACAATTTTCACCACAACAGCAGCGGCGATAATAATAAGCGACGGAACTTCATAGCTGGGTATTTCAGGATTAATGATGCGTTGAACAGACTCGATGAGCGACTGGACACCTGCCCATAATACGATAACCGCAATGACAATGGTTGTGAGATACTCAATGCGTCCATGTCCGTAGGGATGCTTGTAATCAGGCTCTTTACCGGCAAGTTTGGTGCCAATAATGGTAATAACCGAGCTTGCGGCGTCGCTTAAGTTATTGACTGCGTCAAGAATAATGGCGATTGAATTGCTGATAAGACCAACAGCCGCTTTGAATCCGGCAAGAAAGATATTGGCGACAATTCCCACAAGACTCGTGCGTACAATGGCAGATTCCCGTTCTCCTGCCGAGAAACCCTGGCCTGCCTCAGAGGTACCAGGTTCAACCGGAGTCACTGTAGATTGTCCAGCTTCATCAAGAGAAGCATTGTCGCTGTTTATAATCAGAGCCATGATTCAGACCATCCTTCTCGGCATCTTGTACAGCCTTTTTTGTTTACTCATCAAAGTATAAGCAACCGTCTGCGTCCGTGGTTGCTGCTTATAAAAACCATACTATAGGCAGTAAAGCCTGATATGTTTACTAGTCTAAACTTAAATCAGCATAAAAATGTGCTCAAAAGTTTATAAACGGTTGATAGACAGTTCACGATCACAACCGTTATGGTGCCACACGTCCCGGTACCTTGGGTACCACAACAATGAAAGGAGTCTTGAATGGAACTTAATCGTAGGCAATTCCTCCAGGCTGCAGGCGCCGCAGCTGCTACCGCTGCCGTTGCAGGTATGGCAAGCACTGCTGTTGCTGATGAAGCAGAGGTTATGACCGCCGAGAAGGCCGACGCTACCAAGTGGAGCTTCGAGATCGCACCTGATCCCATCCCCGAGGATCAGATTTCTCAGGTTATCGAGCATGACTTTGTTATTGTTGGTGCCGGTATGGCCGGTGTCTGCACCGCTGTTGCTGCTGCTGAGGAAGGCTGCGACGTTATTGTTGTTACCGCTTCTTCCACCGCTATTTCCCGTGGCGGTTCAAACCATGCTATTGGTTCCAAGTATCAAATTGAGAAGGGCATTGACTACAACCCCGAGGTTGCCCGCAAGATTGTTAAGGCCGAGCAAACCGCAGGTACCTACTTTATGGACAAAAAGAAGTGGGCACGCTGGATTAACCACTCAGCCGAGTCAATCAACTGGACCATTGACCTCATGGAGGGCAAAGGTCTTAAGTGCTGCCTTGAGCCCGGATTCCCTGATCCCGACGGCATCATTGACGTTCCGCCGGCGTCGCACAACTTCTATACTGATGAGCAGCCTTTTGGCGCTCTGTGGGGTGCTCCTATTGAGGCCCGTACCTATGCACAGATTCTCACCGAGGATCTCGGTTGCGAAATTCATTACAACACCATTGCCAAGCAGCTTGTCCGTGAAGACAATAACACCGGCCGCGTAAGCGCTGTTATTGCTCAGGACTCCGACGGCAACTACATCAAGTATGTAGCCAACAAGGCCATTGTTCTTGCAACCGGCGACTTCTCACGTGATCGCGACATGATGCGCCGCTACAGCCCTGTGGCTTATGAGTGGTTCAAGGATCAGCTTGACTTTGAGACGCTTAACTATGATATCGAGCTTGCTTACAACGGTCTTATGCCCGGCGACGGCCAGAAGATGGGTCTTTGGATTGGCGCTGCCTGGCAAAAGACTTACCCTGTTGCCCCCATGATCAACGGTGGCGCTTCTGGCCCTGCTCATGGTGTTATCTCCAACTTCTGGGGTCTCAACATGGACATCCACGGCGAGCGCTACATGAATGAGGTTACCAACTTCTCCTATGGCGCTATGGCAAAGCTCATGCTCCCCGAGCAGACCGCTTACTCCGTATGGGATGTTAACTATGCCTACACCCAGGACTCCTGGGAGCGCTTTGGCTGCTGCATTGACCTTGAGAACGGCATTATGCCCTCAACCCCGGAAGAGATCATTGCAAGCTGGGACAAGAGCGCTGAAGCCGGCGAGTCTGCAGGCATCGCTGCTACCTCCGTTTATTGGAAGGCCGACACCATCGAAGAGCTTGTTGAGAAAATGACCGGCATTGACAAGGAGAAGGCTCTCGAGACCATCAAGAAGTATAACGAGTATGCAAAGAACGGTCTCGATGAGGAATTCCATGTGAATCCTGAGGTTCTCTATCCCATCGAGAATGGCCCCTTCTATGCAACCAAGAGCAAGGGCGCTACATTCCTCACCGTTTGCGGCGGTCTTCGCACCAACGACAAGATGCAGGTTTGCGACGAGAATGACCAGCCCATTCCCGGTCTCTACAACACCGGCATCATGACCGGCGACTTCTATGCCAACAGCTACAACTTTGTAATGCCCGGTCAGAACCTTGGCGCTGTATGCGGAACCCTGAGCTACCTTCTCGGCAAGGATCTTGCACAACTCTAAAATTCTATACAGCTCTAAAGCTTAATAACAACAAGGGCACGGGGGATACACTCTGTGCCCTTGCTTTTTGTAGATCAATTTATCTATGTGCCAAAACCGGATACATTGAGATTGTTTCAAATCGTGTATCCATAAACTCGTCCGAGAAATGCTCGGCAAAAAACTGCTGAACAGGGGTTTCTACAGGGACTCCTGAGCCTCGGTCAAACCAGGCTTGGAATGCCATCAGGGTCATTGCGACGTCAAGCGTCATGAATATGACAAAGAAAATTGTCGCGAAGCGGGCAACAGGCTGAGGTATCGCGTCAATGAATTTCCATACAACAGGCAGTCCCAAACGCATCCAAAGCAGCCCGGCAGTTCCCCAAATAAGAGCCATCCCCACGCTTGTATACCCGTCAATGCAAAGCGGCTGGTCAATATAACTCCAGGGTACAAATCCAAAGAGACGCTCCATGGAACTACCTACAAACCACTCGAATGCAGCTCCCACAACTGCTGCTATTATAAAAATGAGGATACAATTTTTATCACGGAGTCTGTACAAAAGGAGCGTAAACAGCACTGCGCCCGTTCCGTATATGGGAGAAAACGGCCCCCAAACCAACCCCTCGCGACGCTTCCAGTAACCGTCAATGGGCAGGCTCAAAATGGTTTCGGCCATAAGGCCCACAAAGCTTATAAGTACAAATATCCAAAACAAATGGTACAGGTCAGGCCATTTGGGCATTTCTGTCTTTAGATAATTCTTTATAGATTCCAGTCCCACCTGTAACCTCCATATTGTTTTTGCAGCGTGCGGATTATATCCCATTATTTCCCTGTATGCTGGGAAATCATAGGATTCCACTATAGACATCTCGTAGCGGCTTGCTTACACTTGCTTTTAACAGACAGATCTGCTTACAGGCACCATCCCGTGCCTCAGTGAAGAAGGGGCTTTGCCGTCATGAGTTATGATGTTCAGTTGCGCTATGTTACGCGTTTGGTTGACCATACCCATTTTGATATCCCGCGTAACCGGGTTGTCACGCGCAAAGGGCCGTATCCGTACTACGGGGATTTGTTCGAGCGCTTTCTGGTTGATGATTACGGGATAGATGCTGAGAGCGTTCTGTTTATAAGTGCCGCAGGTAAAGTGCTGAATTCAGAAGGTGGCTTCAGGGCTGCGCTCGAACATGGACGTTGCGGTTCTAGCGCGTTTGCGCATACGCTCGTTCCCCATGACCCTCGAGATGGCGCCTACCTTCTTGCCTGCCTCACCACGCTTCCCAACGCTATTGACTATATCGCGGGAGCCAATAATCTCCAGACGCTTGATGAACTTGCCGTACTCCGTATCGCTATTCCTTGGCCGGCACGTGCAACCCGTGACGCTTATACGGCTGCGGTTGTTGCGTCAGACAAAGAACTCGCAGAAGCCAGGAAGAGTAGTGTCGTAGATGAGAATATGCTCGAAGGACTTCTTGCAAAACGCAGCTACCTTGTGCGCAGCTTTATGGATTTTGGCGAGTTTGAAGGCTATGACTGCACACCTGTTGAACCTGAGCCATATGAGGCATTGCCGGCATACTCTGACGCGCGCGCCGAGCGAGCTCGTGAGGAGCTCAAAGCAATCGCAGTTCAGGAAGCTGTCGAGAAGGGCGGCCTGGTTCTTCATAAGGTTTCACGAGATGCTCTTGGTCCGCTTGCATGTATTGCCACCCAGCATACCGGTCTACTTGGAAGGGAAGACGCGGCATGGGAACTTGCCCCGCTTGTACTTGTGCGAAAATGCGTACCTCAGGATATATGGCGCGAGGTTATGGAACACGTCGCTCAAAAAGAAGACAGGACTTCTCTCATTGCAGCTCTTGACAAAGCGCTTGATTATTTGGCACAAAACAACTCGTGTTTCTCGTTTTTACCAAATCTTTCTTTTAAGACATCGCTGCTTACTGATGCCCAACTCATAGACTGGTTAACAATTCTTGACGGCATTGATACACATGACCTCACAAGGCTTTCTCTGCGTACCGCGTTTGATCTTGACCGAGGCGCTCCGGCGGTTCCGGTTGAGGTCGCCGGTATAGCAGGGTTGTTTGCTATGCGGCTTACTCCTCATGAAGGGACGGTATACATGCCGCATGCAGCTGAGAATTACTTCTCAGATATACCGGTAGGATATGTGCCGGGATGTCATGTATATGCTCAGTGCGAAAGCGCAGCCGCATTGCTCAAAATGATTCTTATACGCGGCTTTGTTGCTGCGACCGATTTCGAATTTGTATATGGGCCGGTAGACGGGTGCGCTCCCGAGCAAACAGCTTTGGTACATGATGCGTTCCCGCAACAAACCTGTGATCTCGTATTGCTTGATATCCCTCAGGATACTCAAAATCCGTGGTCAGAGATGATCCCTCAAAAGGATGATCCCCGATGGGTCCTTGGCGCTCCCACGCGCATGCGCTCCACATACGCCTGGATTCAGCAGGCACTATCTCATTTGGCTCCTAAGGGTAAAGCAATTATTCTGATGCCAACCTTTGAGCTTCAGACCATGGCATCAGTTGATCGCGAGAACCGTATTGCCCTTGTTGAACAAGGAAGAGTGCAGGTAGTAGTTGCACTGCCGTCCCGTATTTGGGGAGACGGCCGTGTGCCCTACAGTCTTGTGGTTCTTGGCACACAAGGCAGTGCGCCTCAGACGCTTATGATTGATGCAACCATGTTTGATACCTATGATGATGACGCCGTGCTGCGCGATGACCCGCAGCGGTCACTTGTCTCTGAAGAATGTCAGCGTATTGATAAAGCCTTCTGTGCATGGCTCTACCAAAACCGGGATACAGAAGATGTGGAGATTGATTGTGCTGGTTTCTCGGCACTGGTTTCACAGGAGGAACTTGTTGCTAACGGCTCGCTTTTAGCACCTTGGTTGTATGTGTGACAGTTGAGTTGTTAAGTAGGTTTCAGGAGGATCGGCTCTTGCGATACGTATTTGAGTATGTGAGAAGAGGGCCGAGTATGACAGGGGACGGTGGTTTGACTGGTGGTTAAATAATGTAAAAATAGGAGAAGATTCGATCTTTACATTATTTAACCACCAGTCAAACCACCGTCCCCTGTCATACTCGGCCCTCTTCTCACATACTCAAATACGTATCGCAAGAGCCGATCCTCCTGAAACCTTCCTTGAGCTACCCA
>JAFWFL010000030.1 GCA_017515595.1 Coriobacteriales bacterium
GCCACAGATCCTCGTTTTCGAGAGGATTTTGAAGAGAAGGATTGCTCGCCATTTTACAGAATACCTGGTAAATACATATGTACTAAAAATGCATGATGCCGAGAAGCCCAAAAATCCTCTCGAAAACGAGGATCTGTGGCAGAGCGCCTCACGAAAACCCAGATCTTATCCACCCATACTCACGAAAAGCCAGATCTCATCCACTCATCCTCTCAAAAATGTCCTCTTGTAAAGTGGGGTCTGTGGCATTTATTAAATCTCAATCCATCAATCTTCCAAACGGGAATCTGTGCCACTCGGTCATGGTTGGCTCTACATCACAGAGGGGCGAAGGTGTGTTCCCTCCGTCCCTCTGTGAAAAACATATTGTTTATGGTTGGCACTTAGCTAAATTTTTATCTTGAGGTTACAGCGGCTTGGTCTGTTACTTTTACTTGGACTTCTTGATGCTGTTTGGCTGAGCCGGTGAAGACGCCTACTTCTATGGGGCAGTCGCTGAAATCACGGCCGTGGGCAATCGTGATGTATTTATCATCAACAATGCAGGCATGTGTGGGATCGATTCCCCGCCAGCGTACACCATCAAATATGTCTACCCAGGCATGGGTTTTACCCTCGCCCAGCATAAGACCGCTTGCATAACGTGCGGGGATCTTGGCAAGACGGCAGCAGGTAATGAGAATGTGTGCAAAGTCCTGGCACACTCCCCTGCCCAGCTCAAAAGCCTCGGCAGCTGTGGTAGAAGTGTCGGTTTCGCCCGGCATGTACTCGAGCTTGGTTGCCAGAGCCGCATTGAGATCACAGGCCATTTTCCAGGCATTGTCACCGCTGCATGCTTCGCATGCTGCCTGACTCAGGGACTCCGGCTGCCCGGAAATAACGTTTTGCCCAACAACCTCGGCAGCAAAAGCCTCTATCTGGGCATTTGGCATGGTATACCGAGAAGGACGGGTAAATACGGGATGCAAAATGCGGGGACGGGCATCCTCGGCATCAACCATCACTACGCCTGACGATGCAAAATCAAACGCGTCGTGCTCACGCCCAATACGGCCTATCTGCAAGATATTCTCGAACCCGTCTACCTGCTGAGAAATAGAGCTTGCCGGGCTAATGATTGTTTGGCTTGAAAGCACGGTTTGGCGGGCACATGATTTTGGCATGCAACGCAGCACAAAGCTGTGCTCGGTAACCGGCTCAGAAAAACTCAGAGAAGTTTCGAACGTGTAAGAAAGAATTCGCATGGGGCAATGTCCTCCTTACCCAAAGATCCCTGCTATATGGGTCAGCAGCTCACCCTGGCGCTCGTAGGTCATGTTCCCCGGGAAAGCCGGGTCAAAAACGGTTTCAATAACCACCTTGAGATGTGCCTTGCTGTAGCCTGTACCTGCCGCGCGGTCAATGCGCGTAGCCAAGCGATGCACTTCTTGCGGGAGCTTCTCAAGCTGGTACGAAAGACGGGTAAAGAGGTCGAGACGCTCTATGCTCATGCCGCACTTAATGATGGTGCGTGCTGCATCATTGTCTACATACTCGTCTACGCAGCCCTTAAACGCCATGATGTCATCATGAACAGACTGCAGGTCAAGCAGCGGAGCATCTGAATGCTCGGCAGCATCAATACTGTTGGAGGCCATCTGGACATAAGCCAGCGTCTCGGTACCAATGACATCGCGCAGGTGGACGGCATTGTCATAGGCCGCGTTCATAGAGTAACGCAGAGAACTCTTATGGTTCACGTCAAACAGGCAGGTGTTAAAAAACTCGATGGGGTCATCTGTAGTTCTGTCAAAGCCAAGCTCCTCAAGCTGGCCTTGCCATGCACCGTTTGCGTTATCAAGCGCTGCGTCATACGTGCTCACAATGAAGCTCATGGTGGTGAAGCTGCGCTCCATATAGCGACCGAGCCACAGGAGGTGGTCAACCTTATTTATTGATAAAGTACCCATGTGTCTTTAAACCCTCCTCCTTGTGATGAGTTAACAACGCTCGAGCCCTCCACGCGTGAGTAACGCGTGAGTCCGCTGGGCCAGACGTTTGTTTTTGCGCCGCTGAGAACAAATGCGCGCAGGTCAGCCTTGCGGGGAACCATCTTACCGCCAATCCAGGTAGGCAGGCACAGGAAGTCAATTACCTCCTGGGCAATAAAACGCCTGGGTTCACGGCGAATGAGGTCTTTAAGGTCGGCAAGTTTTTGAGCCGAGAGTTCGCTGCCAAACACGACGCCGTATCCGCCCGCCTCGGCCACGTCTTTAATAACAAGACGGTCTGCGTGCTCCTGGACATACCGCATGTCTTCTTCATAGAAGGGCAGGTATGTGGGGGCGATTTGGAGCAACGGCTCCTCGTTGAGATAATAGGTAACCATCTTGGGCACAAAGTAATAAATACCCTTGTCGTCTGCCGCACCGTTGCCCGGGGCGTTGATGATAGCGAGGTTTCCGGCGCGGTAAGCGCTCATGATGTTGGGAACACCAATAAGGCTCTCGGGCAAGAAGCAGAGCGGGTCGAGATACTCGTCCGAGAGGCGCCTGTATATTGCACCTACGCGGCTGTTACTTGCGGCATCCCGGTAGTAGAGAACCTCGTTGTCAACAAAGAGCTCGTCAGGCTCGGCCAAAACCGCGCCGCTTTGCTCGGCCAGGTACGAATGCTCAAAGTAGGCAGCGTTAAAACGTCCCGGCGTGAGAATCACATTGATTCCACCGCAGTTCACGTTATCCATAACCTCGCGCAGACGCTTGCCGTAGTCGCGGTTGTCGCGAATCGGCGCACCGCGGAATGTCTCGGCATCGCAACGGCGGCAAAGATCACGGGCCACCAGCGGGTAAGAAGCTCCGCTGGGGATGCGCAGGTTGTCCTCGAGAACATACCAAACGCCGTCATCACCCTCTACGAGGTCAATACCCGAGATATGGCTGTAAATGCCTTTAGGAGGCATAATGCCTTCGCACTGCGGCAAATAACCGCTGCTCGCGAATGCAAAGTCCTCGGGAACAACACCGTCTTTGATGATTTGCTTCTTACCGTAGATATCGGCCAGGTAAAGATTGAGCGCATCCACGCGCTGGATAAGCCCTCGCTCCAAAAAGTCCCAGCTCTTGCCATCTATAATACGGGGAACGGCATCAAAGGGGAACAACCGTTCATTAAACGTCCCGTCCTTATAGAGGCCAAACTTTACGCCATAGCGTGCGAGCTGCTGGTTAATTCGCGGCGTATGCGAAACCAGATTATCATAGCTCACCTGCGTGCAAACCCCATCCTGGGGCACCTGCGAAACACCTTGTAGTTCTTGGCTCATAGCGTCACTTCCTTACAAGGAACCGAAATGTTTAATAATTGTACTGTGAATAAGCTCACAGGTAAACATACATTCGGTTAAATGGCTGTAACAGTTATCCGGATTGGTTTCTAAAACGGAAGTCGTGTTTTCAGTTGGATTTAGAAAAGGGGCAGGTATACATA
>JAFWFL010000031.1 GCA_017515595.1 Coriobacteriales bacterium
CTGGTGGATTTATTTCTTTCTTAATTAGATTCTTGTTTCTTGGCTTGTCACGGAGGCTATTTGCGATATGATGCTTACTGTATGTGTACGTATCTATATACTAAGGAGATATGCTTATGCAAAAGCAAGAAATTCTTGAGATGATTAAAGATGCTATGCGTGCAAAAGACAAGGTTAGGCTTTCTATTTTGCGCCAGGTAAACGAGGAGTTTAAAAAGATTGAGGTTGATGAGCGCCGAGAAGTAACCGAGGCTGACGTCACTGCCTGTGTTAAAAAGCTTATCAAAGTTACATCCGAGACCCTCGAGTTCTCCAAGAAAGCCGCAACCGACGACGAGCGCAGCGAAAGCCTTGCCCGCCAGGTACAGATTCTCGAAGATCTGCTCCCCCACCAGCTTGCCGGCGATGAACTTGCCGGCCTTATAGACAGCATCCTCGCTGAAGGTGGCTATTCTTCCAAAAAGGACATGGGCAAGGTCATGAAAGAGCTGGGCGAGAAGACCGGCGGAAACTTTGACAAACCTGAAGCCGCAAAGATCCTCGGAACAAAGCTCGTTTAATTCCTTGGAAGATAATTCCTGACAGATTGTCAGCGATCTGGCATATCAAACATAACAAGTATCTTTACTAAAGGACAAACATGACAGATATAGATACTCAAACTCATGAAGAAAACCATGCACGAAATGCTTGGTCGGGAAAAATCGCTTTTATTCTTGCAGGTGCCGCAAGCGCCGTTGGCCTTGGCAACTTGTGGAGATTCCCCTCGCTTGCCGCAAAATACGGCGGCGGCACATTCTTGTTTACCTACGTCATCCTCGCGTTCACATTTGGCATTTCCCTCCTTTTGCTCGAAACCGCACTTGGACGCCTTACCAGGCAATCAGTCATTGGTGCGTATTCAACATTCCGACCCCGCTGGAAGTGGGTGGGATTACTCCATGCCGCCGTTCCGTTTATTATTACTCCGTATTACTGCATCATTGGCGGCTGGGTTGCCAAATATTTGGTGAGCTACGTGAGCCAGGACGCCCAGGCGGTTGCGGGCGATGGGTTCTTTGGAAGCTTCATTACAAGCCCCGTATCTACTTATGTGTACATGCTCATTTTTATGCTTTTGTGCATTGGTGTCGTCATTCTTGGCGTCAAAAACGGTATCGAGAAGGCCAACCGCGTTATGATGCCCCTCTTGCTGCTTATGGCCGTGGGCATTGCCATCTTTGTGCTCACGCGTCCCGGAGCTGCTGAAGGTGCTGCTTATTATTTAATTCCTGATTTCTCAAAGTTCTCACCTGACCTTGTAATTAACGCACTGGGCCAGATGTTTTACAGCCTGTCGCTCTCCATGGGCATTATGGTTACCTACGGCAGTTATCTCAGCAAGAAGGACAACCTCTCGCAGTCAGTCGTGAGCATCGCCGGGTTTGACCTTGTTGTGTCATTCCTGAGCGGTCTTATGATTGTTCCCGCAGCTTTTATGGCGCTTGGCCTCGCCGAGGGCGGCGTTTTGGCCTCCGGTCCCTCGCTCATGTTTGTTACCCTCCCTGGCGTTTTTAAAGATATGGGTAACGTAGCAAGCTTTATTGGTATCGTCTTCTTCCTGCTCGTCTTGTTTGCTGCCTTAACCAGCGCGATTTCGCTCATCGAGGCATGCACCTCAATTGTCCATGACGGAACCAAGCTCTCGCGCAATAAGTCTCTGGCAATAGTCTCCGTGTTCATTATCGCAGCCGGCTGCTTCATCAATGCCGGTTATAACGGTCTTTCCTTTATTGAGCCGCTTGGCGAAGGCTCGTCGCTTCTTGACTTCTTCGACTTTATTTCCAACTCTGTCATGATGCCTATTGTTGCGCTTCTTACCTGCATCTTTGTTGGCTGGATTATCAAGCCTGACGTCATAGAAAATGAGGTCAAAGAATCTGCATCATTCAAGTGGGCTCCGCTTTGGCGCGTCATGATTAAGTATGTCGCACCCGTACTTGTGGTGGTAATTCTTGTCGCCAACGTTCTGCCTATGATCCTCCCCAGCTAAAGCAGTATTTCAAAATATCGGGGTCATGAGCCTTTAAACCGGCGAGACCTTCTCGGCAATAATAAAGCAGCCGAGAAGGTCTCGCTTTTTGGTCTCTTACCAAACGCCTTTATTCATGAAGCATTTCTTTTGCATTATTCCTTGTATAAGGCGCAACAGCACGCAATGCGGCATCGCGGGCTTCTCGGGCAAATTTATTATCTTCGAGGATAAAGCGCATTTTTACATAGATGCCAAGCTCTCCTATTTGAGTAACAAGCATCCACGGGTCTTTGGCAAGCGGGGCGATTTTTTCTACAGCTTGCTTGGCTTTTTCTTCCATCTCATGGAGAAGCTCGTCTATATCGCGGCCGTCGTTGTTTATAACCAGTGTGCTCGAGACAATAAAACTCGGCTCAACTTTGCTGATACCGCTTGAATTGATGGTAGCGTTGGGAATGAGGTGTATGGTGTTCTCGTAATCTTTGACTACCGTTTGGCGCCAGGTTACGTCCTGCACAATGCCTTCTACAGAGCCAACTATTACATGATCGCCAGGTTGCACAATACCAAGAATGGTTACCATCAAGCCGCCGATGAGGTTCTTTAAGGTATCCTGGAGGCCGAGCGAGAGCGCGATACCGCCAACGCCAAGAGCGGCTATGAGTCCGTTGATATCAACATTAAAACAAAAACTCAGCATAAACGCGATGCCGGAAGCCCAGATTACCGTGTAGGCAATATTAATGAGAATGGAGCTCGACGGGAGCTCAACACCGTCTCTGGAGAGCAGCTTGGTAATAAGCTTACGGGCATAATGCGCTACAATAGCTGTGATAACCAGAATAATCACCGCTATCAGAAGACCCCATAATAAATCTGAGGTAGCGATCTTTTGGAGTAAATTATAGGTCTCTTCGACCCCGTTCATGGTGTCTTCCATACTCAGCTCCGTCTTTACGACAAACAGTTTGGGCATCAAAATACCGCTGCAAAGTATATAACAAGCCTGAAACAAAACAAGAGCCGACTGTTTAAAACCGGCTCTTGTTTCTGATTTAGAACTATTCACAGGTCTGACGACTTATGAGTTCAGTCAGCTTTCCCTAGATGGGAAGCTGACGCCAAAAGCGACTGATGATACGGAATGTGCCATTGGGACGGTTCTCATGGCACATTGCCGAGAAAAACTAGGCCTCAACACCTGCTGCCTGGTAACCGCATGAACGGCCAAAAGTCATGGCAGTACTGTGCGAAGTTGCAACGCAGGGGTTCACGGGATACTCGTTGTAGTAACGTCCGCCTGCTACGTTGCCGGCTGCCCAGAGGTGAGGAATCGGATCAAAGTTCTCGTCGATAACCTGGAGGTTCTCGTTGACCATAACACCTGCGGTCATAACGCCGGAGGCGATCATGCTCACAGCGGCCCAGTACGGCGGGGTGTCAATGGGATACATACGGTCAGCACGCTTGCCAAAGTCATCATCATGACCCTTGGCGCAAAGCTCGTTGTAGCGCTCAACAGCAGCCATACCGCGGTCTACCGGAATCTCAAAGAACTCAAAGAGCTCTTCAAGGGTCTGGAAACCGGCGAGACGTGCGCCGGGCTCAGTTACAGCCTGGTCAAGGCGCTCCTGCTTGGCTGCATAGTCCATGCCGTCAGGCTCAGGCTTGCCATGGTTGATCTACTGGTTCTTGACCATCTCGGGCCAGTGCATATCAAAAATGGTGTAGCCCACCATACCGGGCTGACGGACAATCTGGTTGGTGTACATCTGGCCGTCTACGTCCTCGTTACCAAAGCGGTCGCCCTTCTTGTTGAGGATAAGGCTTGCGACGTTGCCAATGCCGCCCATGTTCTGGAAGCTGTGGTCCATGTGAGCGTGCGGACTCGGCTCCATCCAGCCGCCGGCCCAAATAGCCATCTTGTGACCGTCGCCGTTTGAGGTCTCAATCTTAATGCCGTTGCCCTTGGTGCTGAAATAGAACTCGGGGCAGAGGGCCTTAACCATAGCGATGTTGTGGCCGTAGTCACCGGTGGTGAGAATAACGCCCTTAGCTGCTTCGAACTTCACGATTGAACCATCAGCTGCGGTGGCATATACGCCGGTTACCACACCATTCTCGTCTTTGGCCAAAAGCTCGGCATGCATATTGAACGCATACTCGGCGCCTTGGTCTACTGACTTCTGATACTGCTTGGTCTGGGGGTTAACCCAGTCTACAAACTCAATACCGGTGTTCCACTGCTTACGGAACTCTTTGCTCTCGTCATACTGCTCGGGACGGGGCCAGAACTCGAGGAAGTACTCCTCGGTACCGTCAAAGAGATCCTCAAACCAGTCAAAGGTAGGACCGGACTCAAGTGCCCACTTCATCCAAAGGCGCTGGTTGGGACGGTTGCCCATACTGCGGCAAATCTCGTTGACAACCTCGGTGGGATCCTCAACTTCGCAGCCAAGGCTCTTCTGATAACGGGAGTTGATGGTGCCGTAGGTGTGACCACGAACAGTGAAGGAGTCAGTCTGCTCAACAACAATAACGCTTGCGCCAACCTCGGTTGCGGCACGAGCGGCAGACATGCCGGCAACGCCGGCGCCAACAATAACAACGTCGGCCGAGCGAACTTCAGCGCAGTCCGCATCAGTAATCATGGGAGGCTCACCCAGCCAGTCCTCGCTTGCTGCGGGGGCTTCGTCGGCAGAGGCCAGAGGCAGAGCACTTGCAGCCACAGCAGCGGCGCCTACGCCTGCAGCCTGTACAAATTGTCGACGACCAATAGAAGTGTCCATCATGATACATCTCCCTTTCTTATCCATGGTCAAACCATTGCAGTTCGCCCAACCTTACGCGGTCTTCCGCGCTTTGTACACAAAAAAGGATTATAACACTTCTGCAGCAGTTTATGTCATAATGTTTCAACAAAAGCAGTCTCAATCAAGTTGCTTATGTACGAGAGAAACAAGAAGGGGGTTATTGTTTTGAGCACAGAACCAAACTCCATGAATGACGAGGTTAAAAGCAAGTGTGCCAACATGCTGTTTGCGGAAATTGTCAGCATGCTGGCAGCACAAGAAAATATCTCTGAAATTGAAGCCAAAGCCAGCCTCATCAACTCAGGCGCCTATGATGCCCTCTTTGACTTTAGTACCAACCTCTGGAAAGAGAGTCCGGACTACATCCTCGCCTACCACCGCGGCCTTGTATAAGCGGAATTAATCCCTCGTGAGTTTGCGATGCAGACGGTGGGGCTTTGAGGCTTCTATGCCAAGGCGCTCTACCTTATTTTCCTGATAGGCTTCAAAGTTGCCCTCGTACCAGTACCAGCGGGCGGGATTTTGGTCATCGCCTTCCCAGGCAAGAATATGTGTTGCAATGCGGTCAAGGAACATACGGTCATGGCTTACCACCACCACGCATCCCGAGAAGTCGAGAAGCGCGGCCTCAAGGCTGCCGAGCGTCTCGACATCAAGGTCATTGGTGGGCTCGTCGAGAAGCAAAAGGTTGCCGCCCTGCTTGAGCGTAAGCGCAAGATTAAGACGGTTACGCTCGCCGCCGGAGAGCACGCCTGCACGTTTTTGCTGGTCGCTCCCCTTGAATCCAAAGGTTGCAATGTAAGCGCGGCTCGGAACCTCGGTTTCGCCCACAATCATGCGGTCATTACCGTCGCTTACTACTTCCCAGAGCATCTTGTTAGGATCAATGCCCTCGCGTCCCTGGTCAACATAGCTAATTTTGACGCTCTCTCCCACAATAAGCTCGCCTGAGGTGAGCGGCTCCAAGCCAACAATTGCTTTGAGCAGTGTGGTTTTGCCCACACCGTTTGGACCAATAATGCCCACAATACCGTTGCGGGGCAGGCTAAAGCTCAGGTCATCAATCAAAACTCGGTCGCCATAGGCTTTATGCAGGTGTTTTGCCTCAAGCACCTGAGCTCCCAGACGCGGTCCCGGCGGAATCTGAATTTCGCTAAAGTCAAGCTTCTTAGAAGCAAGCGCCTCGGCCTCCATCTTCTCGTAATTGGCAAGACGGGCCTTGCTTTTGGCCTGACGCGCTTTGGGAGAGCTGCGCACCCATTCAAGCTCGCTCTTCATACGCTTGGCACGCTTGGCGTCCTGAAGGTTTTGCATCTCAATGCGGGCAGCTTTTTTCTCGAGATAAGTTGAATAATTGCCCTCATACGGGTACAGATGTCCGCGGTCAACTTCGCAAATCCAGCCTGCAACGTTGTCAAGGAAGTAGCGGTCATGGGTAACTGCCATAACAGCGCCCGGGTAGCTGTGCAAAAACTGCTCGAGCCAAAGCACGCTCTCGGCGTCGAGATGGTTGGTTGGCTCGTCGAGCAGGAGCAGATCAGGCGCCTCAAGCAAAAGCCTGCACAAAGCTACGCGCCTGCGCTCGCCTCCCGAGAGCACCTTAACCGGCATATCAGGGTCCGGGCATTGCAGCGCGTCCATGGCCTGCGAGAGCTGGCTGTCGAGATCCCAGCCGTTTGCCGCGTCAATCTCGGTTTGGAGGCGGCCCATCTCGTCCATAAGCGCATCAAAATCCGCATCAGGGAGAGCCATTTCTTCGCCAATCGCATTAAAGCGCTCAACCTTGGCAATGATGTCTCCAAATGCCTGTTCAATATTCTCGATTACCGTCTTATCATCATCGAGCTTAGGTTCTTGTTCCAAAATACCCACGGTGTAGCCGGGAGACAAGCGGGCTTCTCCGTTACTTACTGTCTCAATGCCGGCCATAATTTTGAGGAGGGTCGACTTACCCATGCCGTTTGGACCAACAACACCAATCTTTGCACCGGGGTACACGCCTACGGTTACGTCATCAAGAATGATTTTATCTCCGTGGGCTTTGCGCGCACCGTACATCTGATACACAAACTCTGCCATGGGTGATCCTCCCTGTAATTTAAATCTAACTCAGCTAACTCAGCATCTCGGCCAGGATACGCGCGGCGAGCGAGCGTGCCAAAAGAACCGGCAGGCCGCATGCCTCGCTTACTGCTTGTTTCATCTGTGTAGTATAACCCATACAGTCGCAGCATACAAAGGCCAAATCTTTACCGGCAAATATGCTTGCGGCTTTTACGACCTCGCTAAATTCCAAATACGGAGAAGCGCATGTCGCAAAGATATCGACGCCGCTCGCACCCCATGATTCGTATGCCTGTTCTACCTGTCCGGGTACCGGCACAAGCACGCCAATCTTTTGCCCGCCGGCCAAAGCCTTTGCCACTGCATGGAGCAGCGGCTGGGGCTCCAAAAACACGCCTTTATGAGCAAACTCACCAAAGCGGCCCGTGCAAAACAGAGCCACCGCATTTGCGCCTTCTGCCTCGGCCTTATGAATAAGCTCCTGAATGCGTGGCTCCACAAACCGTTGCGTCATGTGTGCCTGAGAACCGTCGCGCATTCTCGAAACCAGAATCTCGTCTCCCGGTTTTGGATCAAACGCGGCTTCTATTTGCAGCATCGTGAGATCATCAAGAGCTCCGTATTGACGAATCTCAAGGTCCGGCGGCAGCAGATACTCAATATCAGGAATCAAATCAGTTCGCGGAGCCTGCCCTATGGTCAAAGCGGCTAATATTTTGCGGCCGCTCATTCCGAGGTCTCCGGCATGCCGTATCCAAACGTCTTAAACTGTTCCATTGACCCATAGAGCTTGATGAGATGCTCAAACGCCTGCGGGTCATAGAACTGCGCTTTGCCTGCACCAAATGCTTTGGCCACTTCAACCGCAAAGCGGGCAGCGCACTCAACATCCTGAGCACGGCTTGCCCCGGTTGCACACCCGGCCACAGGCTGCTCGGTAGTAATGGCAACACCTACAACAGGCGCGTCTGTCTCTGTAGCGGGCTGAAGAATTGAATTAATATGATGCAGGCCGTTGCCGTACGGGGTAATATCCTGCTGTGAGCAGGCAAACACAAAGGGGTTCTTGCCGGTAACGGTAGTGAGGATGTCGAGAAGATCGTTCGAAACCTCAAGAATATAGCCGCTCTTGATGGTGTTTGAAATCGCGATACCGTTTGTGTTGATAATGCGGTTGCCCTTAGTGGTATCAATGGAGAGAATTGCGTCCATCTCGGGCCTTACCTCGGCACGATTGCACTGCACCATCGAGATGGGAGAACCCATAAAGGGCACAGGGAAGTGTTCCTGCGTAGGCGCATCAGGGCAAATATGCGTACATACCACTACGTCGCCCTCAAGTACGTCTCCGGCTGCGTTCATTTTGGCGATTTTTAGCGCTGCCGCAAGCGCTGCGAGCGCTCCGTCACCGTCGCTCGTAAAACCAATAACAGCAGGACGGGCTCCGAGCCCGCCAAGACGGCCAATGATACCGAGCGTGGGGGCGTCTCCTCCGCTCGACTTGCCATTTGAACCCTTAATGAGGGTATATACAGAGTCAGTTGAGCCTTTTTCGCCTGTAAGCTTGGTAACCTCTGCTTTATGAGCGCCCCCATTCAAAAGGATTTTGCATACGGCTTCGCCGCTCGCCTGCGGAGTATCGAGCACATCAAATAAATCCAAAACTTCGCGTAACAACATTGTTACAAATCCTTTCTCGACCTACCCATACTATTTTTATACACAGTACACTATTATTGTGCTACTTGCCGAATCATTTGTAGTCGTGAAAAGATTTCTTTACAGATTGTTCGCGATATTTGGTATTATCTGAATGATTGCGGCAAAGCCCATACGTCTTATGGGTTTTCACAAGCGATCTGCAAACGTTCTGAGCACACGCGCAGAACACCTCGAGACAGGAGAATGAGTATGAGTATGACCAATGTAAGCCGTCGTAGTTTTATTGGCCTTGCTGCTGCCGGAATGGCTGCCGCCAGTTTGGGATTCGGGGTTGAAGCCCCCCAAATTGCACTCGCTGACGGCGAGCAGAAGCTCGTTGTTTCGCTTTCTTCCTCGCCCAGCAAGCTTGACCCCATTCATTACTCCGGCACCTATGAGAGCCAGATCATTGGCCAGGTAACTGACCGTCTTATTGAGTATAATGACGCACTCGACACCTTTGAGCCCTCGCTTGCAACCGAGTGGACCGTTTCTGACGACGGCGTCACTTATGTCTTCAAGATTCGCCAGGGCGTTAAGTTCCAGAACGGCCAGTATGTCAAGGGCCGCGAGCTTACCGCTGAGGACGTAGCTTTCTCGCTCAACCGTTCGCACCAGTACAGCGACAACAACCGTCTTGCCATGCTTAACGTGGCCGAGGTTACCGGCGACTATGAGGTAACCTGCACCCTTGAAGGCCCCAATGCTTCATTCCTCACCGCTATTACCGACGCCGGCAACTCAATTGTCGCAAAAGAAGAAGTCGACGGCTGGGGCGACAGCTTTGGTATTCACCTGACCGGTACCGGCGCCTTCACGCTTGAGGAGTTCAACCTTGACGAGAACGCCATCCTCAAGGCAAATCCTGATTACTTCCTGGGCAAGCCCAACATTGACACCCTCGAGATTGTCTTTATAAGCGATCCTACCCAGGCTGCCAACAAGGTAGTTGCCGGCGAAGTCGACATCGCGACTGACCTTATGGGCGAAGCAATTGAGACCGTACGCAACTCTAGCACCGCAGAGATTTGGGAGACCCAGGCTCTCCAGATTAACTACATCCGCTTTAACATGAGGCATGAGGCCATGCAGGACGTTCGTGTTCGCAAGGCCATGATTGAGGCTGTTGACTTTGACGCCGTACGCTCAGCTCTGTATCAGTACAATGACGCCGTTGCGGCTTATCTGCCGCTACCATATGGCTCATGGGGCTATGACGCACAGTATGAGGAACTCTTCCCGGGCTATGACCCCGCTGACGCTATGGAACTCATGAAGGAAGCCGGCTGGGAGAAGGGCTTTGACATTACCATTTATGTAAGCAACACCGAGGAGCGCCGCACCCTCGCCACGCTGCTCATGTCCTACTGGTCAGTTCTCAACATCAATGCAACTGTCAACTCGAGTGAATGGGGCACCTTCTCCGACACCGTATGCTCGGGCAACGCTCCTGTTTATGCCATGAGCTGGTCTTGGTATCCTGATCCTTACTTCTTCCTCAACAAGCTGTTCTCGTCTGACGAGACAAGCGCTATCGGTAATGGCGCCGGTTATGTCAAGCCTGAGGTCGACGACCTTCTCACCAAGGCATTTGAGACCACTGACCAAGAGGTTCGCAAGGCTTACTACGGTGAAGTTATTAAGATTGTTATGGAAGACTGCGCCGGTATTTACTATGCGAACCCCACCAAGTTCTATGGTGTCAACCCGCGCGTTAAGGACTTCTACCAGCGCACCGACGGTACGCTTCGCTTCATTACCCCTGAGCGCAATACCTACGTCGAGTAAAACAAACAGTAAGAGTGGAACGAGGGACAGCTCTCTTGTTCCACTCTTAAAGTAAGACGCACGGTGTGGTGACAGGGGGGCGGTTCTTGTGTCACCTTTTATGAAAGATTTTCCATTTAGCATTTTCTCTGAAAAAAGGTGACACAAGAACCGCCCCCCTGTCACCTTTATCCTTATGTTAAACAACCATTGGTGGTGAGGTACGCCTTGCTAAAAACTATCTTACGACGCGTGCTGCAAATCATTCCCACGCTTTTGATTGTGGTAACGTTTACTTTTATTTTAACCCGCATGATTCCGGGTAACCCGGCGGCTACCATTTTGGGTCCGCAGGCCTCGGCAGAAGACATCGCAAAAATGGAGATCAAACTTGGTCTCGATAAACCCATCTGGGAGCAGTACTTTGATTACATTTTTGCGGTCTTACAGGGCGACTTTGGCACCTCATACATGTATAACCAACCCGTAACCGACCTCATTGCGTCGCGTATTCCCAATACTTTGCAGATTACGTTGGTAGGCTTGCTTATTGCGCTTGTCATTGGTGTGTGCATCGGTATTTATTCTGCACTGCACCAATACTCAGCAGGCGATTATATATTTATGGTCCTCGCTTTGGTTGGCGTCTCGATGCCAATCTTCTGGATGGGACTGATGTTAGTAAAGTTCTTCTCGGTAGATATGGGGTTACTGCCTGTTTCGGGCAGAGGTGATGCAAATGACATCATAGATGTCATGAGGCACATGGTGCTGCCGTGCTTCTGCCTCTCAACCATCCCCATGGCAACATTTGCCCGTATTACCCGCTCGAGCATGCTCGAATCCATTCACTCGGATTCTATTAAAGCCCTGCGTGCACGCGGCATCAAAGAGCGCAGCGTTGTGTGGAAGCACGCGCTTAAAAACGCTCTGCCGCCCATTGTCACAGTTCTGGGCCTTCAGATTGCCGGTTGCTTTACCGGAGCTATTCTCACCGAGAGCATCTTTGCCTGGCCCGGCATGGGCACCATGATCGTAAATGCGATTACCAACCGAGACTACATGCTCATACAGGGCGTAGTTCTCTTCTTTGCGATTGTATTTATGATTGTTAACCTCATTGTTGATATCGTATATCTCATTATAAACCCGCGCGTAAATTACGAAGGAGGTGGCAAATAATGACTCAGCAAACTGACGCAAAGCTTACCAGCGTTAACGCCGTAAAAGATGCGAATGATGTCTCAACGGAAACCGCGGCTATTTTGGGAGCTACCGGTGCGGCAGACCGTTTGGGATCAGAATATGACGAGGAACTCCTGCGCAAAGAGCGCAAAGCAAACAGCGCATGGAGCAAACTGCGCCGCAACAAAACGGCCATGGTTGGCCTCGTTATTGTGGTCATTATGGTGTCGCTCGCTGTGTTTGCGCCGTTTTTGACCACCTATGATTACAAGGCCATTGACCCCATCGCCTCATATTTGCCACCGCGCATTCCCGTGATTGAAGACCTCGGTATTTTTGACGGCACCGAGATTAAAAAGGGTCCTGAAGGCACATCGACCGTGGTCAACCCCTATGTACAAAAGAACCGTACTGATGAGTACCACATCTTTGGAACAGATAAAATTGGCCGCGATCTCTTTTCGCGCATGCTTTACGGTGCGCGTATCTCACTTATTGTCGCTTTTGGCGGAACCATTGTAGCGGGAGCTATAGGCGTTATTCTGGGTCTTATTGCAGGCTACTTTGGAGGCGCCGTTGACTCGGTGATCATGCGTATTATGGATGGCATGCTCTCCTTCCCCTTCATTTTGCTCGCGATTATCCTTATGACCGTGTTGGGAAGCGGCCTCTTTAACGTGATTCTCGCAATAGGCATTGGTAACGTGCCCAACTTTGCCCGCGTGGTACGCGGAGAAGTCTACATAGTCAAGAGCCAGGAGTATTGCAATGCGGCGCGCATCATTGGCGTAAGCAACATACGTATGCTCTTCACACACATCTTGCCCAATGCGATATCTCCCCTCATTGTGTATGCCACGCTCGGCATTGCCGGCGCAATCATCAGTGAGGCAGCTCTGAGCTTCCTGGGCCTCGGCATTACCGAACCCACGCCCTCTTGGGGACAGATTCTCTACAGCGGCAAAGACGTTATGAACGGACATCCCTATATCGCAACAATCTCGGGTTTGTTCATTCTTATTACCGTACTCGGGTTCAACCTCCTGGGCGACGGTATTCGCGACGTCCTTGATCCTAAGATGAAGAAGTAACAAACCGGTCTGCGGTTATCCGTTGTACCAGGCATTGTTTTGATAAGGGGAATACCTCATATGAGCGATCTTCAAAAGAACAAAACCCAACAGGCGTCTCCACACGAACCACTCCTGAGCGTCAAAGACCTTCAAACGCACTTTTACACGGCAACCGGTATTGCCAAGGCGGTTGACGGCGTGAGCTTTGACGTTGACGCCGGCAAGACGCTGGGCATTGTAGGAGAATCAGGTTCGGGCAAAAGCGTAACCGCCAACTCCATTATCAGACTCCTGCCGCCACGTACCGGCAAGATTGTGGGCGGAAGCATTCGCTTTGACGGCAAAGACGTTTTGGCTATGAGCCAAAAAGAGCTCGTGAGCCTGCGCGGCAGCGACATTGCGATGATCTTCCAGGATCCCATGACCTCTCTTGACCCGGTATTCAAGGTAGGCCATCAAATGGTCGAGATGATCTGCGCCCATCAGGATATCTCAAAGGACGAAGCCAAAAAGCTCGCCATCTCCGCTCTTGAGCGCGTTGGCATCTCTGACCCGGTTAAGCGCATGAATTCCTACCCCTATGAACTGAGCGGCGGCATGTGCCAGCGCGTCATTATTGCCATGGCCGTATGCTCAAAACCCAAGTTCATTATTGCCGACGAGCCCACCACCGCTCTCGACGTAACCGTTCAAGCGCGCGTTCTTGAGCTTTTGAAAGAACTCCAGCGCGACACAAACACACTCATCCTGCTCATTACCCATAACCTGGGCGTTGTGTGGGAGATGTGCGATGACGTTATGGTTATGTACGCCGGCAAAACCGTAGAGAAGGCCGAGACACGCGAGCTCTACGCCGAGCCCATGCATCCCTATACCTGGGGCCTTTTGGACTCAATCCCCCGCTTGTCAGACGAATCCAAGGGTCTTTTGCGCACCATCCCCGGCGTCCCGCCTGACCTGCGTCTTACGGGCACCTGCTGCAACTTCTGCAACCGTTGCATTTATGCGCAGGAGATTTGCCACAAAGAGGTTCCACCCCTCATAGAAGTCAAACCCAACCATTTTGTAGCGTGCCACCTGCAAAATGGCGAACGCACCCTTGTGCGCGAAAGCGGTGATGTAAAATGACAGCAGAAACCGTAAACAAGATAGAACCAGAAACAGCTCAGACTGCCCCGGCTGACGTTCCTCTGCTTAAGATTAACCATCTGACCAAAGAGTTTAAGCTCAAAACAGGCGTGCCATTCCAAAAGCCCTTAACCCTGCACGCCGTAACTGACGTATCGCTTGAGCTCCGTGCCGGAGAAACCCTTGGCGTCATTGGCGAATCAGGCTGCGGTAAGTCTACCCTGGGCCGCACCATTACCATGCTGCATAAAGCAACATCCGGCTCGGTTGAATTTAACGGCGTCAATATATTTAATCTCCAGGGACAAGACCTTGTCAAAGTCCGCCGCGACATTCAGATGGTGTTCCAGGACCCGTTCTCATCGCTCGACCCACGCAAAACCTGCGGCCAGCTCATTGCCGAGCCGCTTATTGTGCATAAGCTCATGCCTGATCAGCGTGAACGTGAGAAATACATTTTGAGTCTCATGCACGAGGTAGGTCTCGACATTCAGCATGTCAACCGCTACCCGCACGAGTTCAGTGGCGGCCAGCGCCAGCGTATTAACGTTGCCCGCGCACTCGCGCTCTCTCCAAAGATCATTGTATGCGACGAGCCCGTCTCGGCACTGGACGTATCAATTCAGGCACAGGTTCTCAATCTCTTTAACCGCCTGCAGGAGGAGCATCACATCTCCTATCTCTTTATTTCGCATGATTTGGCTGTTATTAAGCACGTAAGCGACCGTATTGCGATTATGTACCTGGGGTACGTGGTAGAGCTTTGCGAAGCTGCGCAGATCTATTCCGAGCCTTTGCATCCATACACCAAAGCGCTGCTTAGCGCCATTCCGCCCGAGTCACCGTTCGAGAAGAAAGAGCGCATTGTCCTTGAAGGTGAAATCCCCAGCCCCGTGGGTGACCGCGTTGGCTGTCCTCTCGCTGGCCGCTGCCCCTACTGCCAGGATCGTTGCAAGCAAGAAATGCCCACCCTCAAAGACCACGGCAACAATCACGAGGTAGCCTGCTTCCTTTATGAGTAAACATAGAGATTGTGCCAATAGGGAAATCTCAGGAGGACGGTTCTAGCGATATTTCCTCCTGAGATTTCCCTATTGGCACACTTTTGATAGCTGCTAATCGCAGCAGCAGCCAAAACCAAAGAGGAAGAAGGCATTCTCTGAGTTGGTTTTATGGGTGTAGTCTAACCATACTCTAAAGTCTGAGCCCTCAGGATAGTACTCGGTACTGCGAGGCAGGCAGTCTTCTGCGAGGGTCGTAAACTGTGTGTGGAGAATATAACCGTTTTCTATTACTTTACCTTCACGTCCCTGCTCCAAAAATTTGCCGGGAACCTGTGAGGGATCGAGTATGGTCACCATGTCTGTTGTTGCGTCATAATCTACAACAACCACGTAATGCCCGCCGTGAGAAAAGAGACCTATATGTTCATCCTCGGGCCTGTCTCCGCTGATGTTCGCTATAGCCATATATCCTTGGCCCAAAAGCTCGCGTATCTTTGACGGGTCGGTGGTCTCAACAAGATCAAGCTCGAACCTCTCGGCTACATAAGGAGCCAATACGCCCATGTCGGTTCCCGGGCTATGGTTTGCGCCTACCGCAATTGAGAGTTCCATGGCATCTGCCAAAGAGAATTCTTCTCCCGTGAGATTTTGTACAATCATTGATGCCGAGCAAACCCCGCAGCCTGATGAGCTTATGGTAGTATCCATACGCTTTCTGCCGGGAACGCCGGTCATAGTTGGGTAGCATATATGCGGATAATTACGTTGGTTAACATAATACATATACAATCTTCCCCTATTACTACAACACCGGGAGATATCTGTCGAGTTCCCAGGTACCAACGTGGCTGCAGTATTCGTTCCACTCGGCACGCTTGGCCCGTACAATGTAATCAAAAATGTGATCGCCCAAAACCTCGCGCATAAGCTCGGACTTCTCGAACTCGGCTATAGCGGTACCAAGGTTTTGAGGCAAACGCTTGATTCCGGCCTTCTCAATTGCCTCAGGCGACATGCTCAGAATATCGCGCGGCTGGGCAGGCGGCAGCTCAATGCCGTTCTCGATACCCCTAAGTCCTGCGCTCAGAATAGCTGCAAACGCAAGGTAAGGGTTGCAAGCCGGGTCAGGATTGCGCAGATCAAGCCGAGAAGACAGGGCTTTGCCGGCCTTATAATGAGGTACGCGCACCAAAGCGCTCCGGTTAGCTTGGGCCCAGGTAACATAGAGCGGCGCATCAAAACCGTCAACAAAGCGCTTGTATGAGTTAACATACTGGTTGGTGAGCAGGCAATACTCAGGCGCATAGGCAAGAAGACCGGCCATGAAATGCTTTGCAACATCGCTCAGCTGGTAACCCAGTTCATCATTGGGATCATAGAAGAGGTTGGTGTCTTCGAGATCAAAAAGCGAGAGATGCAAATGCATTCCGCTGCCGTCAACGCCTTCAATGGGTTTGGGCATAAACGAGGCATAGCATCCGTTGCTGCGGGCTACCTCTTTAACCACCAAACGGTGCGTCATAACCGCGTCTGCCATAGAAAGAGCATCTGCATAACGCAGGTCAATCTCATGCTGAGAAGGCGCTGCTTCATGATGTGAGAACTCTACGGGAATACCCATGTGCTCAAGCATCAATACCGTATCGCGACGCAGGTCATTGCCCGAGTCAAGCGGCATCAAATCATAATAACCGCCGCAGTCAAGCGGCTCGTTGCATGAGGAATCGGTAAAATAAAAATGCTCAATAGCGGGCGAAATGTTAAGTATATACCCCGCATCAAACGCGGCTTCAGTAATGCGCTTAAGCACCGCACGCGAGTCTCCCTCATATGGTTCGCCACCCGGGAGCTGCACGTCGCAGAACATACGCGCAGCCCCTTGCTGTTGAGGACGCCACGGCAAGATTTGGAACGTGTCCGGGTTGGGCATAGCTACACAGTCTGATTCTTCGCGCGAGGCAAAGCCCTCAATAGAAGAGCCGTCAAACCCCACGCCTTCAGTTAAGGCATCCTCAAGCTCTAGCGGAGTTGCAGCAAAAGACTTGAGGTTTCCTAAAACGTCAGTAAACCAAAACTGCACAAAGTGTATATCGCGCTCCTCTACCATGCGCAATACATACTCAATGTTGCTCGTAATTTGAGGCATGTCGTAAGTCCTCCTTTTAACCGGAACCTACCAATAGAGTTACCGCTCATCATGACAGATGATTGTTACCAAAGGGTTGCCAGACTGACAAACGGTCAAAGAGCACAG